>JBEEIB010000052.1:0-13838 GCA_041167675.1 Verrucomicrobiota bacterium
GTCTTCGGCGAAGAAATCGCTCTGGTTGATTCGAACGCTAACTTCGTTCAGGATGGGCTCGCCAAGCTCGAGTTTTTCGTTGCTCAGGACGTCTTCTTCAGCAAGACATGCCAGTTTGCTGATGTGATATTACCTGCCAGCCCAAGCCTCGAAAAGGAAGGTACGTTTACCAGCACCGAGCGGCGGATTCAGCGGCTTTACCAGGTGCTCGAACCGTTGGGCGAAAGCCGGCCCGATTGGCGCATCATCCAGGACGTCGCCAATCATTTAGGCGCCAATTGGAATTACCAGCATCCGTCTGAAATTTATGATGAAATTGCCTCTCTAACTCCGTTGTTTGCCGGCGTGACCTACGAACGGATGGAGGGGTATAAATCCTTGCAATGGCCAGTCGCGCCTGACGGCACCGACCAGCCTCTTCTCTACACAAAAGAATTCGCCTTGCCCGGCGGTAAGGCCAGGCTGTTCCCACTGGCTACGTCGTTACCGACTGATCCTCCTGATGAGGAATTCGACTTGCATCTGAACAACGGGCGGATACTCGAACACTTTCATGAAGGCAACCTGACTTATCGATCTAAGGGAATTCGTGAAAAGGTGCCGGACACCTGGGTTGAAGTCTCACCGGCGCTCGCCAAGGAGCGTGGCGTCCAAAGCGGCACCTGGGTGCAGTTGATCTCGCGCTACGGCAAGGTTCGTGTACGCGCGTTAGTCACGGAGCGAGTCACCGGGAAAGAGCTCTATATGCCGATGAATTCATCCGAAAGTCCGGTGAACCTTCTAACCAGCAGCTACACGGACGCGGTGACCAACACGCCGGCCTACAAAGAAGCTTCCGTGCGAATGGTCGTGTTGGATGAGATTGGTAAGAGCCCACTCCCGAAAGTGAATTCGCGCTTTGGCCATCCGACGCCGCAACGGGGCGTTGAGGTTGAGCGCAAATGGAAACAGATCGATTACGAAATGCCCAAAGGCGAACCAGTGCCGCACGGCGAGCCTATCCATGCCGCGCCAAAGGAAAAGGTGATTAGTGATTAGTGATTAGTGATTAGTGATTGGTGGTGGTGAATGACAGAATTCGTGGTCGTGGCTCGAACTGCTAGTTAGTAGGACCAACCCAGCAATCCGATACTCCAGTACTCCAAAACCCATCGAGAACGGCTTGCCCGACGTAGCTTTTGCTTGCTTCGATGTCAGCTCTGTCCGCTAGCGAAGTCGAGGGGACGATCAAACTCGAACTTTTGTTAAAATCTATGGCACAACCTATACTCTTAGAACTACCGCAGCATGATCCTCGTGAGATTCTATACGAGCGGCTGAAAAGGGCTCCGCACGAACATGCCGAGGCTTTGCTTAACGTTTATGATATCTTGCAGGAACTCCAGGACCGCGGCGTCCTCGACCTGGCTAAGGGAGCGCTCCGTTCGGGCGAGGAAGTGTTACAAATTCTGGTCAACGTGGCAAACACGCCGGAGATGATCCGCGGAATTCGGAACATGATGATTCTGGCCAAAGTCGCCAACTCGTTCGAGCCGGAGATCCTCGAAGCGGTTGAGCAAGCAGTGCAGGAAAGCTTGGCCGAAGCCCGAAGACCAAAGCCGGTTAGGCTTTGGCAACTGGTGAAAAAGCTATTAAGCCAGGAGAGCCGTCGTGTTCTAATCGCGACAGCGAGCGTTCTGCAAGCGGTTGGAAAAAGTATGGGGAAGTAACTAGCAGATACCGTACCCGGCCTGGCGCGTTCGACTGAGCTCGCGCCGAAGTATGCCCATGCGCGTGAACGTAAGCAACAATGACCATCGGTTTAAGCGGCGACCCATCCGACGAAGCCAGCGCTTTAGCGCAGAAAAGCTTTCGCTGTTAAAGATTACACTCTCAAACCTAAGAAATAAATCAATGACTCACACCTCCATTAGCACTATTACACCCATTAACCGCGACGAATTGGTTCGCCTCTCTGAAAAAGCAAAAGCCAATCCCGGTGCGGTTAGAACCCTGAAAGTAAAGACCGTGCTGGAAAGCAAATTCCGGCATCTGAACTACATTCGTAATCTGGCACCCCATGTTATTGACGAACCCCCGGGCTTGCTGGGCGACGACACCGCGCCGAACCCATCTGAGGCAGTGCTGGCTGCTTTGGGTTCGTGTCTTTCGGTTGGGATTCATGCCAACGCAGTCTATCGCAACGTCCGGTTAACCAAAGTGGAGCTCGAGCTGGAGGGCGATATTAACATCACAGCGGTTTGGGGTACCGGTGATACCTCAGACGATAAGATCGTAGGCTTTAGCGCGGTGCGAGCCAAGGTTCATCTGGAAGGCGATGCTTCTCGAGCGGAACTTGATGCAATTATCCGGCACGCTGACCGCTGGTCGCCCGTTGCGAATACCTTGCGCCTGCCAGTTAACGTAAGCGTCGAGCCAGCCTGAATCGCTCGTATTTACATCTGAGATGCTGCGTCGCGTTGAGATCTATGAGCAATTCAGGCTACGACAGCAGAGTAGCGCGGTTCTGCCGGACTATTTTGCTGTTTCTTATGACGATTTCATGAGTCGCTCTGGCCGACTAGGCAATCTAATCGAAGAGCATCTGCGGCCGGACGTCGTTCGGATCGATACCGAGGGGTTCTATCCGGAAGCATTTCTCCGCCGCTTCGGAGCGGCCGGCGGGTTCGCGTTGCATGCTGCTTCGCCGGATAAAATGCCCGAAGCAATCGACGCCATGGCTCAGGTGGGCCGCTTTTGCGGCTCAACCGCATTTCTGATTTGGTGTCACGACGCCTGCGTCTGGTATTTGGCCAATACGGCGAACCAAAAGCTGCGCGAACGCCTTCTCCAGCCGGTGGCCAGTGGTGCGCGGCTCGGAGCCACGGCGTTGTCTAATCCGATGAAACATTTTTCAGGTCTGGAAGTGTTACGGTTAACCGGAGAAAGGCTGGACGATGGTTATCAGCTCCGTGGTAGCTTACCTTGGGTTTCTAATCTAACCGATGACACGGTGTTTGCGTGTATATTCGAGGTTGGGAATGAGGCAGTAATGGCGCTCGTGGAATGCGGGACCTCCGGACTGCAACTGAAGCGAACAGCCAAATTCGCCGCTCTGGAAGGCACGGCGACTTACACCCTGCGATTCGACGATGTCCGGCTCCAGGAGGACGCCATCCTAGCCTATCCGGCGCGGCTTTTTGCCCGGCTGATTCGCGCCGGGTTTATTCTTCTTCAGCTGGGGATCGGCTTTGGCATAATACAAGGTGCCATCGATGATATCAGAGCTGCAGACCGTAGTTTATCCGATAGTAATCGCTATCTACCGGATCGCCCGGATACCCTGGAAAAAGAGCTGAGACATCTGAGAGCTGATGCTGCCGCGCTCGCGAGTACGCCACTGGATCCAAGCGCCCGTTATTCTGCCGCGGTTATGGAATTGCGCTTACAAACCGCTGAACTGGCTTTGCGAGCAGCTCAATCCGCCCTTCTGCATTCGGGCGCTAAAGGATTCATGACCACTGGCGCTCCTCAACGCCGGATGCGTGAGGCAATGTTCTTTGCCATTCTCACGCCATCTATCAAACATTTGCGTAAGGAATTAGCGAAGTAGGCGCCTGACAGATTTGCGCCCAGCGGAATTCGTCGGAAGGTTCCATTGAGCCGGGGCCAATCTTCATGTTGGCCCAGCGGGCGTCCAGCACTAGCGACCAAATGCAGGCAACGAGTTTGCTCTGGACACTCCGGACGCAAATTAACATTCTCTGCAAATATCTCCTGGTGCGAGAAACCAGAGGCGGACCACAGCAACGCCCGCTTCCTCCTTGATTCCTTTAACTATCATTTCATGACCGTCTCCAGTGCTGCTCTTGAGCAACCGCAAGCGCGACATCTTTGAGGAACTCGACATTCCTATCGCCTTTGCACCAGAATTCGTAAATTTAGACGAGTTCTTGAAACTTCACGCGAAGATTCGCGGTTCGACATATTGTTAGTTCCTTCTAGAACTTTCCGATTATCAGCAACTTAGGACGTGTCTCCGAGTCTGGCATGCTTTCTGCCCTTTGCACAATTGATTGCAAGGAACTTAATCCTATGAACGCGCTACTCCACAGAAAATCTCCATCCGTCGAAATTCGTAATCTCAGCTCCGAGGCGGAGCTAGACTGGGTAATAAGCAATTCATTAAGGGAGGTATTTTGAGCGACTTCTTTTTCGCCCGTTCCCAGATGGGAATGTCGCTTGCCTTCCACATCATTTTTGCGGTCATCGGAGTGGCGATGCCGTTATTGATGGCGGTATCCGAAGGTTGCTATCTGTGGACGAAAAAGCCCATTTATCTTGAACTAAGTAAGCGATGGGCGGCAGGGACGGCGATTCTGTTCGCTATCGGAGCCGTGTCTGGCACGGTTCTATCGTTCGAGCTAGGCCTGCTCTGGCCGAAGTTTATGCAATATGCCGGCGCCCTCATCGGCATGCCGTTCTCGCTTGAGGGCTTCGCCTTCTTCACAGAGGCGGTTTTCCTGGGGATCTATCTTTATGGTTGGAACCGGGTTTCTCCGGTGTTGCATTGGCTGGCTGGAATTGTGGTTGCGGTGAGCGGTATTCTCTCTGCGGTTTTCGTCGTATGGGCAAACTCCTGGATGAATGCGCCGGTTGGGTTTGATGTGGTAAAGGGGCAGCCGGTCAACATCAATCCGACTGCAGCAATGTTGAATCCGGCGTCGCTTCACGAAACGATCCACATGGTGCTGGCTGCGTACGTCGCCACTGCATTTTTGGTTGCTGGAATCCATGCGTTTTTCCTTCTGCGCGATCCGCAAAGCGTCTTCCACCGCGCTTCTTGTAGTGTTGCGCTGGTGGTTGCCTGCATCTCGATTCCGCTCCAGATCTTTAGCGGAGATTTTGCCGCGCGGGAAGTTGCGAAGCTACAGCCGCCTAAGCTCGCGGCGATGGAAGCACACTATGAAACGGGTACGGGTGTACCTCTCGTCATTGGCGGGATTCCGGACGACGACGCCAGGAAGATAAATTACGGGCTGCAAATCCCGTTTGGGCTAAGCCTATTGGTTGGGTACAATCCAGCAACTAAGGTCGTCGGCCTTGAGGATTTCCCACGCGATCAGTGGCCGAACGTCCGGCTGGTCCACTGGTCCTTTGACATAATGGTGGGGACTGGTTTTGCCATGCTGGCAGTCGCCGCCTGGGTCGTTTGGAGTTGGTGGCGGACTCGGCGGCTACCGGATAACAAATGGTTACTGCGCGCGCTCGTTTGTTGTTCGCCGTTCGGCTTCATTGCACTAGAGACCGGCTGGTTCGTGACGGAGCTCGGACGACAACCCTGGATCATCTATGGTTTTATGCGGACCAAAGATGCAGTAACTCCGATGCCCGGACTGGTGGTACCATTTACCACCTTTACGATCGTCTACCTGCTGCTCGCAACCATCGTCATCTTCTTGCTCCGGCGCCAGTTCATGGAGACCCATCCACGCTGGATCAAAAAGGAGACCATTAAAAAAGAGCCGGTTAGCCATGCTTGAAACATTGATAGCAGCGATCATGTTGGCTTCGCTCATTCTTTATGCGCTGATGGGTGGTGCCGATTACGGCGGTGGAATGTGGGATTTACTTGCCTGTGGATCAAGGGCACAGCGTCAGCGGCACGCGATTGTTGAAGCAATCGCTCCCATCTGGGAGGCAAATCATGTCTGGCTGATTTTGGTCATTGTTTTGCTGTTCACGGCATTCCCGCGCGCGTTTTCGACGATGATGGTTGCGTTACATATCCCGATCACCGCCATGTTGATCGGGATCGTTCTTCGCGGTTCGGCGTTCGTATTTCGAAAATACGATTCTACTGAAGATGCCGTTCAGCGGCGGTGGAGCACAGTCTTTGGAGTTGCCAGTTTCTTTACTCCATTTTTTCAGGGGTTAACCTTGGGGGCGTTGACCACCGGCGACATTCATTTGGCCGGAGACCGCGTTACCACGGGCTTCTTCGCAGGCTGGCTTACGCCGTTTGCCTTGACGTGTGGGTTATTCGCGCTGGCGCTGTTTGCCTTCCTAGCCGCAACCTATATGACGGTTGATGCACGGTCCGAACCGGATCTCCAGGACGACTTCCGCCTTCGGGGGATCTGGGCGCAGATCGCGTTGATCCTGCTGGCCATTATCGTGTTTATTACTTCAAAGAATGGCGCCCCTCTGATGTACCGTGGTCTGACCAATTGGTGGGCGCCGATCGTGCTCGGGTGGACGATTCTGAGCGCGATTATCGCGTTCCTAGCGCTCTGGTTTCGGGCGTTTTATCTTGCGCGGACCGCTGCAGTGGCCCAAGTGATTTTTATTCTCGTAGGCTGGGCCCTAGCCCAATTTCCGCATCTGGTAACCCCGGATATTACTATTCACAACGCCGCGGCACCGGAATCGACACTAAAGCTCTTGCTGCTTGCTCTGGGAGCAGGTGCGGTGGCCCTGTTGCCGTCACTTCTTTACCTCTTCCAAATCTTCAAAGGACAAGAACAGCGCTAACCAGCGCGCCTTCAGCACGATGGCGAATGACGATAAAACTGTAAGCGATTGCGGCGGAAAACGGAGGAGGTCCTTGATTTAGTGAAGCCGTATCGGCCGAGTGAAAGTCCAACTCCGTCTTCAGAAACTCATCACCACGACGAATCATGAATCGATGTTCCATACCCTTAATTGCTGTGGGCGTCCTCGCCGGATGTGCTACGGCCCCTCAACCCTTCGCGATGGCTTTTGTGCAAAACTTAATTCGTTGAGAAATATGAAGGTAAGATGGACTAAGGTCAGTCTTCGATTGCGAATTACACCGGGTGAACTAGAGGCACTCGAAGCAGGTAAACCGGTCCTTGAGCGTCTTCAGTTTGGTGAAGGTTCAGGCTGGGAGACTTTGATAATACCTTCGGACGCGCCTACCGATTTGGCCTGTGTTGGAGGCACGGTGCAAATTACCTTGTCGCTTGCAGACCGCTGTCGATTGAGTAGCCCCGAGGTGGAGGGCATCTATTTCCAACGGACGATCAAGCCCTTGATTCGATATTTCATCGAGAAAGACTTCCTCTGTGCTCATCTACGAGCTCCCGACGCGATGGAGCCAATCAGCGATACGTTTGTTCCTCCGACAGATTTTGAGGCGAGAAAGGAAATACCTCATGCCGACTAAGTAGAGAGTTCCGATCGCATAGCAGGGTGGCGTTCATTCAATCTCTCGTACCGACTTTGGTGGTTGCCAAGCAAAAAGGGGCAAATTCTACGATGCAATAGCTCCGAGATTAGAGCGGCGGCGAGTATGAAAATAACTGATGAGCACTGGCAACCCCGAAGGGTGCCATACTGATACAGCAAACCTGACAACACGGTCCGAGCTATAACCGAAAGTTGTGGATCCAATCCCAGTTCGCGCGACCTGCCGCGAGTCGAGCGAAAAACGGGCGCTTTGGGATGGTCCGCCGGCTTCGCCGCCTCCAAATAAGTGTCCAAGTATTCCTCTTTTCGCTCACTTCCCGGAGCTCACGAAAACTAACATGTTCCAAAGAACTACACGAGGCTCCAAGACAATCACAACGTCTAGCTTAGAACGTCAGCAACGCCTCGACCCGGAAGTAATGCCAACTGTTGTCGTCGGCGATACCGGAACCGCGAGTCGCCTGACCTCCATACAAGTTCGTCAGATTCCAATCGACGCGTCCGCTCACTCGCAGGACGAGGAAGTCGGTGATGTTGTAATCGATTCCGAAGCCGAAGCCTCGCATATTCAAACGTCCAATCATAGCGTCATCGAATGACAGGTTCGGGTCAACTGCTGCGATACCGATCTGACGGTAATCGACGTTGGCCGAAAGGTCTCCGGCTTTCTTGTTGTCGCCGATCTTTAACCCCAGCAACCATGCCATTTTGTCCTTGTCTGATGGTTGCGCCAGGTTCCTGTAGCCGATGACATCACCGGCTGAATTGGTGACCACTTCGCTGTACAAGCCCGCAAACGGAAAGGTAGTTGGATTGGTTCCATCACGTTGGGTGATGACAAGGCTGCCAGGGCTAAGCGAAGTACCATTAAATAGCGTGCTGGTAGTCATGCGTTGCCCAGCGGTTCCCAGAAGGCTGAATCGTTTACCTCCATCGAAGTTATAGGCAAAATCCCAGTAAAACTCACTGGAATTTTGCCCACTTTCACAGTGATATCACCCGGTGCTTGAACGACGAACAGATCACGCTCTTCGCCGGTGCCATCCAGAAACTGGAGGAAATCGCTCTTCGCCGGCGCGGTAAATCCGCCGGTATTGACCGAGGAGAAGTTGCCGGCCGGGCCATTGGCCACCGTGTCATGACCGTAACCGGCGGCATTGGCGATAAAGAGCGACGGAGCTACCGTGATCGAGAACCAGTCGGTCTTGTAACGAGCCAACAACTGTTCCTCAAACAAGTAAGAATCGTTCTTCAGATCAGAGTCAAAGTTGTATTCGTTGTTGTCGTAAAAAATGAACTGACCGGCAATAAGCGCCAACTCGAAAGCGCCATGGTGCTTAGCTGGTGCCGGGGGCGGAGCTTTGCCTTCCTTACTGTAGCTAACGGTTCGCCGGCCGAGTTCCAGCCGAGGAGCTGATCAAAATCAATCCGTTCCACTAACCCTTGCGGAAACATTTTTATCGCATCCCAGAACAGAGTGGTAGCATAGAATGGGAGATCCTGCTTACCCGCAACAACGGTCAACCCGGGATAACCATTCCAGCCCAGGAATGCCTTATTTATATAGATGCCGTAGTTCTGGAACCCACCCGTGTAAGTCTGAAAATTCGTATCAGAGAAGTTGCTGGTTATGAGGCTGAATCCGCCAAAGAAGCCGGCGTCAAATTTCATCTCGGCATTCAAAAACAGTTTGAACCGCCAGCGCGAACGGGTCGCCACATGATTGCGACCGGTCGGACTCGCCGTCAGCGTGGGAGTAGGATTCCGAAGCGAAGGGCTCGGCGTCGGAGTCGGAATGCCCGGAGCGGCCGAGGGCTCCTGAGCCTGTTCCTCGTCCCACTGGTAACGGAGAAGCAGTTCACCGTCCAGTTTCAGTTGCTTTAGCCAGGGTGCCAGCTTAAGCGGGCTGCTCGTAGGTGTAACCAACGAGGGGTTTTTCGACACCTCACTTTCGATCTGCTCGGCGTCTTTCTGCGACAGGATGCCTTTACGAACCAGAGCATCAATGAGCGCCTGGTCGTCGGCAAACGCGGCACTAGTGGTTAAGGCAACAAGACCGGCTAGTGCCAGAGCAAACTTGTTGTTTAGGATCATCGGCGTTCTCTCCTTGGTTTTTGACGATCACGCGGTTGTACAAAAAGAAGACCCGGTGGGTGAACCTACCCGGCCCGCTAACTTTCTGTCGCTGGATTGTTTGGCAGCTTCGAACTTCAGCAAGGCGCCGACTCAGATCGAGTGCCACCTATTATGATCGGCTATACCAGGACCACGGGTAGCTTGGCCACCATAAAGGGGTGAAGACACGAAAGTGTTAAAATTGTCCGGTTCGTTGGATTAGAATGAATGGGACATTTAGGCTGCGAGCATTGATTCTCGTCGCCTGAGCGGTCGAAAGGCATCCTTGGGCGGCTGCTCTCCGTCGCTCCAGACATAATCTCCCGTTAGACCGATATGCTCCCAGCCAAGCGGCGCGACGTGCGTGACAATCGTAGGCGTAACGTTGCTCATCGGTTAGAAGTTGTCGTCGTGCCATTGTGTTCTCCTCTTCAGATCAGGGCACCAATGATAGCGGATTAGCGATGATCTTTGCGTTCAGAAAGTATAGCAATTGGTGACGTACCACCTCCAGACTGTCTATCCAGTCAAGTACTGCCGAAGGTCGCCAGGCCGTCGCATTTGCCCCGCGGCGCGGCGTTCGAGCGCTTTAAAAATTGCCGCGTTGGCGGCGACTTCACGAACCGGACAATTTTAGCACTTTCGTGTCTTCACCCCGATAAGCGCTGCTCTTGTCGTGACTGTTCAAAAGCACGACCTCAGGCCGGACCTGGTTCTTTTCCCAAGTCTCGAGGTATTCCGCTCGTGCGAAACGGATGAGATGTTTCTGGAAACCGCGCCGTGCTTCGGTGCGAACCCTTTGCTGTTCGGCGCGGACCGGGACGCAACCGTTTTCCCGCTGGTCCGGGACAGGCTGTGGTTCGTGTCGAGGCAGCAGGTGTGAATTTCATCGATGTTTACGTTCGGGAGGGCCGGTACCCGGCGCAACTTCCACTGGTTCCGGGACAGGAGGCTGCGGGTACTGTCGTCGCGGTGGGCGATGGGGTGACGACGGTCAAGGCAGGGGATCGGGTGGCGTGGTGCAGCGTGCTAGGAACCTATGCCGAGTATGCTGTCGCTCCTGCGGACCGGCTGGTTGCGGTACCTGATGGGATCAGCAGTGAACAAGCTGCGGCGGCGATGCTGCAGGGGATGACGGCGCACTACCTGGCACACACGACCTATCCGATTCGGGAGGGCGACGAGGTGCTTGTCCATGCGGGCGCGGCCGGAGTGGGGTTGCTGCTGACGCAGATGGCAAAGGCGCTGGGCGCGCGGGTGTTCACGACGGTATCGACGGAGGAGAAGGCTGGTTTGTCGCGGGTGGCTGGTGCGGACGTGGTGATCAACTACCGGACGGATGACTTTGCGGCGGAGGTTCGGAAGCAAAGCGCGGGGCTGCATGCGGTCTACGACTCGGTGGGGAAGACGACGTTTGAGCAGTCGCTTTCCGTGTTGCGACCTCGTGGAATGATGGTGCTGTTTGGAGGCTCGAGTGGGCCGGTGCCGCCGTTCGACTTGATGAGGCTGGCGGCGTTGGGTTCGCTCTTCGTGACTCGTCCGAGCTTGAAGGATTACACGGCGAGTCGTGGAGAGCTGGAGGCTCGTGCAGGTGAGGTGCTGCAGAGGGTCGGGAAGGGGACGCTGAAGCTGCGGCTGGAACATACGTATCCGCTGGCCGAGGCGGCGCAGGCTCACCGCGATCTTGAGCGGCGCAGGACTACGGGGAAGATTTTGCTGGTGCCTTAGGCGTGGATGTTCGCTTGACCTGACGAAACGGAAAAAATCGTACGCTTAGGCCTTCCAAGGATCAGTCGACTAAAAGAAAACGCTCCAGAATTCGATTACAGCTCGTTTTATGTGACGACTGGCACGGGAACAGCGGCTGCCTTGTTGGGCAGGATTTAGCCTTGTTGACCAAGGCTCGCACTCTCATCCACGAGGAAGATTTCGCTCCTTACCGTGCTTTATTTTCCGTTTCGTGCGCGCACCCCTAAAGCGCTTCAAAAAGATCCCCTTTCTTAACACGATAAAATACATTCTCATGTCTAAGTGGGGTGAAGAATGGACCTCGTCGGTCAATTGAAACTAGTCGGTTTGCTGAAACTGCCGGCGTGTCTCTTCGCAGCGAAGTATGTATTCTCGTGCGTCCGCTTCGCCGGGATCGTAGGCCCATGCGGATTGATTGAAAAGGGTCCGCGCTGTCGTTTGTAACTGCTTTATTTCGGCGACTAAGGTCCAGACGTACTTAGTACTTTGTTCAAGTCTTTGTAGAGCATGGCCAATCGCTGGGGAATCGGGATCTAACCGTCCGAGGCCGATATTGCCGGATTATCGAGCGCGGCTTCAATTCATCGACCGCGTCTTGAATGGTTGGAAATTTAGGCTCTATAAATCAACGGCTGATCTCTTGAAGGAGGATCCCTGACCGGCTTTCAGAATGCTTTTGACCCTCTTGAGAAAAGTTTGACCAAAAAGCAAATCGACCAGCTCGACGGAGAACTTAAAACGATCAATACAGAGCGGGACGAGAAAATCGGGCCACCGGATTACCAGCAACAAATTCGAGAACAGAAAATTATTCCGCCCAGAAATCTGTTGAGGAGACGAAGGCGATGATGAGTATGTTCGTCACGCATCGCTTGAAATCGAGACCCTTCGTACTCGCTTTCACAGGGTGAGAAAACGCAAAGCTCGCAAATTCCCTAGAGCGATTTTCCCAATCTCTGGAGATGCCGCCCTATCGACTTGCTTTTGAGGATTCTTCAGCTGGTGCAGTAGATCACGCGAGGGAGCAAGATCAACGCTCATTGCGCTGCGGTCTCGAAGCTCCCAGTCGACTAGTCCGTCGTATTTCGATAGAATCTCGTGCAGCCCTGAACACATATTTTCAAACCCGTCGAAACCGATCTATCGGCAAATACGACCCGTACGCGCAACCGGCGCGGTAGTAGCGGCTCTGACGGAGTTAACCTAAATAGATCGCCTCTCAATGTCTTGGCGGAACCTGCTCGCTTTTAGCTTTTAGGTGCTTTTTGCGGAGGCCCGAAATCGCCCTGGTGTGACGCCAACGATCCGTTTGAAGTGAAAACAGAGCTGGCTTTGGTCTGAGAAGCCGACACCTATCGCGACCTCGGCCAGACTGAGGTTCCCTCGTCCCCGCAGGATCTGTTGCGCCCGTTCAACGCGCCGGGTGATTAGGAATTGGTGCGGTGGTAAACCGGTTGCCGCTTTGAATTGCCGCGCGAAGTGGTAGGGACTAAGACTAACCAACGCAGCCATTTGTTCCAGCGTCGGACTGCGGTGTAGGTTCGCCATGATGTAGTCGACAATCGTGGTGAGCTTCCGGCGCGTAAGTACTCCGTCCGTCCGACTGACGAGCCGGCGCAGTCCAAAGATATAGCGTAGCAGGCGAACCGCTAAAATGTTGGCAAGCGACTCGATCATGAGCGGACCGCCAAGGCCGCCAGTGGTCAACTCGGCGTCCACGGCCAGCATCGTGGTGCGAAGCTCCGGTAGGATTAAAGCGTCGAGCGGTGGGATCGCGGTGTGGGAGACATCCAGCTCGAGCGACGTCGTGGCTACCCGCGCAGTCAACTTTGGGTCCAAATAAATATGTAAACAGTCCGCGGTACCTTGCCAGCAAAGCTCTGCCTCACTCCCAACCGGCATTACCGTAATCGAGCCAGCAGGAGACGGTAAGTCCCTCTTGCCTCCCGCGTACCTGAATCTCATCTTCGCGGGAGGTCTGGTTATCAGGAGCAGCAAATGCTGAGAAAGTGGAGGCCAATGAACTTCGTTAGGGGCACTATTCCGGTAACGAAATGCCTGTAACCCGACCCATCCCAAATTCTGGCTCGTCGCGTCTGGTATCAACGGACGCAGACCGACCGCCGGCTCGTAGCTCTTCTCCCATGCCATGAACCCAAGAAACCCTGTTACTTCAGGGATCGGTCCGTTCTTGTCCCAACTGCCGCAAACGCTGTCTGAATGAGCTTGAAGCGTAGTCCAAAAAAAATTGGCACCCAATGTCTTACGGAAGTGTTTTTTAAGTGATTTTTGCGGAGGCCCGAAGACCAGTTCGCCTGCGACGGTAAGCGTATTGGCGCTGAATCCGAGGAAGCTGTTGGCGAAGCATGTCGAGAAAACGGCAACTATGGGCAGCGGTTCACCTCTAGGATGGGCGACTACAAGATCGATGGGAGGCGGATCGGGTTGAATCGGAATAAACGTGACGCCGGGTGGGTTAAAGCGGCATGATGGGGAAACGTGAAACGATCATCCTCCAAAAGGACTTCGAACATGCTAGCTACAAATGTCTTCCCAGTATCTCAAACAATTCTCCTTCCATCAGGGTAGAAGCTTTTCGGCTTGAACCCAGATGCGGCGGACGAAGTCCCCCGCAGACAGGCGGCGCGCAAAGGCCGCGCTTTGTCCTGCCCAAAGTTGCATCCGGTGAATATCCTTCGTGTCAAGTCCGGTCTGGCGCATGGCCGCAGTTAAATCGAGCTGGACCGGATAGGGAGCAGGTCTCGGTGCATCTGGCAAATTGG
>JBEEIB010000053.1:0-8895 GCA_041167675.1 Verrucomicrobiota bacterium
CGGATTTCGATTCGGCCGGCTTGGCTATGAACTGGTCGAAAAACGCGGCTTGAGGCGCTTCCAGGCCAGGACCTATGTGAGCTTTGGAAATCTTGTCATGCCCTGGACGAAACATGTCAAGACTGGCCGCGATCTGCTGCGTCGGGAGTTCGAGGCCGCGAACAAGATCGGCGATCTCACATTTGCGGCGTACAGCCGCCTGGACCTGAACACGAACCTGCTCGCGGCGGGCGATCCGCTCGTTGAGGTACAACGCGAAACCGAGGATGGCCTCGAGTTTGCCCAAAAGATGCGGTTCGGTCTCGTCACTGACCGCATTGCGGCGCAACTCGGGCTAATCCGAACCCTGCGTGGCTTGACGCAGAAATTTGGTTCCTTTGACGATGGGCAGTTTGATGAGCTGCGGTTCGAGGGCCATTTGTCCGGTAACCCGGCTTTGGCGCTGCCCGAATGCTGGTATTGGACCCGCAAGCTGCAGGCGCGCTTCTTTGCCGGGGACTATGCTGCGGCCGTCGATGCCTCCTTGAGGGCGCAACGGCTGCTTTGGACATCCCCATCCTGTTTTGAAACCGCGGAATATCACTTTTACGGCGCGCTGTCCCGCGCCGCATCCTGCGATTCCGCAGCGGCCGACCAACGACAGCAGCATTTCGAGGCTCTGACCGCGCACCACGGACAACTGGAAGTATGGGCAGAAAATTGCCCGGAGAATTTCGAAAATCGCGCCTCGCTGGTTGGCGCCGAGATCGCCCGGATCGAAGGCCGCGAACTCGATGCCGAGCGCCTCTACGAACAGGCCATCCGCTCGGCCCAGGCCAACGACTTTGCCCATAATGAGGCGCTCGCCCACGAACTGGCCGCGCGATTCTACGCGGCGCGTGGTTTTGAAACGATCGCCCATGCGTACATGCGAAACGCCTGGCATTGTTATCTCCGTTGGGGAGCCACAGGGAAGGTTCGCCAACTTGAAGGGTTATATCCACACCTCAGGGAAGAAGCACCAGTACCTGCTCCGGCTAGCACGATCGGTGTACCGGTCGAACACCTTGATCTCGCCACAGTGATCAAAGTGTCGCAAGCCATCTCCGGCGAGATCGTCCTGCAGAAGTTGATCAACAAGCTCATGCGAATAGCACTCGAGCAGGCAGGCGCTGAGCGCGGTCTCTTGATCCTCGCACGAGGTAAGGAGCAGCGAATTGAAGCAGAAGCCAGCAGCGATCGTGGCAACGTCACTGTTCATTTTCGCCGATCGTTAGTGACTCCTTCCGAGCTATCGGAATCTTTGTTTCGTTACGTCATCCGAACCCAACAAAGCGTGACTTTGGCTGATGCTCTTACCGAGAATCTCTTTTCGGAAGACGAATACATACGGCGAAAACGTCCTCGATCAGTGTTTTGTCTTCCTTTGATTAAGCAGCGCAAACTGATAGGCATCCTCTATTTGGAGAACAACTTGGCACCCGGGGTTTTCACACCCAACCGGCTGGCTACCTTGGAATTGATCGCTTCACAAGCGGCGATCTCTTTGGAGCAAGCTCGGCTGTATGCCGAAATAAGGCGCACCAATGAAGATCTGCAGACCGAGATCAGCGAGCGGAGGCGCGCGGAAGAAGCGCTCAAAAAGAGCGAACAGCAATTGGAGGACATTTTGGACCACACCACCGCGGTCATTATCGTCAAGGATCTCGATTTTCATTATCTTTTGGTAAACCGCGAACATGAACGCCGATTTCACGTTCAGCGTGACCAAATCCGCGGAAAAACCGACTATGACTTTCTTCCACGCGATATTGCCGAAAAGATACGAGCCACCGATCGGCAGGTAATCGAAGCCGGCAGGCCCATCCAATATGAGATGGCTATACCAATGGCGGAGAGTGTGCGTCGTTACGTAGTAGTGAAGTTTCTCCTGCGGGACGGCACAGGCAAGCCGTATGCGATTTGTGGCATCTCAACGGACATCACCGAACTGAAACGGGCAGAAGATTTGGAAGCGGAAATGGTACACGAACGAGCAATGTTTCTTGAGGAGAAAACTCGGCTGGCCGGTGAGATCCATGACTCGCTCGCCCAGAGTTTCACCGGGATTTCGATGCAGCTGGGGATGGCCAGGGAAGTCATGACAGACAAGGATAATGAGCTACTTGGCTATCTCGAACGAGCAAACGATTTGGCCCGGTTCGGACTAGCTGAGGCGCGCCGTTCCGTGTTGACCCTGCAACCCATGATCATCAAGGATGCAGGCCTAATCGAGTCTCTGCAAATGTTAGTCGAGCGTTCGAATATTCCTGGGCGGCTGCGCTGTACTTTTCGTTCGAACCTGGAGGACGACGAAATCCTACCGGTTGTGGTCCGACAAGGTTTACTGCGAATCGCTCAAGAAGCGATCAGCAATGCGCTTCGCCACGCCAAATCAACGACTATCAGCGTCAATTTACGATCGGATCCACCGAACCTTATTCTCAAAGTGACAGACAACGGACGCGGTATAACCACTGAAGCAGAAACCAGAGAAGGATTCGGATTTGCCAACATGCGGGCAAGAGTGAAAAAACTAAAGGGAACATTAGACATTCGTACCGCGCCCGGCCGGGGGACCAACATTGTTGTGTGCGTACCACTCAACACAAGAAGTTAGCCCGCAAAATCACACGCTAAGAGAATCGACGCGCTCGGTGCAAATTGGCTTCTCTGGTGGCAAATGTTGCAATGTGATTGATCTATCAAGATACCACTTCGAGGCGCTGCGGAACGATGATGATTCATCCCTTATCGTGGGCAGATGGAGGAAGATGTGTCTCGGATTCTGGTCTTGGCTCCTGCGGTAGAGTATCCCAGACCGGAAAGTCTCCAACGAGTGTAGCCTGATCCTCCTGACTCAGGACCCGTGGCAGCTCGAGGGTTCGAGAAGAGCGGTCATCGCGATGAGTTCTGATGTGGCAGTGTGTTGGGATTCCTGAGGCAGAGCATCAGGCTACAGGGTTAAGGTCCGTCTTCCAATCCGTGTCCCATTGATCAACCCCTGCGGCCTCTTCTAACTCTCGTCGATACATCGCCTCCTGCGCCCTTCTTGTGCTTTTGCGCTTTTGCCTAACTCTCCCGGGATCGTCCCGCAGTCCTCCATCCAGGCGCTTTCTGATTCCCGCAATAGTAGTGATAAGAACTCCACCGGTGCGCTCGTACTGCATCCATCCGGGCAGCTCTTAGACCCGAGTCAGGTTCTTGTTCCACACATAACATATGTGAGAACTGTTGTAAGTTAAGACGCGACCCTAGTACTAAGGCTAGTTTACTCACCGGCGCTAAAATAGATGAAAGGAAGCGCAACTAGGGTTACGTGTTAACAAGCAACATCGGTCAGAGACGTTCGACCTTTCTTGCCAACGTCGCGTCAGTTCGCAGTCGCTTGGCAAAGCACTGGGCCGCGATTGTCTGCCGGGTATTGGCGATCGGATTCTTCGCTTTCTCTCAACGAGTACGAGTAGCAGGACCAGGACGATTCTGCTAGCTAAGCGGCGACGGTTCTTCTTTGAGGTCCGCCTTGAGCTAATTCTATACGGCTCGGTCGAGTAGTGAAAAATCGTCCATTGTAGCGATAGATTCCGATCATTATTTCCGCAAATTGAAGGCGTAAAAATTTCAAGGCACGGAGCTTCGGGCCAGGGGTAGCATACCAGAGCGCGGATAGCCTGAGTCGGATGCGAGAACCGGCACCCCTCTCATGAAGCTCCGACAACACGGCCAGAGAAGATGAGAACTTACATTGTTGCCAGAGTTTACGAGGACGGCCACTGGCTTACCCGGTTTGTAACAACCGATAACGAAAAAGAACTCCGGAAGCATTGTACACGGATTGCGCGGCTCGAAGACGTGCACGACGTCATTCTACAATTGAGTGCATGTTGCAACGACGGGGCTGTTGTATGACTGGTCGGCTGGAATGTGCGCGGCGGCATGGCCCGCCGGAATACACGCTCGTTATTCCGAACGGTTTTTGGCTCGGAGGGCACAGCGGGCGACCGGAGCGGTGGAGTCATGACGGAACCCGATGGGTTGCCGCTGAACCATCCAGATACGGTTTCTCCGTTTGGGGGTACGACAACGATGCGCCTGTGGTTGTTCGCCTCGGTGAGAATCTTTCCGGGCGTGAAGTCGAGCGCGTCGCCGAACTTTTCCTCGCCGAAAAAACGGAAGAACGGAACGCATCTTCTAATTGGGACGTGGGCCAGACAAAACAGGTCAAGCCTTCAACACTGCGCGCGTCGCGGAAAAGAGGAACACGGAATGTAGAATTTAGAAGCTAGGCTTCGCGGATAGGGTCACTCTTAACATACAGCTTGAACGCTTGCGTTTTTGGGATACGCCACTATGAACAGAACCATAATCGTCAGCGGCCTGGAGGTCGTTTATCGCCACGGCGAGGTCGTGCGCATTCTTTATCGAAAGAAGAAATGACCAAGTTTTGTCCACGCTGTGAACGAAGGCTGCCCCCGGCCTCAAAGGTGGCCTGTTGTATGCCAAGCTTTTGAGTGATTGGCAGACAATAACGATCCTCGATGCCATTTTGGATGATGTGTGGGAACAAATAGGTCACGTCTTTTAACAAGCGACATCGCTCGCAGGCGTTTGAGGTTTCTGGCTAACGTCGGATCGGTTTCCAACCGGTCAGTAAAACGCCGAACCGCCATCCGGCGAAGCGCATCACAAATGACAGATGACAAATCGCCAAGAGGCTGAATCAAGAAGCTGGGCGATTCAAAATTATCTTGGTTTCCATTGGAGTCTTTATGGCGGCCTTTCCAGCAATTGCGTTTGAACGACCGGCAACGGAAGAACGGCTCAAAGCTATCGGGCCGACCAATGCCTTGCCGCCCGCGCTTCAGCGCGCGCTGGCCACCGAAGATTTCGCGCCGCTTCAAGGCCGAACAAACGGATTTTCTCCGCACTTACTCGACCGAGAATGCGACAGCAATCACAAGCGGCTGCGGCGAAATTCGTGTTGCTAGCGGTTTCTCCTGCAAGTTGGCATGGGCGAGAGTGACGCGGCTGCAATCGATGCGCTGGCTGCGTATCAGTTCTCTGCCGTGTGGAATGCCCAGGACTTGAACCGGGAGTATGCTGAGCACGCCGCTTGGACCGACTGTGGCACGATCGCAGGGCGTTTAGGTAGTATAGCGAGCCGCAGGTTTTAATACGGAGGGAAGGAATAGCGACCCGCTGTTATAAGCGCGCTTGCCCTCAGAATGCTCCGCGCGCGTCTTTGATTCGTTGTGCCGGAGATTCCTGGCGGCCAATTCAGGAAAGGCGCAGGGAATCAGCTGTGGCCCGAAGCATCCGCACGGGTTTAAAGGTTCCTCCGAGCTGAGCGAAGGGTCATCCATGCAGCGCGGCATGTAAATGCTTACAGGATAAGTCAAGCGCAGAAGTCGGCTCTGTAAACCAGTTTGGCTTTACACCGCAGGAAAATTCTCAATCGTTATATGCGCAAAGTAGCCTGGACAAAACGGACCGGCAGGAGCCGATCCCTACCGTTTTCCGAACATGATCATCAACATTGAAAGTAGCGACCAATTACTTGATTACCTCCGAGCTACTAAGCGAATCGGTTCGCAGGAAAAACCCGTCGTACAGCCACTAAAAGGTGGCATATCAAACAAGACTGTCCGGCTGGTACGGCAACAAGGCTCTGCCTGGGTAGTGAAACAAGCTTTGGCCAAACTGCGCGTGAAGTCGGATTGGTTTAGCGATCCGTCGCGAATTCGGATTGAGGCCGACGCGCTGCGTTTTCTACCGAGCATCGTTCCGCCCGGCACGATCACTCCCCTTGTCTTCGAGGATCCAGAACAAAACATTCTCGCAATGGAGGCAGTTCCTGAGCCGCACGAGAATTGGAAAGAAAGACTGCTGAGCGGCAAGGTTGATTTACCACTGATCCAAGAGTTTGGAAGATTACTGGGGCTGATCCATCAACGAGCACACTTGAGGTCCAACGAGCTCAGGACGAAATTTTCAGATCGAACGTTTTTCCGCACACTGCGCCTGGAACCTTACTACGAATACAGCGCAACAGTAATGCCTTCCGCAAAACCGTTTCTCACCGCGCTGGCCGCAGATACGCTAAACCGGCAAGAAACATTCGTTCATGGCGATTTCAGTCCGAAAAACATTTTGATTTATCAGCACAAACCGATCTTGCTCGACCATGAAGTTGCGCATTTCGGTGATCCAGCATTCGATCTCGGTTTCAGTCTCACGCACCTCTTGAGCAAAGCGCATCATTTACCGAGCAACCGTTTGGTGTTGATCGACGCGGCTCTACGTTATTGGGATACCTACTTCGAGCTGGTTCGCGAATCGCCCTGGAGCACAGGATTGCAACATCGGGCGGTAAAACATACATCTGGCTGTCTGCTCGCTCGCGCTGTTGGCCGCTCGCCTCTGGAGTATTTGAACGAATCCGAACGGGCCAGACAAGCTCGTGCCGCTCTTAACCTGATTGAAGCCAGTCCGGCTTCGCTTTCGGAGCTGGTCGAAATCTTTGTCAGAGGAATAGCGTCGTGAGCCGGATAACGCAGCTGGATGCTTTGGAAATTCTGGACAGCCGCGGCCGTCCTACACTAGCGGTGACAATCGGTTTGGACGACCGCGTACTCGAAACGGTTTCGGTGCCTTCTGGCACATCAACTGGTAGAGCGGAGGCAAAGGAATTGCGCGACCAGAACAAGCGATACCGTGGACTCGGAACGAGAAGAGCAGTCGCCAATGTCTGTGGCCCAATTGCCGCGGCCTTGTTGGATCGAGACTTCACTGACCAGGACTCGTTTGATCGCACATTGATCGAGCTGGATGCAACCCCGGATAAATCCCATTTCGGAGCGAATGCGATTCTCGCGACTTCGCTAGCTTTTGCCAGAGCAACCGCTCAGCTTGGTCGAGTTGAACTTTTCGAATATTTCGCGTCGCTGGTGGCAAATGGGAAGCCGACACTTCCGCGATTAACCGTTAATCTCTTCAGTGGCGGTAAACACGCCTTCGGCCAGGTCGCGATTCAGGACGTGCTTGTCGTACCAGTTGCGACCGCAACGATTGCGGACAGCCTTGCGATCGTCTACGAGATCTATCAATCCGCTGCGGACCTCGTTTCCCGGAAATATAATTCGCGCGCGTTAACCGCGGATGAAGGCGGACTGGCTCCTCCGTTCCGACACAGTTCGGAAATGCTGGAAAGCGCGGCCGAGGCTATCGACGCGGCTGGATTCCGTATCGGAAAAGACGTTGCTTTGGCCGTAGACGTAGGGGCTAGCCATTTTCTCCAAGGTCAAAAGTACCATCTGGATGGACAAGACCTAGCGGCTGAAGACCTCATTGATATAATCGACCGGTGGACGAAAGAATTTCCCATCGTTAGCGTTGAAGACGGGCTGGCCGAAGATGATTGGGAGCACTGGCCGAAACTGCGGGCAAGATTGGAAAGCTCCGCGCTCGTTCTTGCGGACGATCTCACCTGTACGAACCCGGAGCGGATCCGGCGCGCCATCGAGCTCAAAGCTGCAAACGCTCTGCTGCTGAAGGTGAATCAGATCGGAACATTGACCGAAGCGAAAGAAGCTCATCGCATAGCAAGAGAAGCCGGATGGCAAATCTCAATTAGCGCGCGCAGCGGCGAAACGGAAGATCACTGGCTGGCTGATCTTGCGGTTGGCTGGTCTGGCGACTTTATCAAAGTTGGCTCAATCACCCGATCAGAGCGCCTGGCGAAGTATAATCGTCTGCTGCGCATAGAACACGACTGGCGCTCCCGAGGTTGAAGCATAGCAAGCAGCCCGAGCTCTGCCTCAGGAAAGCAATGCAGAGACTAATAGTGCCTTTTCTGGAAAAGCCGACTGAGTCACAAAGAGCAAGATCGAAAGAAGTAGCGTTTTAATCAATGGTATGAACCTCCTTAAACGCCAGCGGCTTGCCCCATCATCCTTTGTACTTGAGAGCTGACATTGAACCAGTAGCATTCCCCTGAAGACCAACATTACCAAGTGCGATGGCGTCACCAACCCAGAGGTTGCGGTATGAACCGAAGATGGCGACGAGTGGAGATTAGCCGTCTCTGTTTGGTTCGGTGAGAACCGACCGCTCAAGACGAGGAGCAAGAGCGATTATTGGTCGATCAAATTGCTAGCCGTCTGGTGAAACTCAAAACCGACTAGCTAACTTTTTCCGCGCAACGGATCCGCAAGTGGTCCAGAGGATCGTATTGGTTCTGTACGGATTGAGCGCTTCCCGGTTGCTGCAGCTCGAAAGGATCGTAGATGAAATGCTAATAGCCGCGCTAAAAGGGCGCAGCGCGCCCTAAATTACGATTGAAAGCGCACCCAAAGTGTTTGAGGCGTGATGACTCGTTTGTTTGGCGGGAACGGGATCGCCGATTCTCCCCTAAGCAATTGTGTCCAGACGCTTTAACCTGATGAGGGCCGTCGAAGAAGTTGGAACCACCGTAAGCGAGTTACTGCCGAGAGGCGACTATCAACCGGCGAAGCTGCGACATCGTCGTAGAATCGGCTGTGCTCGTTAGGCGGGAGCTTTACCGGTGCTAATTGTCTCGACCGTTTCGCGTGCAAACCAGAACGACGGGCTGCTGCCTAAACCGGAACCAGGCTATCGATTTAGTGCTTGAAGATCTTTTGCAGGAAATTGTAAAGCGCTGGCCGCCAGACGAACATGTTGTGGAAACCGGGTACGACCGTATAGACATGTTGGATCTTCAGCTCACGTAACTGGCTCTCAAACTCGGTTAGCTCTGGTGTAATATCGTTATCTCCGATGACGATTTCGAAAAGGCGTAGATTCCCATTTATCCTATTCGGATCCTGCAGCGCGTTTTTAAACTCGTCGGAGAGATCC
>JBEEIB010000054.1:0-3903 GCA_041167675.1 Verrucomicrobiota bacterium
GCAGCAGACGCCGATCTTGCTGTGCGTCAACTCTATCGCATCGGCTTTGATCACGTTTTTGGCTGGATCACCGCCAAGGAAGCGAAGACTGCCGCACTGTTCGTGGAACGACAGGAACGGATTGACTTCCCCGATTTTCAACCCGCAAAGGTGCTTCGAAACGGGGAGATTATCGACGTGCGGACCACGGCAGAATTTCACAAAGGCCACATCGACGGCGCTCGCTCGTTTCCTTACACGCGGCTTAGGACACGCCTGAATGAACTTCCGAAAAATCGGCGCCTTTTCATCCATTGCGGCACAGGCAAATGGGCCTCACTGGCCGCTTCGTTCCTGCATTCCGTAGGTTTCGATACTGTCCATGTCGACGGAAACTGTGCCGAATGCGAGCGCATCGCCCTAGCGGAAGGAGTCGCGCACTGAATCGCTCTTTCTGTTGGCCTGACCTGGTGGCTTGCTGCGCGTGTGTTTGCGATGCCACTGACGCTCGTCCAAATGGCGGCAGTGCTTGCTGCGCTGCATACTGGCACCGGACGCTGAAGTTCACGAGCAACAGCGGCTTTGGGACAGAGTAGTTACGGTCAGTCTACGAGCCAGCGGCACAAATTTGGCCTCCGAATTCTCCAGTTCAGACGGCGTGAGCGGGATCAGTATCCGTACATTTGGTGCGGACGCAAAAAGGCCAAACCTGGCATTAGAGTTTGGGAAATCAGCGCAGCGCTGCAAAGGTCGTCGCTCGGACGTTCTCATGATTGTCTTGATCGACCATCAAGGTCGGAGTCCTGAAGGATGGCAGCCGGCATCTTTGGACTACCCGACAAATAACGATCTGATCTCCGCCCGAAGCGATTCCAAGATCACCTTAATTCGAGCAGGGGTGAGCTCCTGCCAACCCATGATGCGCAGGAACGACGTTCTGGTCACCCGAAAAATCACGACTCTGCCCAACAGAGCCATTGCTCTCAATTTAGCTTCACTTCCTT
This sequence comes from Verrucomicrobiota bacterium, assembly GCA_041167675.1. Taxonomy (GTDB): domain Bacteria; phylum Verrucomicrobiota; class Verrucomicrobiia; order Chthoniobacterales; family JAFAMB01; genus DASTDH01. Next base: position 984 of record JBEEIB010000054.1, read on the forward strand.
CCGAAGGTGTATGAGTGAGAGTGGCAATCAGCCTTATGAGTGGGTCTAGCACATCCCGTTCTAAAAGTTCATTTAGTGGGCTGAGGGGGGCGGTAGGACGAAGTTGCTCCCGGACCATCAATTGCGCCCATTCGGAGCGGCTCTGTAAAAGTTCTCTAGCATGGGTAATGACGAGATTTTCGAGCGCGTCGATTCTTTCCTTGCGACTGGCATTCTTGCGACCCAATACGGTTAATGCAACGGCTGAGGCCGGTGAGAGATGTTTCGCCATTTCTTCGGCGATGCTTGCGATCACCGCTTGGTAGAGTCCCTCTTTGGAGCCAAAGTGGTATGGTATCGAAGGGAGAGTGGTGTTCGCATCGGCGGCGATTTCGCGCGTCGCGACCCCCTCGAAGCCGCGGTCACTGAACAGACGGGTGGCCGCATCCAGCAATCTCTTCCGAGTGTCTTCGCCACGGGCATTGGTCTTTTGAATCGCCATGTGAATCCATGCTTATATCAATCGTTGACATCTATGTCTATCGATAGATATGCTGTACTATGTCTATCGATCGATATAATGGCTCTTCGGAACACCATCGAGAAACAAACCGATTGAGTTTACCGCCCTCTGGGAGGTGCGGAATGGTAAGCTGGCTCACAGAACACACGCTCCAAGGAAGCTCACCTCGCGCAGGCTGGCGGAGATTGGGGCGCGCTTTCACCGCTTCGACCGTGTCCGCGCTGGCAATCCTCCTGGTGACACCGATGCCGAACGGGGCCAAGGCTCAATCCAGTGCACCGCCAATGATACCGCCGGCTGCTCAGGCCGTCGCCGCGTCCGGCTCAAGCAAAGGCGTGCCTTTGTTCGTCGCTGCAGAATCGGATCTGGTCTCCAAGGAGGGTGTGGCGCAAGACTCGTGGTTCGTCGTCAGTCACCTGACGTCCGGCAACAATCGGTTGGACCTCTTAGTTCATTATATCCGGTTGACACCGCCCCAGGGCCCGGTGATACAGGCGATCGTATCCGTATTGGATCCTGTTAGCGGCAAATCGCTGGGGGAAGAGAAAGACTATAAGACTTCCGAAACCACTTTCTCGGCAGCGTCTCTCGATGTCCGAACTCCGTCCGGAGGTCTGACCGGGCGCACCAACGGGATGCACGTGACCGGACAGTTTCCACGGATCCAGCTCGATCTGACGCTCGCTCAGCAGGGGCCATTGCTCGCGAATTTGGGGACGGGTATCCTCCCGTTCTACGGCGATATCAACTACGAATACGCTCTGCCGAACATGAAGACCACCGGCTCCGTGGTGGTAGATGGGAAGGGCTACCAGGTGGATGGCGTCTCCTGGTTCGATCGGCAATGGGGGCAGATGGAGCCATCGTTCTGGGCGCACAAGCAATGGAGCTGGATGGGAATTAGTCTTGATAATGGAGATCGTATCAGCCTGTGGGACATCATCGACGGTGATAAGGAGCCATGCGTTCGCAACGTTGCTCCGTCCCGATGGCGGCCACGAGATCGTCGATGTTGAGCCTCTCGCCAATGGCGTCACGAGCATTTGGCGAAGCGCCGCGACCGGCCATCGCTATCCAATCCATTGGGTGGTCTCCATCCCGACGTTGAAGGCACACCTGCGCGTCGAGCCCTTGGTCCGGGAGCAGGAAGTGGTGTCTCCGATTGGCATTCACAAATACGAGGGTGCGAGCAAGGTTGCCGGCGAATTGCAGGGCAAACCCGCGACGGGCCATGCTGTCGTCGAGCTTGTCGGCGACTGGAATTAGCGCTGCGCGTATCCTGAACTGTCGAACCGAGAAACTCAGGTTCTGCAGTATTTAGCTTGTGGCTGAAGCGACAAAGAAGTCGGGCAGATGGTCTCTATCAGCGAATGCACGGTGAAACGTTGCGTGAAGTCCGTAATCAACAAACTAGATGCAAAGGGCGGACAGGCAATCGTTGATGGTTGGTCCGAGCCGCATTATCTAGGATCGTCAGGCCTCATGCCGGCCCGGCCCGGTAATCGTGTATACTACGAAGTATGAAGAGGAGCTTGAAGTCTGTCATTTCTTTGTCTCTGAATCCTACCGTTTCGAATGTAATGCAATGAATCTGGGAAATAGATCTCACTCGTATGTCTAGTGCTTTAGAATTCGTCGATAGGTAGGAATTACGATGAAGTACCCGAACAGTATTCCTCTGTGGCGCGCAAACGGAGAACTCGTACCCGGCTATTTCCCTTCTCGGCTTGTTCTCTCGAGCATTGGCACAAAATGGAACGATGTCGTGCTGGAGCAACACCAATTTCCCAGTAGGGAACTGGCCGATGTCATGAACAAGCAGCATGTAATTGTTGTCACTCTTGGCCACCCCATTACCTGCGAATTCAAAAAAGACGGGCGGTTTCAGCGCGTCTACAAGGCAAAAGGTGCGATTTCCTTGTCCCCGAGCCGTCAGCCCTATTTTCTGCGATTGAAAGTAGAGAGGGGCGGATTTGCGAATGCTCTCTTTTTGACTCTGGACCCAGCTTTCGTTAGCCGCGTTGCTGAGGGGCTGGAGTTCGATGCGGACCGTATTGAACTGATTGAGCAGCGACGAAGTACCGACCCTACACTTCACTACATTGCTATGGCATTGCGGGCCGGAGTCCAGAGCGGCGATGCCCTTGACCGGATGTATGGGGAGGCATTATCAACAGCGCTCGCCGTTCACCTCTTACGCGAATATGGCGCGGCAGTGTCATGGCCAAAAAGACAATATGGTGGGTTGCCCCGCGAAAAGCGGGTGCGTGCTCTGGAATATATTCAAGATCAACTGAATACAGACTTAACTGTTTCCGGGATTGCTCAGGCGGTTGGCATGAGTCCGTTTTACTTCACCAGGCTGTTCAAAGAGTCTACCGGCCAGTCACCTCACCAGTATGTGGTCGAGGCCCGGGT
>JBEEIB010000055.1:0-3047 GCA_041167675.1 Verrucomicrobiota bacterium
AAAAGCACCTTCGGTTCAAAAGCTCACAACGGACTTTGCGCTTTTAGAACTTTGAGGGACCCGCTGCGCGGCGATCCGCGCTTCGAGCAAATCGTGGCCTCCTTCGCGCCAAAGGACGCCGCTTCACCGACGAAGTGAGATCCGGAACGTTGAAGAAACGCATTCCATGGTCTGCTGGCCCGCGAGTAACTACGGTTGCCCTTCGCGTTTCGGCTAACAGAACATTTGCCCGTTTTTGTGTCACCCGTTGTGTCACCCGACTGCATGAAAATGGGCACACTCCTGATGACGTGGGATGACGAAGCTTCCAGTGCAAGCTACTAGCAAAAGGCAGTTTGAGTAGCTGAGACGACTGCTGATGAAGTCTGATGAAATGCCGGTTTCGTCTTAGGAAACCTCCGTTCTCTCCGTTGAACTACGGGGACCCTTGAACGGAGAAAGAATAGATGGATTGGATGACAATGAGCAAGTTGCTCAGCGCGATCCCAAATTATTGATCTCGACGGCCGAGAGCGTTGTTGAGAGGTCTCCTCAGTGGCGTACATGTCTAAATAAATCGGTATGCCCGCGGAGGTTAAAAAGGAAATCCAGCTCGAGATTGCGCATGTCCTGTTCATCGACATTGTGGGCTATTCCAAGCTTTCGGTTAACGAACAGCACGCGGCAGTTGAGGAACTAAACCAGATCGTTCGCGGTTCTGAGCAATTTCAGCGAGCCGAAGCCGCGAGCCGTCTGCTTAAAATCCCGACCGGCGATGGGATGGCGTTGGTCTTTTACACTAGTCCAGAAGCGCCTGCGCAATGCGCGGTGGAGATTAGCCGTGCGCTCAAGGAACATCCGCGCCTGCAACTTCGGATGGGAATTCACAGCGGACCAGTCAGCGGCGTTGTTGATGTAAACGAACGGGCTAATCTCGCCGGCGCTGGAATCAACATGGCGCAGCGAGTAATGGATTGCGGCGACGCCGGCCACATTTTGCTTTCCAAACACGTCGCTGAGGACCTCGAAGAATACGAGCAGTGGCGACCGCTCTTGCACGACCTCGGCACATGCGAAGTGAAACATGGCGTGCGCGTCTCGGTTGTTAATCTTTATGACGATCAATTCGGAAGTGCGACGCTCCCGCGGAAATTTGAGACCGTGCAGAAACGCCGGAGGCGTCGGCGTTGGGCGGCAACGACCACAGCGTTGCTTGCGCTCGCGGTGATCGTCGCCAGCATCGCAATATTTTCACGTTATCGCGTGCGATCAGCGCTGGTTGCGCCTGAAAAGAGCATCGCAGTGTTGCCATTTCAAAATCTGAGCAAGGACGAGGAAAATGCCTACTTTGCCGACGGCATTCAGGACGAGATTCTAACCCGGCTATCCAAGATCGCCGATCTGAAGGTCATCTCGCGGACATCGACGCAACATTACAAAAGTGCGCCGGAAAACCTGCCAGAGATTGCCCGGCAACTTGGCGTTGCACACATCCTGGAAGGAAGCGTGCAAAAGCGCGGCGACGCCGTGCGTGTGAACGTGCAGCTGATTAAGGCAGCTAATGATTCGCATCTTTGGGCCGATACCTTTGATCGCAAACTGACCGATATCTTCTCGGTCGAGAGCGAGGTGGCCAAAGCCATCTCTGACCAGTTGCGAGCGCACCTCAGCAGTCGGGAAGAGCAAGTGATCGCCGAGAAGCCGACGGACAATCCTGAGGCTTACGATGCCTACCTGCGCGGGCTGGCTTATACGTTGAAAGCTGGTGCCGACGACCCTGTTAACGCCCTTGGTGCGCAGAAATATCTCAAGGAAGCGGTGCGCCTTGACCCAAAGTTCGCCCTTGCCTGGGCGCTGCTGTCATACGAGGACGCGCGGGGCTACCTCACACTCAACCTTCAACCAACTGTCGCTCTCCGTGAAGAGGCGCGGCAGGCAACCGACACCGCGCTCACCCTTCAGCCCAATCTCGGTGAGGCCATCTTGGCCAAGGGGTATTATCACTACGCCTGTCTAAAAGATTATGACACCGCGGTGCGCTACTTTGAGCAAGCGCGACCGCTTCTGCCCAACAGCAGCCGGATTCCTGAATACCTGGCTTATCTCGAGCGGAGGCGAGGCCAGTGGGAACGGAGCGAGTCGTACTTCAACGAAGCCGAGCGGCTCGACCCACGCAACGCCTTCCTACTCACCCAGCACGCGCTTTCCTACCAATCCCTACGTCGTTTCCCCGAAGCGCTGCGAAAGCTTGATCAGGTTCTCAATATCACACCGGACGACATCGACACGCTGGTCTTCAAGGCAGCTACTTTCCAAGCCGAAGGCGATCTGCCACGTGCTGCGGCTCTCCTCGCTCCGCTGCATCCGAACGCCAATCAGACACTGGCGTTGGAAACACAGGTTGGCCAGGCGATCTTGGAACGCCGCCCTGCACCAATCATCGCTCGGCTAAAGGAGATACTGGCCAAGCCTGACCCGGCGTTGGGTTACCTCAATGGCGAACTGCGCTTTTGGTTAGGTTGGGCGCAGGAAGTTGCCGGTGACCACGCTGCCGCCCAGGAGAGTTGGAAACAAGCGCGCAGCGAACTGGAACCTTTCCTCAGGCAACAGCCGGAGAATTGGGTTCTTATTGGCGATCTCGCGCTGACCAACATGGGTCTTGGAGATAAAACCGCCGCATTCGCTTTCGTCGAGAAGGCGATAGCCGTGAATCCGATCGAGAAAGACCCGATGGATGGCCCTGGTTCAATCGAGATCCTTGCCCGAGTGACGGCGCGGATGGAAGAACCCGACCGCGCCATCTCCGCCTTGCAGAAACTGCTCTCGACACCGTACGAAAGCCCGCTTAACGCCGCAAACGTGCCGCTCACTCCTGCGCTCCTCCGGCTCGATCCAATGTTCGATCCGCTCCGGAATGATCCGCGCTTCCAAAAACTCATCGCCTCGCCCGCGCCGAAATAGACCTACTCGATCGTCTTTAAGAACGCTTCGTATTTCTGCTTAGTGTCCTGTAAAAGGTCGGAATATGTGAGCGTCTTGAACTTACTCGAGCGGTGCTTAAGCCTTCG
>JBEEIB010000056.1:0-3069 GCA_041167675.1 Verrucomicrobiota bacterium
TCATTCCAGTTCGTGCGCACTTCGCTATTGGGCGTCAAGTGCGAGAAACCAAAATTTAGCGAGCATTTGGATGGTTTAATGGGGGTGGCGATACTGGTGCGGGTCTCTAACAAAGCGCGAGTGCTTGTTCTTCTTCGCTCATGGGAAAGCGTGCGAGGAACTCTAGCTCCGAAGGCGGTGCCCAGGTTAGGAAAAGCCTACCAGACAGGCAGGCCTGTGGGTCTTCCCGCTAAAGGTGACTCGACTATCCATGCTCTGCAACCGTCGCCCGTCCTGAAACTGGCTTCTCCATAATCGGTAGGATTGGCATCAGCCACTTCCGAAGTCGACCATGATGAGAATTGGAAGTTCCGATACTTCACTCGTTGGTTCCAGGTAGCACTCATCGCGGTTTCGAGAGCTTTCAGCCGCAGCTCATGTGGTCCGGGATTTTCAAATTGGAAGATGGCGCGGTCAGGAATTTCGACCATCACGACGAACCGTGGCAAGGTTTCCGAGGAACCGGACCTTTCGCGGGCGGGAACCTCTACGCGGAATATGTGGCTCATAAGTTTTGACACTCATTTTTGCCACCGATCCATATAATCGGACGGATTCAGCGATGCTTTAGTAGAAATTATGATGATTATGCCTAAACCATTGAGAGGTTCAGCCGATTAAATGGCGAGAAGGTGCGGAACTGCGCTATATGGGGGGCGCATTTTTACTTAAGCCAGCACCAATACAAGTCCGCCGAGAGAGAGAAGACCTCGGCGGGCTTTTTTGTTTGGTTTGGCCTTTGGCACGAAGGTACGCCGGCGGAAAATCCGTCACCAATGACGGATTTAACCGAAGCTTGGTTTTTGCCGCTTGCGAGATGTGTTCGCAATGACTACACAAAATCAAGGTCCTTCGGGTCGGTGGCTGCCGCGGTGTACTCTTCGAACCGATCCCACCGGTCATCACACTGATAGACCACATAGACAAGCTCGTCAGTCCAATCCTTGATGCGTCCACGCTCGGAGTGAAGAGATATTGCGGAATAGATGACCCAACGTCCCCGATCAGTCTCAGAGAGAAGATTGATATGGATCATGTTGTTCTTTCTTTCCGTCTCTCTCGAGCCAGGGAAGCAGCCTGCTCGCGGAGAGATTTAAGCTTGGCTTGAAGCTCCTTTAGTCGGTTTTCCAGCTCCCTTGCCGTCAGTCTCGCCTCCGCTTTTTGGGCTAGCGCCACCTTTAGTTTGTCCTCCGTTAGTACCGGCTCCCAATATTGACCCATTCTGATTGGAGGGTTTCGGACTGCCTGCCGCCACCTTCTTTTCTTCATTTTACGTCGCTTGGTTTGTTGACCTTCGTCGACGGCGGCATATGACTAAAAAGGTCAGCGCGCCATGATCGCGGCAAAAGTTCGTAGATTAAATCTACACCAATGGGAAGGAAGGGCGCGCAGAGATCTTTGTGGAACATTGGTGATCACGGCAGCTGAGAATGGGTTCCTGCTAGACTGGTCCGGCAAGACTTAGGAAATGGCTCACCCTTGAAATGGCCGCAAATAGTGCAAACAGGCCGTTCGGCTGAAAAAGCGTCGCAGCAGCAGTAGAGCCAGTGAAATTAAGCTTCCCGCGTCAGACAATAAGGTAAAGCAATAGCCGGTCACCAGAAAAAGGTCGTTTTGGTGGCCGGCTTCTTTTCCTTTGGAATGGACCTTTACCGCCGAGCCACTGTTCGTTCATCGCAAAGTCTCTCGTACCCGCCTTTTTGGGCGACCCCTTTTATGACCCAGGGGTTAGTTATTTGCGGGCGCCTCCGACCGCTACGATCAACTCCACGTCGTCTCCTACTGCTGGCAGCCCGTAGTCCACGCCGTACTCGCTCCGCTTGAGGGTGAAATGAACCTCAGCACCGATGAGCAATTCACCTTTCACGCCTTTGCCCTGGCCGATGATATTGGCCTGGACCGTCAGCGGTTTTGTGACCCCGTGGAACGTTAAGTCGCCAGTCACGTTGTACTGCTGGTCGGTGACTTTCTGGACCGATTTGCTCTTGAAGGTGATAACCGGGAATTGTTTCACGTTCAGAAAATCCGGGCCTTTGATATCGTTGTCCCGCCGCGCAAATCCGGTGTCCAACGTGTCGGTTTTGACCTCAAGTGCAACCGCCGATTTGTCCGGAGCCGCGGAATCAAATGATACCATTCCAGAAAGGCCCCCGGTAAAACGACCATAAACGTTTTCGGTCCCAAAATGAGTAACTTTGAATAGCACAAAGGAGTCTATCGGAACGACCTCGTACGTTTCGGCAGCAAGGGCCGAGTGGGTTACCGCGCACGCGAAGAGAAAAGCTGAAAAGATAGATTTCTTCATTGGATTGCCTGGTGAGGAGGAGATAAAGAAAGGCACATCCTTTCAGCACGCAAGCTTGGCTATGTCTTGGCACCGTCGCCAGCGGGGCGCGCATTCATCGGCAAAACAGAAGCGCGACTTAACCCAAGGCAAGGCCGCGCCGCTATTTCGATGCATTTTCTACGCGGTAACTCGGTTCTGATAGTGCCAGGTCAAGTAGCGGCAAGGGCGGCGCTTCAAACACGCTGTAATCGAATCCTTGAGCGTTCCCGCTTCGGTCACCACCACGTCACCCGAACTCAGCTGGGCATCATTAGTCTGAGTGCCGGCCGGAAAAATCACCATGGTCCATGGCATCTGGCCGTCCCAGTTCGCCGGCTGAACTCCGGGTTTCGATCCATTTAACCGCTTGATGCGCCACATCCGATAGTTACTGCCCTACGCGCCTCCGTTAATAGCCTTCGCGGCCACATGCCCGACGGTATCGCTATCCAATAGGTAGTATAATTCCGCAAAACAGCTGAGTATTCCGGCGAGCACGAGGATCAGGAACACCAGGAGAACGAATACTTCGATGGTCGCGAACGTTTGGGACGCTCCTGGTACTGGCGGCTTCCAGAATCTCCGTTCTGGTTCGCCGATCGTTCCGGGCTCGGTAGCTTTTTCTTTCTGTGTCGCGGCAGCACTCTTTTCGTGGCCAGGCTGAAACAAAAGGTCGGCAGGCGCGACGAATTTGATTATCGCAG
>JBEEIB010000057.1:0-5474 GCA_041167675.1 Verrucomicrobiota bacterium
TCCTCAACCGCCTCAAGCAATGCAGCACGGGAATCTGTGAACACCTGCACGTGATTTCGCGCCCGGGACACCCCGACGTAGAACATTATCGCTGAAACCAAGTCCATGCTCCGTACCGGAGCCGCCACGAGCACCTGATCCACGGTTTGCCCTTGGCTTGAATGGCTCGTCACCGCGTAGCCTTGATCCAAATGCATCGGCCGGCGCAGATCAAATTTTGCGCCGTTTGTGAGCATTAACTCGCTCTCACTGATCGACTCAATCGCAAAGCGCCAATTGTTCAGCAGCGTCACTCCGTCGCTGCTCGGATGGTTCTTAGTTATCCGCACGGTGTCCCCAATGCTTAAGTGCAATTCTTCCCGCGCATACACCGCAAAATCATTCGCGCGGCTAGTCCCAAGCGAAGCGCTCTGTCCATTGTGCTCGACCAGTACTTTATTTTCGCTCGCCTCCACAACCAACCATTGTTCTCCACGAGTGAAGCGAACCCTCTTTTGCTGATCTTGCGCCAGACTCCAGCTACCACGATGAAACTCAACAACTTGTCCAGCATGATAGAGGGTCGCGTCACGACGTTCCGCGTATGTCCAGCCAGTGTTGACTAGCCGCTGGACTATCCGTTCCTCAGCGCCTATGGCGCCACACTCACGCAGGCTAGAGCGAATCTTATCCGCAACATTCTTCGCCTCCGCGTGGTTAGGGGAGACAACCAGTGAGCTCTGTCCCTGAGCCAACGCTTCAAGATGCTTTTGAACCAAAACAAAATCGCGTTCGCTGTCGTCCTCGATTTCGGTAATGCGGCCGGCCTTGTCCAACATCTCAAAGCCTCGGCCAACCTCACCAGTGCTTAACGCATGGACCGCCGCCCGCAGATCCGGATCCGTCTGGCGCTGAATTTCCGTGAGCTCCGCTACTCGAACAGCATCACCGGCACATCGAGCGGCTTTAGTGCTCTTACTGCTCGGGCATTACACGTGCGGCCGCTTTCAGAAGACCTTCCCGGGTTTGCTTTGGCCGTAGCCGCTCCATTTGAAGTCTTCTGCAAGATTTCGCAAAATTTTTCTCCGGCGGGTGTGACGTCACCCTTGGTGGCGCGGGCGATGCCAATGGACACCGATTCCGTCGTTCCGGTGACCGGGCGGTAAAGCAGACGCTTGCCAGTCACAAGCTTGAAAATCGGTATGGACAGTGCGATGCCGCGTCCGGCTTCCACTTCAATGAGGAGCGAATTACCGCTGTCGCATTCCACGGCGATGCGTGGTTTGGCGCCGAAGGGAGCGAAAATGCGGTTGAGGTTACGATAATACTCGGGAAAATCCTTGCGGTGGAGTCCGATGAGTGGTTCGGCAGCGACCTTCTCCAAGGGGATGGATTTCAGACGAGCAAAAGGGTGCGCAGGAGCCACCGCGACACACAACGGGTAGTTGCGTAGCAATTCGAACTCGATGCCTGCGGCCTGCTCGCCGGTGGGTTGGAGCGTGATCGCGAGTTCCAGCGTGGCATTTCGTAATCCGGTGATGAGTTCATCGCATGAGAGATCATACAGCGACACCTTCGCATGCGGCACGGATTTGCGAAACGCTGCGAGCCCTGGCGGCAATATTTCCACCGTGTGAGTTGGTAGGTAGCCGACTTGCAACTCGCCATATTCACCACCAGCCAGCGCGCGGACTTTTTCCACCGACTCACCGGTGCGCTTTAATAGTTCGCGAACTTCTTCCAGAAAAAGTTTTCCCTCCGCCGTTAGCGTCACGCCGCGCGGACTGCGGCGCAGAAGATCAACGCCGATTTCATCCTCCAAGTTCTGCACCTGCCGGCTTAACGCGGGTTGTGCGACTCGAAGTCGCGCAGCGGCCTTGGTGAAGCTCAATGCTTCACCTACTGCTAGAAAATAGCGCAGGTGTCGGAGTTCCATTGTAGCTTTCCATTATGCCGAAGAGGCATGCTCGAGACACCAAGGGAGGCAGCGGATGATGGCCTTTTCTTCAATCTCCGCTGTTACCGGCGCGTATCTCCCAGACCATGCGCCAGAGTCGGTCAACCTCCCCTCGCTCAAGCACCTGGAGCGGGGTCGAGCCACCGAAATTCGGAGCCGGGCGTTCCCACCATGCTGCTAGTTTTTCCGGCTTAACCACTTTACAAAGAGCCTCGAGCAAGCGCTGGAATTCATAAATGCGCACACGATTGAGACGTCCAGGCTCTTCGCCCGCTAGCCACATGCCAACGGAGCGCCGCGATACGCTCAGGGCTCTAGCAAACATTTCGTAAGACATCCCTGCTCTTCGAACCAGCTCAGGGAGTTGCTCACTGACTTGGTTATGTCCAAGCGCCTTCATATAACCCAATCTCCTCCATACGAGCAATATTGCAAGCAATTCTGCTAGCCTGGGAGCTCATCACCGTGAATCACACGAAAGATACTTCCCGGACGGATACTGTCTGGAAAAATCGCAATATTCAGCCCGGTCCGGATCGAAGAACCGGTGATTAGCGCCTCTCCAAATTGCGCCACAGCCCGCCCGAATGCCTGAGAGGCACTCTCTCGGCCTGCAGCGTTCTCCGCTCGCCAGTCGATAGTGAGTAAATGCTCATAATCGATCCACCCCGGGATTTCACTGGACGTCTTCAGAATGAAAACTGCCTCTAGGTTCAGCTCGATTCCAACGACTACGCGAGGATGGATATCCTCGATAGAAAAGCCAAAACCGCGCAAGATGGCGTTAAATGATTCGTCAACGCTCAATCCAGCCTCCAGAGATCCATAGACGGCCTGGAGACCGGGCGGATTCCACCTACCACCGGCTATAGCTGAGCCATGGCCGCTGATTAAATCCTCCGCGCTTCCATGATGGATCGTGGCAGACCGGAAGATCGTACCACTCCAAGGAGCTAATTGCGCCTGAGCCAGTTTTTCGCAATACAAAGAAAAAGAGGGATGCTCCTTCAGCATAGTCGCCACTAGATACTCACGAACGAACGCCTGTCGATGTTACTCGGTGACTTGGCGGCCCAAGACCTCTAAGGCTCGCGCGCGCAGCGCCGGGTTGCCGGAAACCTCTTCGACGAAAACGGATTTCAACCGCGGGAAGGGATGCGCCGGCGAAGTCGCCACGCAAAACGGGTAGCGTCGCAGTTCTTCGAACTCGATCCTTGCCGCGTAGGCGAAGGCAGCCCGCCCCATTATCGCTGAATTCCGTTATGCCGGAAAAGCATCGCTGCGCAAGGAAAGCGGTATTGGCCGCATTCGCGCTGTTGAGCTGAAGTTGCCTCCGGATAGTCCACACAGTCAACGCCCAACGAAAGGCAAAGGAAAAATCATGAGCGAGAAGATAACCAAAAAGTTCTCGGGTAGAGGCGCCTTGGTCACCGGCGGCTCGCCTTCGCCTTTTCGACGGTGGTTCCGCCGCCTGATAAGCGAACGCTTTGATGTTCTCGCACGAATTTGTCATACCTGAACCGGCAGCAGGAGCGCTTCAATGCCCAGCGAAGAATCGAAACTCGCGTCGCTCGACAAACCTTTAGTCCCCGAAGCACCGCCGAAACCAACAGCCAGACCTTCGCGTAGGCGTCGCCGCTGGCCGATCGTAATTGGTATATTGGTGGGCGCACTGGTGCTCTTCATCGGGGTCCCGCGAATAATCCAGGCGTTGAATACTGTCTCGACCGACGACGCATATGTAAACAGCTATGTGACCTTCGTCGCCCCCCGCGTGATCGGTCAGGTGGCTCGCGTACTGGTCGACGACAATAACCGCGTCAAAACCGGCGACGTCCTCGTAGAACTCGATCCCGAGCCGTATCAAGTGCAGGTCGCGATCAAACAAGCGACTGTCAATTCCGCTCGAGCCAACCTGGTCGAGACACAGGCTACCGTGCGAGGTTTGGTGGGCCAACTGCGGAGCCAGCGCTTCAGGTTGGCCCGTGCGATCGAAGACGTGGATAATCAAATACAACTCGTGCGGGCGCGGGTAGCCACGTGGGAACAGAGCAAAGCGACTCTGGTGCTGGCTCAGGCAGAGTTTGACCGGGCAGAGCGCTTGCTCGCGACCAAAGTGATAAGCGCGGAGGAATGGGATCAAAGACGTGAGGCCCTGGATGTAGCAAAAGCGCAAGTCCAGCAGGCACTGGAAAATGTTTATCAGGCGCGCGTCGCTCTTGGCCTGCCTGCCCAACCGCCCGCCGGAACGAACCTGACCGAGGTACCGGCAGACCTCGACCAGACCTTTTCTTCGGTTCGCCAAGCTCAGGCGGATCTGATCCAAGGCGCCGCGCAACTCGGCGTCGTGTCATCGTCGTACGATCAAACCCCAAAACAAACGCTGGATGAATTCTATAAGCGTGATCCCGGTGGCAATCTTGACCGAATCTACGCCGACGTTATTGAGAACGCGCCCAGCTTGAAACAGGCCGAAGCGGCCTTGCTGCAGGCCGAACGGGATCTCGACCAAGCAAAGCTCAATTTGCGTTATTGCACAGTCGTTGCCGAGATCGACGGCGTTGTCACTCGCCGGAACGTGAACCCCGGCAACAACGTGCAAGTCGGTCAGAGCCTCATGGCCGTCCGCTCGCTGCACGACATCTGGGTGGACGCAAATTTCAAAGAAACGCAGCTCCGCAATTTGCGGATCGGCCAACGCGTAGACCTTGAGTTAGACATGTACGGTGGCAAACGGACCTTCGAAGGACGAATTTCGGGTTTCACTATGGGCACAGGCTCCACTCTGGCGCTGTTGCCAGCGCAGAATGCGACGGGCAACTTCGTGAAAGTGGTGCAGCGCTTGCCGGTCCGGGTCGACGTGATGAACTACGATCCTGACAAACTGCCGCTCTTTGTTGGGCTCTCCGTCACGCCGACGGTGGATTGGAGAACTGCGCCCACCGGCCCGAACGCCGGCAAGTTTCTCCAGGAATCTACCCAACCGACTCCAAACGCAAACCGTTAGCCGCCCGCCCTATGAGCGCCGGATTGACTGCCATCTCTGCTCCTGTCGCAACAGCCAGCCCGCGGATCTTTAATCCGTGGCTCGTCGCGCTCGCCGTCGTCGTACCGACTTTCATGGAGGTGCTGGATTCCACCATTGCGAATGTAGCTCTGCGCTATATTGCCGGCGGTCTGTCTGCGGCCGTTACCGATAGCGAATGGGTGATCACTAGCTATCTCGCTGCTAATGCTATCATTCTCCCAATCTCCGGCTGGCTAGCTGCACATTTCGGCCGCCGCAACTACTTCCTGATATCCATCGCGATCTTTACCATCAGCTCCGCGCTCTGCGGCATGGCCACAAGTCTCGGGCAGCTGATTCTGTTCCGGGTGATCCAAGGTCTCGCCGGAGGCGGCCTCCAACCTTCCAGCCAGGGTATCCTGCTCGATACCTTCCCCCCGGAGAAGCAGGGAGCCGCGCAGAGCATGTTCAGCGTCGCCGGTCTGTTCGCTCCAGTCATTGGACCGACCCTCGGCGGCTGGATCACCGACC
>JBEEIB010000058.1:0-6555 GCA_041167675.1 Verrucomicrobiota bacterium
AGGCCGTTTTGGCTTAACCCCAGAATCTTGCGTTCGGTCTGAATCCTGCGGCCCAACCTTAGGAGTTCGACATTGTCATTTGCCATATTTGGGATCCTACTTACCACATAGCCTACTTACGTCAGAACGGTTGATTTGCCCATTAGTGTCGCTTGGCGTTCATCGCCGGCCATATTCTTGGCGCAAGGGCTGACTCATTGGGCAAAGAGAAGTTTATCTAATAGAGTCAAGTCACCTCGGTTGAGGAAGTTTCCCAATACTCTTTTTGTAGCGTTCCCCATTGCTTTCTGTTATGGCGAACGTATGATCCTTAAGCGGATCTTTCTGTTGCTCGGCTGGTTCAACGAAATCAGGAGGAAGCGTGACCCAAACGCCGGCGGACAGAGCTGAGCCGGTAATGAAACTTCGCCATCTGGAATATTTTGTCGCTGCCGCTGAGGAGTTGAATTTTACCCATGCTGCCGATCGGCTGCACGTGTCGCAACCACCCTTTAGCAAGCAAATCCAAGACCTGGAGGTCGAGCTTGGAGTTGACCTGTTCCAGCGAGAACGGAAAGGCGTGGCACTGACGGCAGCTGGCAAAGCGTTTTTGATTGATGCGCGCGAGATCTTGCGAGCCTGCGATCAGGCAGTCAAAAAAGCACAACGCATCAATAGGGGAGAGCTCGGAGAGTTAACCGTCGGTCATATGGCGGCGCTGACACACGACTTTCTCGGCCAAGCGCTGGAGCTGTGGCAGAAGGTTTCGCCAGGAATCCTCGTCGACTGCGTAGAGATGGACCCAGAAGCGCAAGAACGCGCGTTACTAGACGGGCGCATCGCAGTGGGCATCCTAGTCCTTAGCGATCGGCCAATCCTTGAATTATTGAGAGTTCAGCTGCTAACGGAGCACCCCGTCACGGTCGCGTTGCCGAAATCCCACCCGCATGCGACCCTGCCGGAAATCCGTTTGCCGGTCCTCAAAGAGCAACCTTTCATCGGCCTAAATCGGATGTACCCCGCTTACGGCGATTGGCTGCAGAACGTCTGCCAACAATCAGGGTTCACTCCACGCATTGTGCGGGAAGCAGACGGGGCCGCTAGTGCCCTCGCTCTGGTCGCAGCTGGCTTTGGCGTCGCCGTAGTTAGCGAGCCGATTAAAAAATTGCCGGCCAGACAAGTTGTTTTCAGAGATTTGTTGGCGCCAAAGCCGGTAAAGATACCACTTGGAGCTGTCTGGAAGAAAAATGGACTCTATTCCGGGATCGTCTCTAAGTTCGTGACGACCTTAAGCCAAGCCTGCGCCGCGGCTGTTTGATTGGGGAACGTTCATTCCGGTGATCGCTGCTTGAAAATTTAAATCCCGCCGAGAGCATACTGGCTATTTATCGGTCTTTTGTTCTCGGACGATATCTTCGAGCGTGACAATGCCGATCATTCGCTTTTCCCGAGAGAGCACCGGCAGTTGGCTAAGATTTCCTGCACGCACCAACTTTTCAGCTTCAGCGATGGTTTGATCTTCAAAGCAATAGACCGTTTTTTGATTCAATTCCGTTTGCGCGAGTTCGATCTTCGGATCGTGGCCGAAACCGCAAACTCGCAAGGCGCCAATTCGATTATGAGGCGATATTGGTCGGCGTATTTCTCGGTCCATAGGCCTTGGCGTGAATCGATGTCACACGGCTAGCCGGTCCAGTCCTTCCAAGATAGTCCGGAGAACAGTCTTTTCCGCGTGATTCTATCGATTGCGTCGGCGACTTCCTTAGCTTCCCAGGTAGGATAAACGTGGGATGTTCCGGAGGCGCTAACGAAACCTGGCTCATTTTCATCAATTGGCTCGTTCATTGGCGTTTCATCATTTAAAAAGTATGTCACCATGGACCGGATGATTTAGTCCGTTATCCAGAATAAAAAAGTACTCATGTTGGTAGTCCTTTTTTTGAATTATGGCTTGGCTGATTCGCGTTTGGGACCTAGTGCAGTAGTACAAAACGCGGTGCGGTGCTTTTCCTATCCAGGTGTCAACTGCATTAGCAGCCAAAAGCTTCATGGACATTCCGTTTCGTGCGATCGACCTGCCTCTAGTTATTGAGTGTTCTTCCATCCGTCTAATTCAGATTCGCCATAAAGCGCAGACTCTATCTGGCGTTACTACTCTCGCGGTGATTGCTGAGTTTCTCCCATACCCTTCTCGAAGTATTACCGATGCTTCCAAGTATGACGGCTGACAGGAAAGTGGCTGCGGAACGAGGTTGCAGTTGTTAGTTGCCTCTGGTCCAAATGTAATTTCGGCCCATGACTGCGATACCAATATAGCCGCGGACCTTGATCTTGTCTGGCCCCTGCAAGTCCATCAAACAGGAATAGGTTCTGCCGCTCTTCGGATCGTAAACCGTCCCGTTCTCCCAGCGAGTGTCACTTGTCTTCGTAAAGCCAGATATGAACACAAGCCCGATGATCGGATGGTTTCGTTTCTTTGGGTCCGGGTTGTAAATATCGGTCTTTTCTTTTCCCTCGCTCGTCCTCGGCTCGCTCAAGGCCACGATCCTGGCACTAAGTTTGCCTTCACTTTCGAACATCTCAAATGTGGCGTCTTCCCCCTTCCAGAATCCAATTGGGGATGCAGGATCGGTTGCGTGAACTGCGGTCGCTCCAAACCAGCAAGTGACTAACGCCAAGAGCAGATAGGGAGGTCGGAAGGCATTCATAGGTTCATTCTACGCTCCCAGTTCGGCCGAGCCGTCCAGGATTGCTCCGACGAGTCACTGACCGGTTGCTGGTTTAGAGTCTAGACAATACTCCCGATTGGTCGTCGCGAGAGGATCGGCTATAGCATGGCGAGTCTCGTCCGGATTGATGAGTTTCTCCCATACATTGCTCGAAGAGTTACAATTGCCTTCGGGTATAGCCACGCTTGGTGAGAGAAGCGAAACCAAACCTTTAAAGACACGAGCATCATCATGCAATATTCGTTCAGCGGCGGGAGCGTCGTTGCAAAGACTTGTTGCGCTCTCTTTGTCACACGTCGTCATACGCAAAGGCGACAGTAACGCATCGATAAGAGTATGGGAGAAGCGAATGAAGCCGGGCGAGCCTCATGATGTTAGTTAAATCGATTCTCTTACGACGACAAAATGGCGCGGTCTCTAGAGTTGGTCCAAGAATCGGCCCGGTGGTCCGTCGGAGCAATTGGAATTCATAGACAAGAAATTTACATAAAGACAAAAGGAACATGATGCGAAAGTTTACTAATTTAGCCGTAGCGATTGGTGCCGGTCTCTGCTTCGGTGCGACCGCACAAGCAGATGATCTTCGATTTACTACTTTGCCACAGACCGTGCAAACTACTATAATTCGCGAGACGCGAATTCCCGATGCATCAAGTGTCACCCAGATTGTCCGGGACAGCGGCGGAATCTATGCTGTTACGGTGCGAGGCACAGCCGGCGAGCAAGTGGTCTACGTGAATGAGGCCGGCCTCATTGTACAGGCACCGGTAACCACTACCACCGTTCAAAAGTCAGTTGAGACGGTTCAACCGGCGACGGAGTCTTCGCAGACGGTCGTGACGTATGACCAAGTCCAGCAGGACGTGTCACGATACCAATTGCTTGAGAAAAAGGGCAAGAAAGAAGTGTATCGGGATAACAAGACCGGACAGAAGGTGACTGTTAAACGCGAAAACAACTAAGCCGGCCGATCTGCCAAAGTCGAGAAAGCGGCCGGAGCACCCGGCCGCCGCCGGTCGGGTAACGATTAACCGCCGGCGGTACATCGATGCGAAACGGCTTAAGGAGAGCATTTATGAGCAGAACAAGCGATATCCAAGAAACAGCAGACCACCTGAACAACGATCTAATGGCTCCTGTGGAAGATAAGAAAACGGAAGCGGATGAACTCGATCGCACAGCCCAAAACACGTCAAACGACGGGCAGGAATGGGCCGAGAGCGCCGAGATCGGCTCAGAATCCAAAGCCAAGATGTTGCGCTCTAGGGATAAAGCGTTCCTGCGCGGACAATCGTTATCGACAATGCTACTGACGTTGGTGGCAGTTCTCTTAGCGGGTCTGCTCTTTTTCTTTGCGCGTGTGGTATTTTTCTTTTCAGGAAATAGAAAATCAGGGGATCACCAACGGCGTCGATAGCCTGATCGGGGAGGACGAGGATGTCTGGGATCAACGTAAGCTCATGCTTCCATGCGTCTCATTGTATGTTCTTACTCTTTGTCTTCAGCGACATAGTGAGAAGGACTCCAAGCGCGAATCCGGCCGCGGAGGCGATGAAAAGCAAAATGGCGTGAGGCATAACGACCGTAGCAAATAGCCGGTGCGTTTCTACCGGCGCCCTGTTCTGAACCACGACGATTGCTACTAAAATGGCCAAGACTGAAGCGGCGATGAGTTTAAAGTTTGCGCATCTGACCAAGGGGCTTTGGTCAATGGCTAGCTGTAGATTGATGCGAATACCTTAAAGAAGGCATTTATGAGCGTAGACGATCGTTATCAACAATTCTGCTGGCCTTGGTGGCAGTTCTGTTAGCGAGTCTGCTTTTTCCTTGCGCGTGCCCACATAACGGCGCCGCTGATATTCTGAGCGATTCATCATGGACGCAGCCCATTCTTTGGGGTTAGGCTCAGGAGGTAAATCTACGTTGGAGAACATTCAATGGAAGAATTAAACGCAGAGCGACCAACGGATGTTGAATTGATGGAAGCGGTCGTCCGCCGAGATTCGGATGCCCTGGCAGCAATTTATCAACGCTACGAATCGACGCTACGGGCAGTGATTCTAAGTGTCCTGCACGAAGAAGGTGAGACCGACGATGTCTTGCATGACGTCTTTATCCAACTCTGGAACCGCGCGGATCGATTTATTGCAGAAAAAGGATTGCGCGGATTTCTAGTCACTTTGGCGAAACGCAGAGCACTCGATCGTTTGCGCCGCCGTCTGGCTTATCGCCGCGCGACTGATCGGTTGGAAACGCAGATGAGGGCAGAATTTAATGATAAAATGAGAGGGCCCGGAATAAAGCCGGCCAATTTCGATTTGTCCGAACTCCTTTCGAGAATGATTTGTTTGCTGCCGGAGCCGCAACAAGAGGTGGTGCAGCTAGCATTTTTCAAAGGCATGACTCAGCGCGAAATCGCTGCACAAAAATCTGTTGCTCTGGGCACAGTGAAAACCCGGTTATACCTGGCTCAAAAGAAACTGTTGAACCAGTTGGTGCCGATCCGGAATAAAATCTGAGTAGTCGATAATTAGGGGTCACCATTGTCGATCTTGCGATAAACGTGGGCGCTTCGCCCCTGATACTCGGAGGGCCGCGGAGAAATATGCTCGTAAAGCTCGTTGGAGGAAACATGATCCTTCAGGTTTCCAGGTTTCTACCCGAGAAAATTCATTTATTGGTTTACGCATAACTGGGCAGACTGGATTCGGGTGTATACCTTCACACTCTTGGCCACAACCCCTTAACCGGAGGCGAGGGGTATGAAGGCTAGGGTCATGTGCGCGGATGCGGAGATCGGAGCACGCTTAAGCAACGCCTTCTAAACGTACGGCGCGAATTCGTGGCGCTCCCCACGGGATGCACGACAACGGTCCGTTCAATGTCTCTTCGAATGGTGTATCAATAGTTTCGTTCTTCGTCGTCATACGCAAAGGCGACAGTAACGCGTCGATAAGAGTATTGGAGAAGCTAATGAAGCCGAGCGAGCTTCTTGAGGTCAGTTAAATCGATTAGGCACGAAAGAAGTGTATTAGAAAAACAGGACCAGGCAGAAGATGACTGTTAGACGCGAGAACAACTAAGCCCCCTGGTTGTGCTCCCACCAAAGGGGAGACTGTGGCCGGAGCACTCGGCAGCCGCCGGTTAAGTCAAGATCAACCGCTAGCGGTAGATCGATGCGAAAGCGGTGAGAGTATGGAACCGAGCTCAGCTGAAAAGATAGTATGGCCACCCGTCTATTTGGAGACAATTCTTGTGCCGACAGATCTGCGACCTGATTCGAAAGTCGCGCTCAGTTTTGCGCTAGCGCTTGCGCAAAAGTTCGAAGCTAATCTGGTGCTTCTGCATGTACTTGCGGAGCCCTATTCTTCCGATACAGAGATCGGTGCAGGGGCAGGTAGATTACTGGATGTAACGAGAGAAGACGCCGAGCGAGAGACTGCCCGTTTGGAAGAGCTATTGCGTTTTCAGTATTCCAAGTGCCGAAGCGCCTTCAGAATTGGTTGTCCCTTTGAACAGATCGTGAACGAAGCCGCAGAACTAAAGGCTGATCTGATCGTGATGGCCTCGCATTGTTATGATTGGTTTGATCACTTGATCCACGGGAGCGACGCCGAGTGAGTGCTTCGTCAGGCTCCCTGCCCAGTGCTGATCGCGAGGGATATCTAGTCGGAGCAGTTGTGCCTGGATGTGCCCGAAGATCCAATCACAGCGAATCGATGCCGAACAACCTTGTATCTGAAAAGCCGGGCGAACTCGGGAAGCTAATCCAGGTAGCCTACCTCGTTGTCATTCTCTCGGTTTTTGCTTGGGCGAAGGAATTTTTGCTGCCGCTAATTTTAGCGAT
>JBEEIB010000059.1:0-6118 GCA_041167675.1 Verrucomicrobiota bacterium
CGCCGCTAACGTATTCAGAGCATTGAACAAAAAATGAGGATTCATGCGCGCTTGCAGCGCGCGGACCTCGCCCAAAGCCACTGCGCGGGTTTGGTCGTCACGGTCACGTACCTGCTCGACGATCGCCAGAATCAGGGCCGTGCCCAAACCTTGCAGCACTGGGGCCATTCCGATCTCCTCGATCCGGT
Organism: Verrucomicrobiota bacterium; assembly: GCA_041167675.1. GTDB lineage: Bacteria > Verrucomicrobiota > Verrucomicrobiia > Chthoniobacterales > JAFAMB01 > DASTDH01. The sequence goes on from JBEEIB010000059.1 coordinate 189, forward strand.
AGAGTGTCGCAGGCGAATGAGGAGCGAAGAAGAAGAGGAGGCCAGTCCGGAGCAACGATACTCCCAAAGTCAGGCAGAAGCCCGTCAGCGGATGTTGAGCCAGCTTCGGGTGCCAGCGGTACAGCAACCCTCCGGCCAAACCACCGCACGACAGGGAAGTTGCGATGGAGCCTAACGGCAGGCCGTCGTGCACGACGGCCAACCAGGTGACAAACACGCTGACGGCCAGTCCGACCCAAGGGCCCGCTACCAGCCCAGCCGCGCATACTGCCACGATTCGTTCGTTGAGCCAGCCGGCGTGTGAAACAGTGGCTTCTTCGATCAGGCCGAGAATCAAAAAGACCGGCAGAGCCGCTCCTTGATCGCGCCTCGACAGCAGAGAACGCTCCAGATTCCTAAAGCCCGGCACGAGTGTGAGCGCAAAGGCTGCCGCTACCAATATACAAACTTCATTGAAAATAGACTCCATCGCGAAAATCCCGGAACCGATGACTAAAAAGAGGCGTCCGGGGGGCGACAGAATTGCGAGAGAACAGCTTCATTGTCCGGCCGTAGATCCGGCCGCTTTCATGGCGATTGATTTTCTGCGCCGCAGCAAGTCATGCGGCATCAAACGCGCATATTGAGAGTACTCTCCCAGCTCGATGACGAACTCAATTGACTCGCCACGGAAATGTGACTCTTGCGCTTCAATCGCCCGGCCATCGTCGAGGTATGTGACACCGTGCACCAGCATAACCGGTTCGCCAATTTGCAGATCAAGAATTCGGGCATCCAGCTCAGAGGCCAAAATTGCTCTTAGGGACTGATGGGCGGCCGCGATGTGATGATGGTATTTTTTGAAGAGAACCAAGTATAATGAATCTTTGATGTCTTCCCGCTTCAGATCCGGGCACTGCGCTGCGGGAATCCAGCTTTTTTCCAGAACTAAAGGTCGATCATCCGCATATCGAACGCGCTCAAAGTGCAGCACCGGATCTTTCTCATTGATCCCAAGCTTTGCGGCGACATCCTCGCTGGGCAGCTCACGCGCGAAATGAAGCACCTCAGTTCTGACTTTCATCCCCGCCGATAGAATGATTTGGGTGGTGCTCTTTACACCGAACATGTCTCTTGAAAACGGCTTGGGTTTACCCTTGGCGACAAGGCCTCGGGGATTCACGTAAGTGCCTTTTCCCTGTTGGCGGCGGATATAGCCTTCGTTAACGAGCTTGGCGAGAGCTAGTCGCACCGTGGTCCGACTGACACCATAGAATTTCTGGAGCTGATCTTCGGTCGGAATCGGCTCGCCCAGACTATATTCTCCGCGCACGATTTTATCGCGGATAGCCTCTCCCAGTTGATAGACGAGCGGGATATTTCCGTTTCGATCCAAAGGTTGCATCGTTATGTTGTTATAACGATATAATGTTAGGCTGTCAAGCGGGAGGGACTATTGCGACGGAAGAAGCCCTTCTTAAAATAGCCGATGATTCGGTTGTTCTGCGAAATCCCGATACGGGCGGTCTCGATTCGCCACTCTACTAAAATTCGATTAGAGCGCGTTTCTTAGATCGCCGGCTATCCTGATACTCGAAATTCTTTTCGGAGAATACCTGTCACTTATTTGGGTAACCGGTGTCGCGTTGAAGATCATCGAATAGGAGTTGCCTTCCAGCAGCAGGCCCGCTTTGTCGTACGCGAGCCCCCCGAGCACCTACTCCGAAATCATCCCGATCGTTCCCAGCCACGTCTCCACCAACTGAGGCCACCCCGTCACTGGAAACTTCGTCCGCCGCGTCAATTCGGTGTTCGCGAAGGCACTCGTAGCGCTCATTGTCGCGAATGTGGCTAATAAAATAGGCACCTAACGAAAGGAGCGAATCCGAAAAGCCATTTGCAAACGCCTTGTTAAGCGGTTCGTCGGATTGCTTCCAGTCAAACTTCTCGGGCATCGCTGAGCGAAGCTATATAGTTATGTAGTCCATGAGAGAAATGGCAGTGAATGTTCGCAGGGCGTTCATTGAAGGTGTCCCAGGGATCTCGGCTGCTTGCTCTGCAGGGTGCTCGATTTCCTGCTCGGTCATCCAATCACCGATCACGCGTAAGCGATAAATTCTGGACCCGTTATCGTTGCGAACGTGAGTAAAGTCTTTGATCTGGCCTATTCGTTTAAAACGCTCGTAGGGTTGATCTGTATCGCCCTCGCCGCAGAGTAGAGTGGCAGTCCCAAGTACGAAAACAGTCAGCGCTAACGTGATTGGATCATAGGCGGACACCCCATACAGGAAGTCGTCCATGAAGCAGGCGAGCAATAGTCCCGCCAGAATACCGATCGTTAAACCAACTCCCACGGGCCATAGCCCTTGTGCAACGACGAGCCGGAGAATGTTGCGAGCCTGCGCTCCCAAGGCCATCCGAATGCCGATCTCTCGACTTTTCTGGCCTACGAAATAGGAGAGGATACCGTAGAGCCCAACCGCCGACAGAAATAATGCGGCACCCGAAAACAAGGCGACTAGGAGAGTGCTAAGTCTACGAGTGAGGAACCGTTGGGCGATAACATCGTCATAAGAGTGCACATCGAATATCGGCACGCCGGGATCAATAGAAGCGACGGTTTGCCGTACCGCTGCCGCCAAGCTGGCTGAATTCAGATTTGAACGGATAATCAGGTACCCGTTGTCGGGATCAATTTGCGCATAAGGAGAGTAAGCTTGGAACGGAATTTCCGCTTCGCCGGGAGTCTGATGGCAAATGTGCGGAACAACCCCTACTATGGTGCAATGCGAGATCGCTACTCGTCCGATGCCGATCGATTTGCTGATCGGGTTTTGATCGGGAAAATAGTGTTTCGCTAGCGCCTCATCTACCACATTTGGTTTGTCGTCTCTGTCCTCCGAATCGAAGTCCCGGCCCTGCAGTATAGGGATTTGCATCGTCCGAAAATAATCGGAAGAAATCGTCTGGGAGGTCAAAATCGGTTCATGATCGGGCTCCGGGTTGGGCTGACCGTCCACAGTAAAAGGAGAAAAGTTCCCTCGATCCCATTTTAGCGGAGGGTTGTTATTCAGCGCCGCGTCCGTGACACTCGGAATTCGACGAATTTTCGTCATCAACTCATCCCAAAATGCGTGAGTTTTAACATCGTCGTTTTCATACTTAACGCTGGTTAGATTTATCCCTGCCGTAAACAGATGACTCGGGTTAAATCCTAGCTTCACGGTTTGGGTGACATGGAAGCTACGGATTAAAAGTCCAACCGCGATCAGCAAAACACACGTTAGTGCTACCTGCGCCGTTACGAGACCTGATTGAATTCGCTGGCGATGCGGTCCACCGGTTCCCGTTCGACCACCTTCATCCTTTAGTCCAGGAGCTAGGACGACTTGAGAAAGGCTCCAAGCCGGCAGAAGCCCCGAAAGTAATGATGTGATAAGAATTAGGGCAAAAATAAATCCCAGTGTATTGGAATCGACGTGCAATTCCTGCAATCGATAGAGGTCAGACGGCATTAAACTTCTTGTGCCCTGGACACAGATCTGGGCAACGAATAGTCCCACTACACCGCCGACAGCGGTTAACAAGATGGTTTCCAGTAGTAGCTGACGGATGACCTGCCATCGCGACGCTCCTAGCGTCGCTCGGATCATCATTTCGTGCCGGCGATACAAACCACGAGCGAACAGCAGGTTCGCGACGTTTAAGCAGGAGACGAGCAACAGAACGCTAACCGCGGCTGCTAAGAGCCAGATGGTCATCAAGTAGCCGTTCACGATAAAATTGAGCAGAGGAAACACCCGGAACCCGGAGCCGATATTTACGCCGGGGTAATGACTCAATAGATTGTCATGGATCGTCTTGAGCTCCGCCTCTGCCTGAGAAACGCTGACGCCAGCCTTTAACCGGCCAAAGCAAGTGAACCAGTGTGAGTCGCGCAGCGCGAGTGGGTCGCCGCGTTCGTTCCCGAGGAAGTTGAAAGGAACGATGGTGTGAAGAGGTAGATAAACATCGACGCCCGGGGGACCCCAAATCGTCCAGTTGCGACGGCGCGATGCCTATCACCTGAAAACTTAAGTGAGACGGGCTGTGCAGCTGCACCAGGGCACCGTCTTTTCAGCAAGCACCCAGAACTCGCCGACCACAACATCGGCAAAAAAGGCACCAAGAGCGAAGGAGAGTCCGAGCAGCTCGGCCACTCCGAAACCGATACTCATGGCTGCGGCCACCACGGCAAGCGTGAACAGCTGCCGCGAATTCGTGGCGGCGATGCGTTCCAGCAACCACGATAACAGGCGCGCTCCAACGAGCAGCATGGACAAAACGAATCCGACGAATTTACCAACGACAATTCCTACCGCTAACAACAACTGTCCGCTGCTGCATCATCACTCGCACGCATCTCTTTTGGCAACGCGCTGAAAAAGAAGTTCCTGGACCCGGCGGCCGTCGGCTTGCTCGACCGTAACGATGTAGTCGTCGAGGTGCACCTGCTCGCCAACGCGCGGGAGGTGCCCAAGCCGATGAACGACATAGCCGCCGACCGTGGTCACATCCCCATCCTTCCACTCCAGACCCGCCAAGTCCCGCATCTCATAAATGCCCAGGCCGCCGTCTACCCGGAACTCGTCTTCGCCGAGGGCGCTGAAACTCTCGGCGTTCCAGGCCAAACTCGTCTGGCAGTTGACCGATCACCCCGGCGATGATGTGCTGCAAAGTAACAATACCCGCGTTGCCGCCGAACTCATCGATCACCAGGGCCAAGTGCGCCTGCCGGTCACGAAAATGCGTCAACAGTTTCTCCAGTGGTAGCATCTCGGGGACGATGACCAGCTCTTTTTTGATAGCCAGCAAGCTTGGCTCTGGCTCGTCCAACTGCACGAGCACGTCTTTGATGTGGACCAAGCCGATCGTGCGGTCAAAATACTCCGCGCAGAGCGGAAAACGGGTGTGGCGCGCCGCCTTGGCACGTTGAAGGTTCTCGCGGAAAGAGAGGCCGGTGTCGAGGTATACAACCTCTCCGCGCGGTGTCATTACCTCGCGCACAACGCGCCGGCGTATCTCGAAGGCGTTGGCGACAATTTCCTGGCTGACTGGGCAGATTCGGGCGGCTTTGGCGCTTTCATCGAGGATCAGCCGCAGTTCCTCCTCGCTGTGGGCAAGCTCGCCTTCGGCGACGGGATCGAGGTGGAAAATACACTTGAGTAGCCAATTGGCCAGCCCATTGAGCAGCCAGATGGCCGGCTTGAAAACGACATAGAAAATTCTCAGCGGTGGGCTGATCCAAAGGGCCGTCGGCACGGCCTTGCGGATAGCGAGGGATTTCGGCGCGAGTTCGCCCAGGACAATATGAAGGATCGTGATCCCGGCAAAAGCTAGGGCGAAGGCGACCGTCTCGATCAGCGCTGCGAAGTAATATTCGCCAGAGCAAAAAACGGTTCGATCATCCGGGCCAGGAACGGCTCGCCAAGCCAGCCAAGGCTCAGGCTGGCCAACGTGATCCCGAGCTGGGTTGCGGAAAGATAGGCGTCTAAGTGGGAGGTTACGTGCCTAGCAAGCCGGGCGTGCCCATTATCCCGAGCGGTCAGAGCGTCGAGCTGGCTGGAGCGCACTTTGACGATAGCGAACTCGCTTGCGACGAAAAAGCCGTTTAGCAGGACGAGGAAGACGACCGCCAACAGTTTAAGGAAGATAATGCCGGGCACATCCCAGGTTGTCGCTGGCGCCCCGACTGCTTCGGCGTTGCTGGCTAGAAAGGGAAAGATGTTCATATCGCGTGGTAGCGCTCTCGATCGCGCCTCGAGGGTACCGATCAGGCCGCGGCCTCGCTAAGGGGCAAAGGAGATCTTCGACCAGCGAATTTTTCGAAAACGGCAGTAGTCACAGAAAACATCTTGGTGGCGGCTAAGGACGGTGCGCACGATGAGCGAATCATCAGCGTAGCCGATCTC
>JBEEIB010000060.1:0-4892 GCA_041167675.1 Verrucomicrobiota bacterium
GTTCGGTTGGTCCCTTTCGAATCTGGTGGCACTTCTGCGACAGCAATTGTTTGTTTACCGTGATCTGTGGGCATGGATCGACGATCCTTTCCAACCACCTCCGATACCAGAGAGATCGTCAGAGCAGCTGACCCTGCAACTAATCTGAGCGGGTCAGTGGATTGGACAGCAGCGATAAGCCACATGCCCACAATTCGATGTAACTTCGAGATTTTCAAGAGGGGGAATTTAGACAGCATCCGATCAAGAGAACCGCTTGGCCACCGTCAACCTGCCCTGCATCCAGGGCTCAGACGGCGACTTTTGCCTTACTCTGGAGATATTGGTGACCAATTTTCAGCTAATTTGGACAGCAGTGAGTTCATTTACATCAACTAACTCCCGTTGCAGCGCGCCCTTCTTGAACAGCGTGCTGATTCTGCCAATTATCTCAGCCGCGCGCGTTACGTCTTTGACTATTCTTGTGGCGGCTTCGCGTCCCTCGGCCACGTCGGGCTCATCGCGGCCAAGCCATCGCAAGCAGGTTTTAGCGTTTGTTACTGCTGCGGAAATCGGTTGCCTGATCTCGTGCGCTAGCGATGCCGTCAACTCGCCCATCGTCGTCACCCGGCTTAAGTGCGCAAGATCAGCCTGGACTTGGCGCAATCTCTCGCGCTCTTCATCCGCCCGCTTGCGTTCGGTCACGTCTATGGATGTACCGACGTATTCCAGGAGATCGCCGGATGTGTTGCGAATGGGGTGACCTGTCGAACGAACGTACTTAATCGCTCCGTCTGGAAGAACGACTCGGAACTCCACGTCAAAGTGGGACCCTTCCTCCGGCCTTTCAAGAAAGACTTCTCTCCGCACCCGGTCTCGATCCTCTGGATGAATGCGCCGGTAAAACGCTTCATCTGACGGTATCCCCTCTTCAGGATCGGAGCCAAACAAGGCGGTAATTCTCCTGTGACCAGTAGACACTCTTTCGAGTGGCCACGTTCCATGCCCAACTGCCTGTACCGGTCAACCTCTGTGCATCAGTTAAGTATCCCTCGCTCCGCCGCAGCGCCTCTTCCGACTGCTTTGCTGCGGTGACGTCCATTACTGCTCCAACATACTCGAGTTCCTTCGACTGATATCTTTCGGCATGGCCCACGACATAGACATGTTTGACGGCGCCATCCGGCATCAACAACCGATGTTCAAAATCAAAATCTTTTGCAGTCTGCGCGGCACGCTCGATTGTCTCTTTCACGAAGATCGCGTCTTCCGGATGAGTCCGTTCGAGTACAAGTTCCACCGTCGGAGTCGTCGTGCGTTCGTATTGGTATATCCGAAAGGTTTCTTCTGACCAGATGATCTCGCCTGTAGCGACCCTCCAGCCAAAACTCCCGGCATGACTGAGCCTTTGAGCTTCCGCCAGATACGCCTGGCTTTGCCGAAGCGCAGCTTGGGTCAGCTTTCGTTCAGAGTTCTCCGTGCGCAATTCCTCGTTGGTTCTCTCAAGTTCCTGAACATTTGTACTCAGATCATCTCGCGCCCGCCTGAGTGATTCGGTCGTGCTCCTTTGGGAGGCGGTTAGGAAGCCTACTATTAACGCTGACACCACGAAGATGATTAGACGCGGCAGTTGGCGCGAATCTAAATAAAATGAATGGGTCGGGGACAGAAAGAAATAGTCGAATGCCAGAGCAGAGAACGTGACCCCGAGCAAACCCTGCCTGAAGCCGCCGAACCAAGCGCTGAGGATGATGGCGCAGAAAAACACCGACGCGAACGCCTCGGAGTGCCAGAAATGCCACAATACCCATGCGATGATGACAGCTGAGGCAACCGAAACGAGGGTGACGGCGTACTTCACGCCAGCAGGAGGGTTGGTCCACCAATTCGATTTAGACATCGGTATATTTTTGCTTCGTCATATAACGGCTTCGCCGACGGCCGGCAGGGTGAACAGAAAGATTGAAGAATGCATTAAAGACCTGGTCCGATTGTTGAGCACAACTGCAAGAATCCCAGGACATGGCTCCGCATACCAGACGGTCAGGGCGATGGCGAAGGAAGTGGCCGCCGGACTGTAGCGCAGTGCGGGCGAGCCGGCCAATCGCAATTGTAGGTTCGCCCGGGCCATGTTCGCCTCGCTCGGATTGCGTTTGAGTTGGGTTCCGCAACCGGCTTACCGACGAAAAACATCATACCGCAGAAGCGTCAACTCGATGAGGGCCGGAGTTTTGGCTCGACGTTTCGCACTCTATCCGCCACTCTCCATGCCGTTACTCTCCTCGGGTATAAATTGAAGGGCGCGTATCGAAGGGGCTGTCTTGTTGAGGGTCAGTTGAGTCCGAGATGAGAACGGGTGAGTTACTTCTTCTGTGAAATCAAGTCTGGGTTGATGTCGACTGTCTTGCCAGAAATTATGGTGACGCGTTCCCCGTACAGTACCTTCCCGGTTGTGTCGCGCAGCTCGATGTTATATCGGCCCGGAGCCAGCCGAAATTTCTTCAGCTTACCGGCGGTTCCTGCATAGCCGCGGTCCACATACACCCTAGCGTCTTTATTTTGCGTAATGATTTTCACTTGGCCAGGATATGCTGAATTGTTTGCTTCGCCGTAATACCCGTATGGACCCCAGTATGGATAGGGTGCGTACCATCCTGGACCCCAGCCAAATCCGCCGCCAATGAATACGCGTCCTCGCTGCGCCGAAGCTGCGGGCGCTAGCGTGATCAGACCCAACAAACCGATCAATGCAAATTTGAATAATCGTGACATACGGTTCCCTTTATCAAAGAAAGAACAGCAAACTCAAACCTGCCAGGACTCCACAAAAACCTCATTCGTGGACTCTCGGCACGCCGTGGTTCTGTGTTCCCGACTTTTTCCTCCCGAGGCCGGGCGAATTTTCCGGAGCGTGCCGATCTCCTCACTGTGAACTGCCCGTCAGTGTCCCGCCGCGTTGCCCGGTGGCCCGTTTGAGCTTTCTTTGCGCGCGGCGGGATTGAACCGACTGTAGGCTCTAAGCTCGTCTTCATTTTCGGATACTTAGCATGATTTACGAGCCCCTCGATGTTCGCTACAGAAGGTCGTGCTGCAAGCGGGAAGATCGAGAAGATAACGTCCAGTTGCGTCCAAAACGGAGACTCATTTCCCGGCATTGAAAATGCGGCCATATATATCTATGAAGTTAACTAAGGGCTTCCCGTTGTCCTTACGGAAAAATGTTTACGATTCTTTACAGAATGGCCATCGACACCTGGAGCGGATCTTCTCTCGATGGGACTTGGGTTTACGTTGAGTTCGACCAGAGTCTCGCCTCTTGCCTATCTCTTGCGGTCATTCGGTTGGAACGGACCAGACTCCACATGGTTGCAAGAAGATCGTCCAAAATAGTGTCACGCCCAAAGTGAGCGTCGACAAACAACAGCTCCGAAGCGGCGAGATTGCTGTAGTCCGAAATCAACACAATCGGAATATGGGGCGCTAAAGACTTAATTTCTTTTGCCAACTGTGAACCACTCAAGAACGGCATTCGGTAATCCAGAAGAGCCAAATCAAACCGGAGGTCTGAGCAGCGTGCAAGGGCCTCGAGCGGATTACTTGCCGTGATTACTCGGAAGCCGCAGGCCGTAATCAGACTACCAAGTAGTCTTTGAGACTTAGCGTTGTCATCGACGTAAAATACAGTTGCATCCTTTTGATTCATGTGCGGCCCTCAATTGTGTTCATTTCAAATTGCAAACATTGCCTTCAGTGTTTGCGGGAATACGAGCAGCGATTCATGAAATCGTAAGCAGCTGCGTTTAAGATGGGTAGGATTGTGAAAAGCCACGCAAGCAGTGCCATGGTCGTCACCGAACCCGAACAACTACGACGGTCATGTCGTCCTGTCGACGAAAGCCGGAAAAAACTTGCGCTGCTTGAATCACAGTCTCGGCGAGAGACGCAGGTTTAAGGGAAAGGCGATTTCTCACGATTTGGATCAGGCGATCACCCCCAAACTCATCAGTTGCCGAATTCTTGGCATCGATCACTCCATCCGTGAACATCACCAGCACATCGCCTGGCCTGAGGGCTACCTCCTCGACGGCACCGTCCCAATTCTTGAGCATCCCTATTAACGGCGCGGTGGATTCGAGTCTTTCAACCTCGCCGTCATCCCTAAAGAGAAGTGGCGGCACGTGTCCACAATTGATATATCTCAAGGAGGCAGCAGGCTCGTTATAATCGGCAAAGAAAAGCGAGGCGAAATGACCTGGAGGACTCGATTCGTAGAAGAGTTCGTGCACCCTCTTCAGCATCAGAGGTGGATTATTGAATGCGCCTGGCCCCTGAGCAAGAATAGAAGCTCGTAAACTAGCCATTAACAAAGCTGCGGGCAAGCCCTTTCCGGAAATATCGGCAAGCACAAACGCCATCCTGCCGGCACCGATCTCCAAAAAGTCGTAGTAGTCGCCACTGAGTGCCCGCGCGCACAACGAGCGGACCGCATATTCGACGGTGTGAAGTGCGGGTCTAGATTTCCTTTCGAACGACTGCTGAATTTCTTGTGCCATTGCAATCTCTGCTGCGTTCGTCCAACTCATTGAAACCTCCCCAAAGCCGCAACCACGCGACTGGTCATTGATTTATTTCGGTAGCACTGAACCTAGTCATGCTCCATATCAAATTGGACGGCGGCGACGGTCAAAGTGACGGTTAAGAAGGGTGAAGATCGGGGGCAGCAGCGCAAGGCTGCTTGCAAGCACCGGCTGGAGTCTGTCTGTAAATGAAACTTGCGACTTAACAAACCTTACACTTTGTGGGTTCAGGGCGAAGTGGGGTAAATGTTTTTGGGAACTCGGCCCACTACCGAGGGGAATAGCCCTAGAGGAGGCCGAACACGATGCTCCGAGTCCTAATGATTGATGATGATC
>JBEEIB010000061.1:0-2776 GCA_041167675.1 Verrucomicrobiota bacterium
CGGCCTCTTCGCCTGCGCCCAGATGTGCTCCCGGATGGAGCACGAGAAACGGCAGTTCGAGTTGATCCGCCCGGGTTAGCTCTTCGGCCAGGGCCCGGATGGAATTCGCGTGAAACTGCGGATTGGTGGCGGCGAGGTTGATCAGATAATTGGCGTGGGCAAAAACGACCGACAACTCGACGCGCTGCTGATGCGCGAGGAAAGCGTGAATCTCTTCCGGCCGGAGCGGGCGGGCGAACCATTGCATGTTGTTCTTCACGAAAATCTGCATGGCCGTGCACGCGATGGAGCAGGCGCGCTCGATCGCCCTGTGCACCCCGCCGCCGGTCGACATGTGGGCGCCGAGAAGAATTTCGGATTGCGGATTGCGGATTGCGGCAGGACGGAGTGACTGCCCTTGGGGCTGATTCTTTGGCGCTTTCACTCCGAAATCCGCAATCGCAAATCCGCAATGGTTAGAATCTGGTCGGGTGCCAGTCGGGGTGCTTGAGACTGCCTTCGCCGGTGTATTCAAAAAGTTTGTAGACCGGAGTGAGCAGAATGCCGGCACCATTCGCGTTCATTCGCATGTAGAAATCCAGCTTGTCGTCGAGAAAGTGAATGTCGCCATGTCCAACCATGCTGAATAATTTTCCCGCCGTTTCGAAATTGTCGGTATGAATGACGCCATCCTTGATCGTGAAACTGGCCTCGGCTTTGCGCGCGATGCTATAACCCATTTTACCGGGCAGAACTGCGTTCAGTAATCCCGAGAGCGGTCCAAAAATCGGGATGGCGAAGACGTCGCCGTTGGTAACTTCCAGCTTTCCGTTCCCGCGCATGCTTCGGGCATCGCTGCCCAGACCGGTAAAATCATAGGAGCCGTTCAGCTGTCCCTGCGACGTCTTGTAATTGTAGTAGAGCTCGGTCAGGCGCGGGAAATCGATGTGCTGAACGGCCACGGTGGCGCGATAACGCGGATCGTTATGGGCGAGGGAGATGTCGGCATTGCCGTTCACGCGCCCCGCAAACAAGGCGCCTTTCAGATCGGTGATTTGCAACCGGTCGTCTGTGAAAAGGAGATTTCCGGAGATGCGTTCGAAGGGAAGAGTCTTGCCCAGAAAAACGTAATCCATTCCACCGGGAGCATCGACCGTCAGCTCGAGTCTGGTGTTTTTGCCGCCCGCAAACTGGTAGACCCCGCTGGCGGTGACGGCGGGCGGAGCTCGAAATTTATAGGGAGCGACAATTTTCGACATCTTGGGATCGATCCAATAAATAACCTCGTTAGGCTGGAGCGATGTCCTGAGATTGGAAATGCGGACTTCATGTTTCCTGAAGTCGTAAGTGAAACTGCCCGTGCCGGCCCCTTCGTTACGCGTGATCTTTAAGTTATCGTAGGTCACGGCGCCGTCGCCAAAGTGAATCCGGGCACTGGCGCTGTTCGTCCAGACACCGCGGAAGCGCGCGCGCTCGAGCGCGATGGTGCCGTCGCCCTTCCAGCTCTCCGGCTTGTGATCCCGGCCACGGATGGCGAGATGCACATTGGGCGGGCGCGGCCACTCCCATTCGCCGAGAAATTGCTGCAAATCCGGCGAGACGAATGCGCGCAGCCCGATCGGATTGATCGTGCTCTCAATGTCGAGCCGGAAATCGTCGGGCGCGTCGAGCACCTCCGCGCTCAGCTGGCCGCCCTGATTCTGCACATGAATGTCGCGCACGAGTGTGCGTTCCCCGTCCCATGAAAAGTTGGCGTTGAGCTGGGAAAAAGGGACCGAGCGATAGGTCAAGCTTGGGGCAGACACGCTGCCGATCACTTTGAAACGGGGCTGCATCGCGCCAAGATTCGCCTCGCCTGAGGCGGCCAGCACCGGGGGCGCCGGGAACGTCACGTCGGAGAGGAGGTCGCCGAATCCGAAAGAATCGAGAAATCTCTTCAGGTCGATATTACTGCGCGTCTGGAATTTGGCCACGTTGCTTTGCCGGCTCCAGCTGCCGCCGGCCGAGAACATGCCGGCCGCATCGCTCCATTGGCAACGCGTCAGGCTGAGCAGTTGACTGTTGAATTCGACCGAAGCGGAAAAGTCGCGCAATTCATATTTGTCCCGGCGCACCTTATCGGCGCGGAGGGTGGCTTCGATGTGGGCATTCTCCATTTCAGCGAGGTCACCGCTGAATTTGACCTGGAGGGAAGGTTGGGAAGCGAAGCTGAATTTCTGCAACTCGTTGATGACGCGCTGGAGAACAGCCAGCCGTTTTTGCCATTCTTCTTCCGAGAGCGGAGAGGAGGGGGGGGTGTTCAGGCGTTTGATGAGCTGTCCGTTCGCCGATATGCGCACGCCACAGAAAATCCCCTCCGTCTGCGCCACGTAAATCTGTTCCGGAGGGAAATAGATATGCGCTCTGAAATTCGTGAGCTGGGCCTGGCCGGTTTTTCCCTTTAATCCGGACATGGGCAGCGTCAGCTGAGCGTCGCGGATATCGAGTGCGTTCAGGAATGGCTGATGATGAAAGAGCGCCGCGTAATTGATATCGAGCGAAACCTCGGTGATGAGCGCGACTGTGTTCTCGCGGTGTTTGTAATCGTAAACACGGACGTCCTGGGCGACGAGGCCACGGAACGGATTGACCGTGAGATGACCGACGGAAGCTTCGACTCCGTGCTTGTGCAATTCTTCCACCACCAGTTGTCGCCATTGACGGCCAAATCCCTGGTGCGCGAGATACCAGCCGGCTCCGAGCAAGGCGGCGATCGCCAGGACCGCGGCGAATCGGATCGTGCTGATGAGCAGCCGGA
>JBEEIB010000062.1:0-13960 GCA_041167675.1 Verrucomicrobiota bacterium
ATGGCCGACCTTGCCGGAAAGACCTGTGTCCCGTGCCGCGGCGGCGTTCCGCCTCTGAAAGGTAAGGAACTGCAAGACCTGGCGAAGCAGGTGTCCGGATGGAAAGTCGTCAACGAACACCACATTACGAAGTCGTTTACGTTTCCCGATTTCAAAGCTGCGCTCGCTTTCGTGAATAAGGTAGGCGAGGTAGCCGAATCGCAGGGCCATCACCCGGATATTCTGCTGGGCTGGGGCAAGGCGGAGATCACCACCTGGACGCACAAGATCAACGGCCTCACTGAAAGCGATTTCATCCTCGCAGCAAAGTTCGACCAGCTCTAGTTCCGCCACAGCTGCCCCTGCAGGCGACAACGTGATCTCAGCGAACGTGGTCACTGCTGACGGTCACACTATTCACTGCGATGTAGAAGGCAGACGCTCTACAGACTGTATTCCGGGGAGGTTAACGGCGAAAGGGAACCTATTGAATTTGGGCGCGCCGTCCGTTTCAGTTTCCATCTAGAGGGTCCAATTAAGGCTGTCACTCGGAAAGCTAAGTGCCGCCAGATCAATCGCTTTCAGAGTTTTATATAGAGCTTCCCAAGCTTCAGATAGGGAGTTCGATTCGCACCGAAAGGTTCGGCGCCTAGCGATGCCCCGTCATTTTCCATCATTTTCCAATTGAGCTCGTCAACATGGTTTGCAAATGCCGCCGTTCCAGCGCCTTAGATGTGTATATTCGAACCTTGCCAAGCTTCGGACGTCAGTTCCTAATAACTCTTTGTTGTTTCCAATCTCCTCAACGCCGCGCTTTCTTGGCCTAACACCGTCAAGCTAATCGATCTTATTTCTCCGAGCGAATTTGCTAAGTCTCGTGCAACCACCATCTTAGTTAGATTCTTCACAGACCTGATTTGGAGTTTTGGTTAAGATCAGAAGCTCGCAAGGCTTTAGTTGTGAGATTCAGGCCGATCAACAGCTGTGCGTTTGGATTGGAACGCCCGCCTCTGTAGCAGGCGAGCACAAATTGAGAGGAGCCCTGCCTCGTTGTGTGAAGAGTTGGTAGGTTCCATCGGAAGCGACTTCGCGAGATCGCATCATCCAGCCAGCGACCATCCGGACACAGCCGTGTCCTTCACCCTCCCTGCATTTACTCCGGGAACGCGGCCAACGTGAGGCCGACTACCCATCCAGCGGATCTCTATTTGGTGGCGCCCGGGTTCAGCGCCTCCTCAACGAAGCTTGCGGCTCATCGAATCTCTAGCTGCCGCAGCATCACCTAATGCCGAGAAACACCTCGAACTGAGGGTCACTGATGTCTTGGGGGTAGCATTCGTTTTTCTCGTCTGAGAGATCAAGTATCCTATCGCTTCTCTGCGTCGTGAGGGAACCGTGCAAATCAAGATCTTCAACTCATCTGCCGAATTCCGAGAATGGCTAGAGAAAAATCACGACCGTGTCGCGGAACTGTGGCTAGGTTTCTACAACAAACGGACAGACAAGAAAAGTATCACCTACCGTGAGGCGTTGGACGAAGCTCTGTGTTTCGGATGGATCGATGGAGTGCGCAAGAGCATCAACGAGACCACCTATAAACAGCGCTTCACACCGCGAAAGGCTAAGAGCTATTGGAGCGCAGTCAACATCAGGCGGGTGGGTGAGCTAGCAAAGCTTGGCCGAGTCGCGCCTTCAGGAGTGAAAGCATTTGAGCAACGCACGAGCGACGCGGGCAAGTATTCTTTCGAGTCACGACAGAAAAAATTGGATTCCGCTTACGAGAAGCAGTTCAAAGCTAACCGCGCAGCGTGGGAATTCTTCCGGGCACAGGCGCCCTGGTACCAGCGGACATCCATTTTTTGGGTCGTGAGTGCTAAACAAGAAGAGACTCGTCAACGGCGACTGGCGACGCTGATTTGCGATTCAGAGAAAGGGCGTAGGCTGGGCATGCTTACGCCGAAGGCGAAGAAAGCGCATGATTCAGAGAATCGCCAGAAAGTTAAAAAGCAACCAGGATAATCGCTTGAACTCGATCGTAACTTCCGGATTGCCGATTCACCCGCCAAGAACCGTGGGCATCCTCTGCAATGGGCTGCGTCGGCTATAATTTGCGCGCGCGCATGGCCCTTACGGTGCTGGTTGGTCATGCAATCGTCAGGCATTTATCAGCAATCATGGGTCAAGATCGTTTTATTCCGGTTGCAACCAATGCCAGGTCGCGAAGCGACCTCCTCGAGCGCGGGTTCAGTCGTCAGCCGCTCAGGGTTGATGTAGACATAGCGCGCTCGCTGGAAGCGTTATCCCATGCCGTCTGGTCCGTTCCAAAGGACAAATACTACGATGGGGGCGACAGGTATCGTTCCCTAAATCGTGTCAGGGCCGAGGTTGTTGAGGGCGGTGTAAAGGTTTGGTTGAGCGAAGAGAGCACGCCCTATGTGCAGCTGAAAAAATACAACACGACAATCGGCGGCCAGCCGCGAGAGTACGCTCCGCTGCCCCTGGCGATTGCCGGTTCCATAGGCGTTCGCAAGATGATTGCTCACCACCTTTATTACCTACCGCTGTCGAAGGTGGGTACGAAGTATTTGGTTAACGTTCATCTAATAAGGTTCGCGGCTGCGCCTGGCCGGCCGTGCGACATGAGTCCACCGGGCTTACATAAAGACCGGGAAAAGTACATCGCCACGCATCTAGTGGGCCGCTGCGGCGCTCAGGGTGGCGAAGTCGTCATAACCGACAATGACAAGGAGGAAATGGATCGCTTCACGATGCGCGAATCGGGTGAGTGTTACGTCTTCGACGATGATCGCATCTGGCATATGTTGACGCCAGTGGCCGTACTGGAAGGCAATCACTACGCCTACCGTGACACGCTGGCATTCGATATGCTGCGGGAGGGCTGGGAACCCGTGAAGTGATCGGAGACGGAGGGACTCGAACCCCGGCACAGGTGTTAGCCCGTACAACGGTCTAGCAAATTCAGCTTGTCCTCTGCCGACATCAGATCACTTCCGCTTAGCCGAAGATCCAGGAGTTGTGCCGTGCAGAGACTTGTGCGCGTCAGCAACTGTTCCGCTGTGCTGCCTTCGCGGATTCGTGTCTTCGAGGCTAAGTATTCGAACTCGCGGTACTTTGGCCTAACTCGAACTTCGTATCCCAGATTCAGTCGGTGCCGCAGATGCGACTGAATTGTGTATGATTACCCCTCAAGGCTGGCGGATCGTCATTCCCGTGATGACGCGATTGGTGTCCACGCCCACGAAAAGCAGCGTGTCTTGGTCAACAACGTAGACCGTGAAGCTGAATGCATCTGGCGGTGTAGTCTGCAGATTGACGGTGAAGGTGTTGGCCTGCGTGCCGTCACCGTTGAGGGCAAGGCTGCCGCTGATGGGAACATCGAAAAACTGCTTGCCGGATGTAAATTCGTTGAAGTCCAACAAGCCGCTGAAGCTACCCGAGGACGTAAAAGTGAGTTGGCCAACGAAATCCTCTTGGTCGGTGCTGACGCCACTCCAACCGAAAACATAGTCTCCTGCCAACGCCGCTGCTGAAATCGAACTCGTCGTTTGCGCCGAAAATGTGCCGTCGCTGATGATTTGCGAGTCGGTTTCCTGCAGCACGGCTTCCGTCGACGAAATCAGATAAAAGATGAATGAAAACGTTCCTTTATTCGAATCCGTCCACGTCAACGTTCCCCCGCCGAACCCATTGTTGTCCACCGTGTAGGTCCCGGTCACCGATCCGTTCGGCAACTGCGTTATGCTGCCGTTGTTGTTCTCGTCGCTCACGACATTGGTGATGCCGCCGCCTCCGTCCGCCGTGAAACGCCCAGCCGTGCCGATCGATCCGCTCGAACCCGATCCCGCGATTACAAACGCAAAGCTGCCGCCCACAGAAGCCGTGTTGAACGCGATATTTTGTTGCGCGAAGGCATCTCCGACGAAAGCCGAGGGAAAGCTCGTCCCGACAAATTTCACGCGCGTTGCATCCACGACATAGAACACAAAATCCTGTCCAGCGATTCTTGCCGTGCCGCGCCCGAAAGTGATGCCATCGCTATTTGCGTCGATTCGACAGAACGAATCGGTCGCAAATGCTTGTTGCCCAGAGAGCGTGCCCGCAATGTTCGAATCGAACAGGCCATTCGCCACTCCTCCCCCGCCGTCCGCGTCGAATCGGCCGATGATCGACGCAGGATTCACCCTTGTGCCGGCCACATCCACGCCCTTGAAATCGAAACTATAGCCTCCAGCGATCGCCGCATTCGTAAACGCTCCGGTGTTCTGCCTCTGAAACGATCCGCTGGCCGTAATGTCCACATCGGTTTGCGCGATGAACCCTTGCGTCGCCGAAGAAAGCGCGATGCTGTAAGTTGTCGTGCCGCTGCTGTTCGTCAAGTTCAGCGCCCCGCGGCCGTCCGAGCCGATGGAATACGTGCCGCTCGTGAATTGCAGCGTTTCCACGCCTGTGCATATATTGACGTCTTCAAGTCCGTCCGTAATGTTGCCGTGGCCATCCGCCATGAACGTGCCGGCGCGCCCAAAGAAACTCCCCCCTCCTGCGCATAGCTCCGTTCCGCTCATCGAGAACGCATACTGGCCCGAAAAGCTTGCGTTAGAGAACTTTGCCGGCGGAGGCGTCGGTCCGGGTCCCGGTCCTGGGTTGGATTCGGACCCCCCGCCGCACGCAGCCGCGAAGAGCGCCAGCGTAACCCAAACCAGCAGGGCCAACCGCTTCTTCCGCGCGCTCATCGCGGCTTCCTCTGCTGGGCGTTTGGAGCGCGCTCCGATTGCAGCAAGGCCCGAGCGGGGCTATTCGCCAGCAGGAATCCGTTGGGTGATCGCACCGCGATCGCCTGTGTCCCGTGCTGCGCCATGCGCGCCAAGAAGACGTTGCCTCCTTTAGTCAGGACGCTCACACCGACAAGCCGCACCGATTCGCCCGCGGCCAATGAAAAATGATTGCTGCGCAGGTATGACGCGGGACCCAGATGCACGTCCACCGTGCCGCTCGCCGTTTGTACCGTGAGGTGCGCGCCCATAGGTGGCCGCGAGGAGTCTTCCGTGTAGCTCACAACCGTTCCCTGAAGAATCTTTTCGCGGGTTGCGTCATACGCGGTCGGGCGCGATGAAACGACAGCGCCTCTCTGCTGTGCAACAGCCGCGGTCAAAAGAAGGATCGTCCCGGCGAGTGCTGCACTGCCGATGGTCATACGGATTTTGCGTTTCATACCTTAGTCCTCAGGCGCGTGCGTTCTAAGACTCGCCGGAAAAACGTCACCAGGATCTCTTCGATCAGTAGCCGCTTGCGATTCTTTTCAGAAAGAAATTGGTCGAGGCACGGTGCCGGCGAGTTTTCCCCAAGGCCTGGTGGAATACAGGCTCGAAGTTGGAAGCTCAGGAAAAATAACCTTCCGTGTCGGAAGCGCAGTGTGTGTCGACGAAACGCAGCAACAGAGAATCATCGACATCGCAACTTTAAATGTTAGGAAGGAAGAGTCTATCTGCGGAGAACGGAACGAAGAAAGAACAAGTCGGACGAGGCCGGTTTTGGATCCTCAAGGGCAGGAGCGCAGCGAATGTCTGTGCCGTACTCGGAATCTTTCATATTCAGCGGCATGGGCCTGTGATTTGCAGTGCTCAACATCGAGGCGCATTCTGCTGAACCCGCTTTGCGCATCGCGAAATCGTTGGAGGTATTGTCCGATAACGTCAGGAGTTCAGGGAGCTCAGTCGCCACAATCCCGAGTAAAAACACGCTGGCTGCGACTGCAACCAGCAACTTGGCGGGGGTGGATCCTCGAAGAAACATTCTTGAACTGACTCGGTACAAGCTATACCTCCGCCGTGCACAAGAGCAAGGCAATTTTGAAGACAGGCACTATGCGGCGGCCAAAGAGGCGGACGGCGCGTCTTCGATTTCAGAGGAGCCGGGATCTAGCCTTTCAAAACCACTTGGATGATAAGCAGTTTGAATGCCCAAATGCTCGCGATCGGAGATGCCGTTCGCCTCAGCGTCACCGATCGCCCGTTGTGTGATGACAACCTCCCTCAGAGCGATCTCCCGAAGGATACGGGTATCCTGCGCACAGCAGCTCAGCACAACCGTGGATTCCCTCAGGGTGGAGCAAGCCCACACCTAGCGCGGGTCGCAGTCGGCAAGCGTTGAACGGCACGGCAGTTCGAAGCGAGAACCGACCGCAGCATCCAGGCCATCTTTTCGTGTTCCTGCATGACCCCGGTGAGAAAGTCGGTTGTGCCAAAATCGAAACGGAGGCTTGCATTGCCTGCCAATGCCCTCCGCAAGCAACGAAGCAAGACTTCGTGGTCATCGTACAAATCTTCGACCATCGCCAACTCGCTCGGCATTCCCGGACGCTCCTGGAGGCGGGTGCATCTCAGGAACTCCGTCATCGTGCCGAACGCGTTGGTGCCAAGCGCGCGGATGCGTGCCCCGATCCGGTCAATCAATTGATCGAGCTTGGTGTACTGGTCTCCGAATAGCCCATGCAGGACATGAAAATGCGGCCCGGTGACATTCCAGTGGTAATTCTTCGTCTTCGTCGAGAGGAGATATTCATCGGAGACTAAGTTGTTGAGAAACTGGGTGACCTCCCGCCGATTGCTATCTTCTAGTCCGATGTTGATCATGTGTCTGTTCCTTCCTCATTGTGATATCACTGCAAATGCAAATGAATCCTCTTCCGCTGGATCGGGGCATGCTCGACGGCGGATCCCTGTCCGACCTCATTTCTTCAATGAGGTTCTGACGTAATTTTGGATAATCCAATTCATTTCCGCAGTGGGAAGGGGTTTCCCCAAATAGTTGATCGCTCCGAGTCCGAGTGCTCGCCGGTGACACAGCACGTCCTTATACCGCGCCACCACCACGAAGGGCGTACGTAAGTTGTAACGGACTAGATGTCTTATTACCCGAAGCCCCTCAAAAGCCGGGGAGCCTTGATCCACCAGAGCAAAATCGAACTCCTCTCTTTCGATACAGCGCATCGCTGTTTCGACTGACATACATTTGTAAACCTCGCACCCATGAGCCTCGAAAGGTTCGGCGTGCCGAGCCAAGTCTTCGATGTCTCCATCGAAAATCAGGACTTTGCGCGCCGCGCGGAGCGTTTTGGCCTCCTCGATATCCTGTTGCGGTCCTCGTCTCATGATTGAGCTCTTAGGTGGAACCTTCTACGGCCATCGTGAGCCGTTCAAACTCTGAACTGCGATCCAGAATCGCCGGGATTGTTCCTAAAGCGGCTGTGCCAACTCTCGCCACAAGCAGAGAACCGCCCAAAGGCGCGTCCTAGAACTGGAAATCGCACTCGACATTCCTCTAGTGCTCGCCGCAGGCACGCACGTTGAGGCCTCAGCATGAGGGCGCCGGCAACTATAAGAACGGCTCCCGGCACGAACGGGAGAAACAACCCGACGATGCCTCCAATCATGAGAACCCACCCAAGAGCGACGACGACGATGCGTTGGAGTGGTTTCTGCGCCTTGGCGATTCCAATCTCTTGCATCGCAAATCTCCCATCCTTCAACTGCTTACCAGCCCGTGCATCGGTATCGTTTCAACTTTCAGTGCTGAGCATAGAAGGGAAGGTGAGGGGGGGCTATCCCAACGGGAGGGTATTTTGAGGCTCAAATTTAGCTACACGGTGTATGTAAAAAGCGAGGCATCACCTCGTTCTAACTTAACTTAGATTTCGTTCTCCGTGTTTCACACCGGCGCGACTGAACAAAACGAGTAATCGAACGATGAAGCCCGCCACCATATTCCGCAAGATCTCCCTAGCGATCCGACCGGTTAATCAGCAGGTCTTTCGGCGCGCGTGAAGTGGGAAAAACAAGCGACAGACCGATGGACGCTGCGAGAATTCCAACGATCACACCGAGGGATATCGTGGTTGGGAAATGTCCCCCCCAAGCCGCGTTGAGCCAGGACATCTTGAGCCCGACGAAAATCAGAATGAGCGCTAAGCCGTAAAGCAACAAGTGGAAGCTCGCAAGGGCACCGGCCAGCAGAAAATACATTGCGCGCAGGCCTAGAATGGCGAACACATTCGACGTGTAGACGACCAATGGCTCGCGGGTGATGGCGAAGATGGCGGGAACGGAGTCGAGAGCGAAAAGAACATCACTCGCCTCGATGAGCGCAAGCGCCAGCAGAATGGGCGTGGCGCACAGTGTTCCGTTCCGCCGCACAAAGAACCGCGACTCTTCAGATTCCGTCGCCACGGGCAACAGCCTTCGCAGTCCCCTAACGATAAGGCTTTGTTCGGGTCGGACCTGGCGCTCCGACGAAAACATCATCCGGATGCCGGTGAGAATCAGGAAAACGCCGAAGAGGGTCACGACCCAACCGTACTGGAGCAGCGCGGCGCCGAGAACGATGAAGACCCCGCGGAAGATTAGCGCGCCCAGGATGCCGAAAAACAAAATACGATGCTGCAACAGTGCGGGAATTCCGAAATAGCGGAACACCAGCACGAAGACGAACATGTTGTCGAGCGAAAGCGACCACTCGACGACATATCCGGTGAGAAACTCCACCCCGATTTGATTCCCAGTTGTCGGGCCGAACTTCCAGACTGCATATTTGTACAGGCAAAGGCAGAACAACAAAGCCAACGCCACCCAGACCGCCGCCCAGGCCGACGCCTCACGAAATCCAATCACGTGCGGTTTGCGATGAAACAGACCGAGATCGAGTGCCAGGAACGCGACGACCGAGCCAGTGAAGGCCGCGTAGAACCACCAGTAGTCAAGGAAGGGAAACAGATGTTCGGTCATTTACTAATTCCCAATCGATCTGTCGACGGGCACTAGCGTGATAGATTTTTAGGTGCTCGCTCATTCAGTTCGGAGAGTAGTTCCTCCGCTGCCGACGGCGGAGCGACCTTACCTCCCAGGACAATTTCCTTGGCGGTGATATTGCGGTTGTAGAGCCGCTGGTTAGCATCGTTATCCGGTCGTAGCGTAGAGCCATCGAGGAAAGCACCCGCAAACAAACCGCGTGACCTCGAGTAAGTCAGGACTTCTGCCCGCAACGCTACGTCGGTCGCCGCGATGGCCTCGCGGCCCTTGGGCCCGGCTGCCGCTGATACTCCCGCGCCCAGTTTCACCTGGCTGGACAGAATGGAATCGGCACCCCGGGGGTTCATCACTAAGAAGACGAAGTCCGTGGCCTGTCCGCCTAGCTGGAATCCGAAGCTGCCTCCTTCCAATGCCATCATTGTCGGAGCACTCCACGGCCCCGTAAAATCCTCACCGCTCCGGCAAGTCATCGCGCCGCGGCCATAGCTCCCGCCGAATACGAATGCAAACTTTACGACCGATGGAAGAACGATGACGCACTCAGCCTTCTCGAGCAGTTGCTGTGGAATGTCGTCCGGCACATTAAGGATTTCTTTTATCGCCGTGCCGGCGTTCTGCACCCTTTGCTCTTCCTTCTGCGGGGCCCCAACTGGTAATCCCAACAGGGCAATCACAAACACAATTGAGAGATACCTCATCGCTTTGCTCCTTCACTCGATGTGCTAACACCTTGCTACTATTGAAAACTCAGCGCTTACTTATGTGGGTTCTCGCTCTCTATGAGTGCCACGAGAGCCGCGATCATACGTTTCAAGTTCAGTCACATTTTTGATTCCTCCATTCTTGCGTTTTTTCTGACGCGCGAGCTGGCCGACGACTTCCTTAACTGCTGACCAGCCCGCACGTCATTTTCGTTTCAGCTTTCAGCGGTGAGCATAGAAAGCTAGTGACCGGCGGCCACTCCAACGGAACAGCTGCCAGTCCTTACTTGGCCTTCACCCACACGCTATCAGCCGAATCAATTTCCACGCCCGCGACTTAGGTGGTCAGCTTGACGTACTGCAACCCAGATTTCTTGCCGGGTACGGCACGGAACTCGAGGAGGTACTGATTGTCGAGAGCCTTCTGCACAACTTTCAGCAGCGAGCATAGAAGGTAAGGCGAGTGACGCCTATCGCAACGGGAGGGTATCTTGAGGTTCAAATTTAGCTATGTCCGCATGGGAAAAGAAGGTGACATCAATCCTATCGTTTGGATGGCGAAGATGCTGGGGCTTACGACTTTCTGAGTATCCAATGGGCTCTTGTTCTTTACCCTTACGATCCAAGACGCTTTTGCATCCTGGCAGACGTGAATCATCAGAAATCTGATTTCTTACTGGGGCCTCATACCTACAGAAACGCCTGTGGAGGAAGAGTTCGCGCCAACACCTGGAACATCTACCAATTGGGGAGTGGACCGCAGCATCCAGCACTGTGTCGAGTGCTTCAATCAATTCATCCGACCGCAGTAGAGGTGTACCGACACAGCGATTGCCTCGATCGAGCATCTTTAACCATAAAGAGCCGTGCTCGACGCGGGCAGAGGAAAACGGGTCGCGGGAGATCCTACAAGTCGGTCCAACAGCGGAAAGGCTGTTCGTCCGGCAACTCGTACTGGCTAAGCACGAGGTCGAACTGCGTGCACGACACGAGATTGCAAGTATCCCGATAAGACTGCGCCAATTGGCAGCGGCATCCGCGGCTTTCCAGCCATCGCAATAATTGAGGGAAGTTCTCCAGGGCCTCGCCCACCAGAAGAACCAATATTAGTCTGGTACTCATGGTTGGTATCCTTTTCTGCAACTCCAGTTAGAGAACGGCAGTTCCTTCGAGGCGGCGCTGCCGTCCGCACTCCCCAACGGCGTTTTGGATGATCCGCTGAAGTTCCCCAGGAATAGGGGGATAAGCCAAGTAATCAAATGCCCCGGCACGGATGGCTTTCAGATCTTCCGGCCACTCGCCGGTCCGAGAGACAACAACTACCAGCACTTTTTTGTCAGACTGGCCCACCAATTTCACGATATCCCCGTACTTGCCATCGGGCAGGTAGTCATCGCAGAGCACAATGAAAACTGCGTGCCCGGCCAGAGCCATTCCACTCTCGGTCACAGTAGAAGCAAAAACGGGTGCAAGCCCGCACTGCCCAAGGATTTCGCCAAGCTTTCGACGAACTTCCTCATCGGAACTCACCACCAATCCGTTAGGGAGTTTCAAAATCCCCTCCTTGTTACGCTGACCGGGGGCATACGCAAATTCGACCTTCTCGTCATTCGCTTTCCGAGTTGCAGGGTCATACGGGATGGTTGCTCCATTGAGCTGACTCATTTGTGTTGTACCCCCTTTAGATCTTGCTGCCGTAGTTGAGGCTCGTTACACGTTTATTGCGTTGAGATAGAACACAAAGCGGAGAAGAAATAGAAGCTAGACACGGCCATAGCACCTCGTGCGGCATGCCCAGATTGGGGGTCGGAGCGGTCGCGGTCTATCCCAACGGGAGGGTATTTGGGGGCTGAAATTTAGCTATGCTGTCAGCGAACAAACAGAGGCAGCCTACAACAGCTTTCAACTAATGATTCCTTTGCGTACTGCATAGAGGATGAGCTCGGCGGGGTTGTGCAGATTCAGTTTCTCCAGAATATGTCTGCGATGAGTCTCGACGGTGTAGGGGCTAATGTTGAGAGCTGTTGCTACTTCTTTGTTCGCCTTCCCTTCAGCCACGAGTTGCAGGATCTCTCGCTCACGGTTCGTGAGCAAATCATAGCTGTCTACCGCGCCTTTTTGCTTAAGAACGCGGACATAGTCCTCAGCCAGGATGCGACTCACCTTAGGGCTAAAAAACGACTTATTTTGCGAAACCGCATGGATGGCACTGATCAGATCGGCTGCAGCTGAATCCTTAAGCAAATAGCCACGGGCTCCGGCCTTCAAAGCACGCATCACGTACGATTCGTCGGCGTGCATACTGAGGATAACCACGGCGGTGGCCGGACGCTGAGTGACGATCGTTTTGGTAGCCTCGATACCGTTCAGAATGGGCATCCCCACGTCCATCACAACCACATCAGGTCCGAGCGAGGCGGCGAGTTCAACAGTTTCACGTCCGTTCTCACTTTCGCCTACAACCTTTAGGTTGGGCTGGCGCTCAAGCAAAGCGCGCAACCCTGTCCGCACAACAATGTGGTCGTCGGCCAACAATATCCGCAGCTTCTTCATGCAGTCAATTCTCCCGAATCGCTGGATGCGCTTGAGAGCGGCAGATCGACCCGGAGGCATGTGCCTCGCGTTGGATCTGAATCCACTTTCAACACACCGCCCAACTGACTCACTCGCTCGTTCATGCCGACTAATCCCAAACCTCGCACACGGCTTGGATCAAAACCCTGCCCGTCATCTTCGATGCTAACGCGGAGGTGATTCGGCTCCTGGCGCACCACGACCCGTACGTTCTTGGCATATGCGTGTTTCGAGCAATTGTTCAAAGCTTCTTGCACGATTCTGTACACGCACGTCTTATGCTCTTCCGGCAAGTTGTCCGAAACATTCTCTTCCACCGTATCGACGAGCATACCCGTGCGTTTCGAAACTTCGCGCGCCTGCCATTCAAGCGCCGGGACGAGACCCAGGTCATCTAGCATCGAGGGGCGCAGTAGCAGGGCCATATTGCGCACCTCGTTGACGCAGTTTTCCGCAAGCGTCTTAATTTTCTGAAGGCCTTTCCGAAAGACACCATCGTCGATGGACATCTCAGTGAGATTTTCAACATCCAGAAGTAGGGCGCTCAAAGATTGGCCAACTTCATCATGAAGTTCCCGGGAAATGGCGCGCCGTTCCCGCTCCTCGGTGTCGACGAGACGCTTTGATAGTTCCTTCAACTCACGCTGTGCCTGCAGGCTCTCTTTATACTTCTTTTCAAGACTGTTCTCGAGTCGCCCAACGTACATGATGGAGCTTGCGGCCAGAATCAATCCAGAGCTGAAAGCAATCGTGGCTACCATCAGCAAACGCCGTCGAAACTGGGCAAACACTTCTGTGGTCTTTCGTTCGGCTTCGTTCAGCTCGTCATTATTCACTGCTCGAACTTCTTTGGTAATCGCCAGGATCTTCGCGTGCTGCGAGAGAACGTCGCCACGCAGCACGGAATTGCCTAGTTCCTTCTTCTCCTTCGCGCTTAATGCGAAAATGGGTCCAATCGTCGACCAGTAATTTTCCAGTTCTACAGCGAGATGTTGAAATGGTTCCCTTTTGACTGTAGGCAGAGACTGAATACATGCATTCAACGTTGCAGTGGTCTCATTGTGAATAGTTTGAAATTCAGTCCGAAGCATTGCCTGTGCGTCCGCGTCTGATTCGATCAAGATGTAGTCGCGCACAATGTTACCCGACTCGTAGAGGCCGGCTCGAACCTGTTCGAGCGTACGTTCCCGATACAGAAAATCCTGCCGAATCTGAGTATTGGCTGTCTGGAATTCTCCTAGAGTGTGCAGCGAATCGATGCATATGATCGCCATCAGAATTAGCAATGCTCCGAAACCGGCAAACAACGCCGCGCGAGACCCCACTCGCCGCCGGTTTTGTGCCTTGGAGGCCACCGGCGTATTGGGCTCTTTCTCAGTCATTTGCTCGCACTCCTGTCCGGTAGTTTACTCAGCGTTGCCGTTGCCGGAAAGCTTCTTCGATCAGAGTGCGCCTAGCTGATCCTTAGAATGCTTGGGCACAGAGCGAGTGGAACCGAGTGCGGAAGACTGATGGGCAGGACTCGTTATTTACTGGCGCGCACGAGAATGGGACCGAGAACTGCCAGTAACAGCATGTAGGCAGCTGACAGCGGTCCAAGTTGCGGCTCGAGGCCAGCACCCAAACCCGCAATCACAATAGAAAACTCGCCGCGTGCCACCAAGGCCATTCTTGCCCGCAGGCGTCCTCGTTGGTCCAGCAGATCGGCCGCGAACGTGAAGTCAAACCTTCCCCATCGTCGGTGCCCGTCGCTGACAGCTGCGAATCATGAAAGGGCCAGTCGATGGCTCGATTTTGAGGCAGGCAACGGCACCCGACGGTTGACTGCGTCCCGACATCGTCCTGCATTGTGTTTGGTTGGGTTTATCCATAACTTTGAGGTCG
>JBEEIB010000063.1:0-8198 GCA_041167675.1 Verrucomicrobiota bacterium
TAGCCACATCATCTTGGGTGAGTTTCTTTCCGAATGCCGGCATTTCGCCTTTGGTCCCGTTTAGGATTTGAGACTTAATCCGTTCGTCGGTCTTTGTCACCTTGTGGAGATCTGGCCCTTCGTCACCGGTTGCATCAATGCCGTGGCAATGCGCACAATTAAGCGCAAACAGCTTTGCTCCGGCCGCGACTTTGGGATCTTTGATCGCGCTGCTTTGCGCAGTCGATTTACCGGAGGGTATGGAAATGTTGGACTGAAGAATGCGCGCCGTTCCCAAAAAAGAGCCGACAACCGTTCCGGAGATCAGCAGAGCGGCGATCAGAGCCTTTACTTCGATATTCATTATGAAGACACGGACTAACGGTTCAAAACCATTTCGCCTCCCCAGAAACCCGCGATGCTGATCAGCACCGCCGTGGTCAGGATTGCGATCAGATAAATCGAGAAACCAATTCTCGAGGTTCGATGTCGCGCGATCGAACGCCAGATGACCAGCGCGATTAACAGTCCGAAAGAAGGCCAAACAAAATAATGATGTAGTAATGTAACTCCTGATCCGACGGCATCCCACTTGGTGAGTATCAATCCAGAAATAACTGCGGGCACGGCTCCGAATGCAGCTAACAAGAGCGTGAAATAACCGGAAAAACGAAAACCCTCACGAAACTTACCAGAAGGCGCAATCGAACCGACACCATCCAGAAGAGCAGAAGTTAACGCCAGGGCGATCGGCAGATGAGTGCTTCCGCCATGCACCCGATCCCAAAACCCGGCATCAAAGAAATCAGTCGCGATAAACATGACGAAGAAAGAATGTCGGTGCTAATCAAGCCGGGGAGCGCAGACCGAGACGACCCGTATTTATCGGGTATCTCCGTCGGACAGGCGTCACAAAGCCAATAGCAACTCCGCCCTAGGCTAGACAAGCGGAGAATCGATCGTCGCCAGAGAATGCGCGGTTTCCACATAGTTGACTTCCCTAATTCCCAGAACCGATCGCAATTTATCTGCGGGGACTTTCATTGGTCCAGCTTTTGGCGCGGTTCCTGGGGCCGGCTGAGGGAAGGCCGTCGACATTGCAGTGTGAAAGCTCATGTTGCCTTCTACTTTCTGCACCACTTGATGAATATGCCCGTTAAGTACCGCCACCGATCCGAATTTCTTCAACAGGGACAAGGCTTGAGCCCCATCATTTGTTCCCCATCCCCACTGCGGATAAACCTCCCAAAGCGGCACGTGCGCAAATACGACGATCGGCGTACTTGCAGAAAGACCACTCAAATCCTTTTCCAACCAGGTTAGTTGATCCGTTCCCAAAACTCCCAATCCGCCTTCTGGGATACCGACAACATTCACCAAACCGACGAAGTGAACGCCCTTATGGTCCATACTGTACCAACCATTACCCTGGCTCCCTTTCCCAAATCTTTCTCGGTATTGGGCCCCATTGTCGCTAATCACATCATGTTCTCCGGGAACGTAGAAAATGTCCGATACTCCGGTATCTTTAATCACTTGGCTAAGCGTATCGAATTCCTCCGGCTCGGAAAGATGGCTTAAGTCGCCGGTGTGGATAATCAGATCGGGCTTCTTAGGTAACGCTTTGATCTTTGCGACAGCTAGCTTGAGTGTTCCGACCACGTCCGGATTCGCTTCCTTGTTGAATCCGATATGACTGTCGCTGATTTGTACAAAGGAGAAGTCCCCGGCTGGAGCTTCTGCGGCTCGAGCCGTTCCCAACATTCGCGATACAGCGATTCCTCCGGCCATTGTATAGACTACGCCGGTTCCGGCCCAGGCCATGCATTTCAGAAATCCACGACGGTCGACCCCGTCGTCGTTGTTATTCGTCTTAATATAATCTGACATAAGAGTTTAGTGGGAAAGAGCGACGCTCAAAAGCGCCCGCCATGGAGTAATACCGGGAAGGCGTTGAATATATTCCCGAGGAGGAACGTCAGGAACGCCGGGATTAACACTAGGTTGAAACGCGGTTTCAGTGCGTGTCCACTGGGGGGATCCGATTCCCAGGGCTTCGCCGCTAGGTTTTCGTGTATTCCCAGCCTTTTTTGGGCGATTCCTGCCCTTCCGGGAATAATATTTCCAGAAATTTGGTTTTCTATTTAATGGTCTTGCTTTCGATGATGGACCAAGACCAGCGCACACGCTTTGAAAATCAGATACTGCCGCTCATGCCAGAAGCATACAACCTGGCCCGCTGGTTCATGAAAAACGAATCCGACGCCCGTGATGCTGTTCAGGACGCTTACCTGAAGGCCTTTCGCTATTTTGAGTCGTTCCAGGGCGACTCTGGTCGAGCTTGGCTGCTTCGGATTGTCCGTAATGTTTGTTACGACGCTTTGCGAGCTAAAGAGACAGAGCGCAAAGTTATCTCACTCGACGAAGAGGCAGCTGCCGAGGTTCCAGACTCAACGCCTGGCCCAAATATATTGGCCATTCAGAATTCAACAAAATTACGGATCCGTGAGGCGCTGGAGACCTTGCCTTTGGAATTTAGAACAGTGATTATCCTCCGAGAGTTCGACGGATTCTCCTACAAAGAGATTTCCGATATAGCGGGCGTGCCGGTCGGCACGGTGATGTCCCGTCTTTCCCGCGCGAGACAGCAACTTGCCATTCTGCTGCAGAAGCAAGGAGAGAACGAATGAATTGCGAAGAGACATTGGCCTTGCTCGACGCTTATTTTGACAATGAGCTTGACCTGACCAAGACCGTTGCGATTGAGGAGCACCTCCGCAATTGTGCCAACTGCCGCTCGCAGTATGAGCTGAGAGTAGCCCTTCGCCACCGGCTTAAAGATCCAGATTTGCGCTACCCAACACCGCACGATTTCGCAGACCAAATCCGGAAGAAACTAGCAGTCTCATCTCCCTCGACACGAAAGATTCTTTCGTTTCCGTCTGCCGTTTGGATTCCTGCCGCGATTGCTGCGGCGGCGATCTTTGGAGCATTCTTCTACGCGAATATTCAACGGCTGCTTCCTGCTGGACCAGCATCAATGGTAGCCGAAGTCGCATCAGATCACATTCGATCGCTTATTGGTACGCACCTGGTCGATGTTGAATCGAGCGACCAGCATACGGTCAAACCCTGGTTTGCCGGTAAGCTCGATTTCTCACCACCCGTGCACGACTTCGCCAACCAAGGTTTTAAGTTGGTCGGTGGACGGCTCGATTATGTGAAAGGCAAAAACGTGGCCGTTCTGATCTATCGATTTAAGAACCACTACGTCAGCCTATTCATGTGCCGCGAACGAAATCCTGAGACTGACTCGAGGCAAAAGACCTTTGGCTATCAGGGTTATAATCTCGTCTATTGGAACGCAAATGGCCTCGATTGTTGGGTGGTATCGGACGCCGCCCCCGGAGCGTTGCTTGAATTCGTCAAGACTCAGCAAGCGGAACATTCTCCGCAAGAGGAACATTCCTAACGAGGGGCGCGCGAGATCCCTCGGGGTGGCTCCGGCATCCTCGATCTACTCTGCTCCGATCCCGAGTCGAGAGATGTCAGTCCCACCGGGACACAATGATAGTAGCCCACGAAGTGCCGGGAAGTGGTGCAAAAGACGCGTCCGTATCGTCGCTACCGCGCGAACTCGATCACGACTTTCCCGAAATGGGCGCCACTCTCCATGTAGCGGAAGGCTTCAGCAGCTTCCGTGAAAGGAAAAATCTTATCCACTACCGGATGAATGCGATTCTGGGCCAAAGCCCGATTCATTTCCTCAAACATTTCCCGGCTCCCGACATAAACTCCGTACACGTTCAAACTCTTCGGCACGATCGAAAAGATTCCGGTGCTCGTTTCTTTTCCGGCCAAAATGCCGATCAAACCGATGTGCCCGCTGAATCGGCACGAGCGAACCGATTGGGAAAATGTACCTGCACCTCCTACCTCAATGACGTGGTCGACACCGTCAGTACCCGATAAACGTGCGGCTTCTTTTCCCCAATCGAGAGTAGTCTTATAGTTGATGCATTCGTCCGCCCCAAGTTCACGCGCACGTTGGAGCTTGGCGTCACTGCTCGACGTGATGATCACTTTACCGCCACTCGCTTTGGCAAACTGCAAACCGAAGATCGATACCCCCCCGGTCCCGAGCAACAGCACACTTTCTCCGGCGGCCAGTCCTCCGCGAACCACGAGAGCTTGCCAAGCCGTTAATGCAGCGCAGGGCAACGTCGCCGCTTCGATTGAGGTAAGATAACTCGATACCGGCACAAGTCCCTCTTCCGAGAACGTAACGAGTTCCGCCAAAACACCATCGATCGAACCGCCGAGTGCGGTCCGATGAAACTCTGGACGAAATCGTCCAGAGATCCAACCTTGAAAAAAGCAACCAGCCACTCGGTCGCCCGGTTTGAATCGAGTCACCTCCGAACCGACCGAGATTATCTCTCCAGCCCCATCCGATAAAGGAATTCGGCCTGGCTGCGGATTTCGGTCGTACTGCCCACGGAGCACCAGCAGGTCCCGATAATTGAGTGAAGCGGCCTGCATGCGCACTAACACCTGCCGGGCGCCGACCTTTGGTTCTGGCCGGTCGCCTATCTTCAATCCTTTCACGTCGCCAAATTGCTCGATCGCATACGCTCTCATGGGAAGTTCAGTATATCGTTCCCGAGCTTCATGCGAAGAAATTCGGGCCATAGGGCGATACAGCGTAGTGAGTGACAGCGAGATAGCCTGTGAGCCACAATAGACGCAGCTTCCAGCTGCGAACCTCTTCCGCTCTTCGAGTTTCGGCGGGTCCGCCAAAGGAGAAGGTCGCGCCATAGCGAAGCGGAGGCGGAACGTCGCGTTTTCGCAGCTTGAAGCTGCGGCTACTTTTCTCAGCGCCGCACGGTTACCAAGTGGCACCAAAGGCAACGGCTGCGAACAGCCAAATCATCTTGAATGAGGTCAACACTTCGCGGTTTCCACGATGGCGGATCTGGAACACTGATCGCCGCCGGTGACGGCAAACGAGTGCAAATTCGTGGTAACTGAACAAACCTCGGGAGACACGCTGGCAACGATTAATTACAACACGGGTTAAGGGTGAGAGGGCAAGTCCTGGTGCGCCACCGATCGCGGGTACGCGATCCCTGCCTGCCTTGGATCCTATAACTCGAATTCCGAACGAACCCTCGCGAACGCGTCGATCGCTGTCTGTAGATCGCTTCGAGCGTGTGCCGCAGAAACCTGGGTCCGAATCCTCGCTGTACCCTTCGGAACCACCGGATAAAAGAACCCAATAACGTAAATCCCCAATCCCAAAAGACGGTTGGCGACCTGCTGCGACAACGCCGCATCACCAATCATCACCGGTACGATGGGATGAGTTCCGCGTCGGATCGTTAATCCGGCATCAAGGAGTCCAGAGCGGAAGAATTGGGTATGAGTCTCCAATCTATCGCGGAGCTCGGTCGAGCGAGAGGCAATCTCAATGGCCTTGAGCGAAGCCGCGACGATACTCGGAGTGAGGCTGTTAGAAAAAAGATAGGGCCGAGATCGTTGTCGGAGCAAATCGATGATCACTTTGCGCCCGGTTGTGTATCCGCCGGTTCCACCTCCTAACGCTTTTCCCAAGGTGCCGGTAATGATGTCAACTCGATCCATCACGCCACAATGCTCTGGGGTGCCGCGTCCGGTCTTACCCAAAAATCCAGCGGCATGGCATTCGTCCACCATCACCAATGCCTGGTAGCGTTCCGTCAAATCGCAAATGGCCGAGAGATTGGCAATCGTTCCATCCATCGAAAAGACACCGTCCGTAGCGACTAGCCGAAACCGGGCTGATTGGGCCGCTCCCAACTGAGTTTCCAGATCGCTCATATCATTGTGCTTGTATCGGAACCGATTCGCTTTGCACAAACGGATCCCGTCAATAATCGAGGCGTGATTCAGCTCGTCGCTGATGACGGCGTCCTCTGAACCGAGCAATGTTTCAAATAATCCACCGTTCGCATCAAAGCAGCTATTATAGAGAATTGTATCATCGGTTTGATGAAATTGGGTAAGAGCCGCCTCAAGTTCTTTGTGAATTTCCTGCGTGCCGCAAATGAATCGAACGGAAGCCAACCCGAAGCCCCATTTGTCCAAACCCTTCCGCGCTGCCTCAATAACCTCGGGGTGATCAGCCAAACCAAGATAATTGTTCGCGCAAAAGTTTAGCACCTCATTTCCATCAGCCGTTCGGATATGTGCGCGCTGCGGCGAGCTCAGCAACCGCTCGGTCTTAAACAAACCTTGGGTGCGAATCGATTGGAGCTGTTCCTCAAGGTGATTCTGAAAACCATCCAACATAACGACAAAGAATATAGGAGTCGGGAGTCAGGAGCTAGTAGACAAATTCGTAACGCCAGCAGCATTATTTCCCGGCAGCGGCGCCTAGCCTGTCCGACATAGTCTCTGGCTTTCACGTGGCGGGCTGCTCCATTGAGACGAAGTCGGATCCCGTTACGCCGTTGGGTCGGCTCAAACAAGAAGTGGAACGAAGCTGCTCGCGCGGCGCGACCAGAAAGCGCAGTCGCCATCGGATGGCAACGATTGGTGGTTGGCATTGGCCCCAACGTGCAGCCGCCTTTCGCTAACCACACCATGGCGACTGCGCTTTTCGATTAACTCGAGCGAAACACTTCGATCTAGTCTTCAGGTCCGGTACGAGAAACGGCGTAACCGGACAGTCGCCGCGACCGGAGAATGCGTTGTCGACGCTCTAATCCCTACACCTCCGACCAATTCAAAACTATCTTCCCGGACTGTCCGCTCCTCATCAAAGCGAAGGCTTCTTCATAATCGGTGTAAGCAAAACGATGCGTGATTACCGGCTCAATATTCAGTCCCGATTGGAGCATCGAAGTCATTTTATACCAGGTCTCATACATCTCGCGACCGTATATGCCTTTGATCGTTAATCCGTTGAAGACCACCAAATCCCAATCGATTGCCGCCTGTTTCCCTTGGATTCCAAGAAGCGCAATCTTACCGCCATGGCACATCGTTCCAAGCATGTCGTTGAGCGCACCATTGTTGCCGGACATCTCCAGACCAACATCAAAACCTTCCTTCATCCCCAGCATCTCCATCACCTCCGGAAGACTCTGGCTGCGAATATCGCAGGCGACCGTCGCTCCCAGCCGTTTTCCGAGTTCCAATCGATACGGATTAACATCTGTGATTACTACGTGGCGAGCCCCAGCATGTTTCGCGATCGCGACGGCCATTATCCCGATCGGACCCGCGCCGGTAATCAATACATCTTCGCCAAGTACATCAAATGAGAGCGCGGTGTGGACCGCATTTCCCAACGGATCGAAACAGGAGAGTACATCGAAGGGGATCTTTGGATCAGCAGACCAAACATTGGTTTCTGGAATCGCGACGTACTCGGCGAAAGCACCAGGCCGATTCACGCCGACCCCGCTAGTCTTGTTGCAAAGATGCCGCCGGCCAGCCAAACAGTTTCGGCAACGGCCACAGACGAGATGGCCCTCTCCAGTCACGATCATGCCGAGATGGAAATCATGTACGTGACCGCCGACCGATTCTATGACTCCGACAAACTCGTGTCCGATCACCATCGGAGTAGGAATCGTTTTTTGGGCCCAACCGTCCCATTCGTAAATATGGATATCGGTTCCACAGATCGACGAGCGAAGCACCCGGATAAGCACGTCGAATTCGCCAATATTAGGAATAGGCACCGTATCTAGGCACAAACCGGGAGCGCGATCCTTTTTGACCAGCGCCTTCATTTTCTGCGTCATAAGCAATTGCGGTAAGAGCTGAAACCTCTCTCAAGTCGCTGTTTTCGCAAGTTTTGGGACCATTGTGGGTCGACGTCAGCTAACGCCAACGAACGTCAACGAACGTCAACGAACGCCAACGAACGTCAACGAACGCCAACGAACGCCAACGAACGTCAACGAACGCCAACGAACGCCAACGAACGTCAACGAACGCCAACGAACGTCAACGAACGTCAACGAACGTCAACGAACGTCAACGAACGTCAACGAACGTCAACGAACGTCAGCGAACGTCAGCGAACGTCGGCGAACGGCGGCGAACCTCAGCGAACGTCAACGAACGTCAGCGCGCGGACATCGACCGAGATCCAGACCGTCTTCGGTGCCGGAACGTTCGGCAAGTGCTATGTCGCCGCGCCCGCGCCAACCATCACCGGCTTCGCG
>JBEEIB010000064.1:0-6910 GCA_041167675.1 Verrucomicrobiota bacterium
GGGCATCGTCGGCGTCGTCGCACCCTATGCGATGGGGCGACGTGCCCACCCCGAGCCGCCGCCAGAGGAGATCGAGGTGGAAGAGCCGCCGCCCGTGAAAATCCGTGAAACCGCCGCCGAGGGCTAGTCGTCCGCCGTTAAGAACCAGCGGCCGCGACCTTAAGTAATTGATTATACATCCTGGTGCGGACGATGGGACTCGAACCCACACCCCCTAGCGGGGAGCGGATTTTAAGCTAGTTTCCGCCCGCCTATCTCGATGCGCTACACGGCCGAGGGGTTGCAGCCGATGGGGCAACTGCAGCGCGTACCGAAATGATCGTAACAAGGCCCGGCGGAAATGGCGGCTCGACGCATAACCTGGTTCTTCTCGATCATTCCGCTGGCTCGGCCAGTACTCTACGAGCGACAGAGACGGCATGCGTGCGGTTGGTTGCGTGCAGCTTTTTTAGTATATTCCGAACATGCACTTTCACTGTGCTCTCCTGCATTTCTAAGTGTGATGCAATTACTTTATTCGGATTGCCTTCGCGTATGAGACGAAGTACAGAGAGTTCACGCGGGGTGAGGTCTGATTTCCGCTCGGAATCCGTTTTGTCGGTTCTCGGGCAAAGCGCATCGGCGGGAACGTATGTGCCGCCCGCATCGATAAGCTTCAGCGCCGCCACGGCAACATCGCATGCGATAGTCGTTGGAATAAAGCCCCGCACACCATGAACGAACGCTTCATTCAACTCGATTGGGTCAATGTGATCAGAAAGAAAAATCATAGGCACGCCGGGCATGTCCTGGTTGATCAGGTCGAGCGAGTGCTGTACCGACGCATTTGAAAATGAAGTGTTTCGTATGTAGATGATCACAAAATTCGGCTTATTAGGTTGTAGTCGATTGATTTTATCAAGCAGCTCTTCGGAGCTAGCCACCCCAAGCACTGAATACTCCGGAAAAGTTTCGGCGAGCATGCCGGCGATCAATAGACGCGTAAACGGTTTCGGATCGATCAACACCAATGATCCTTTGGCCCGCGTACGCAGGTATTGATTAGTCGCCGTTAGTCCGTTGGACCGCGGACTCGGAAAATCAGGCTCCTCACTGGAAATCCCGGCCGTAGATCGCAATTTAGCCAATGATCTCACTGATCTCCCCCCCAACAATGGTGCATCCCTGACTTTCAAAACTCTAGTACGGTTTGTTTTTTATTAACCATACCAGAAAACTTTATGGCGGTTAAAGGAAAGTATTTTTAATTTTTTGGAAGTTGGCGAGAAGTAATCGCAATTTTAGTCAATTCAGCGAAAATAAAAATGTTCAGCATGCATTGGTCGATATGCCGCTGGTGGAATGGTGGCGTACAACATGCCAAGCTTTTGCGATAGAGTGTGACGGGGGATGAGCTCAGGTTCTGGTATTACGATGGTTGTCTTGGTTATGGGTGTCCTTAGTGCTTGCCAAGCGAATGTGCCACACCAATCGTCTGCACCAAGAATTTTGACTAGCTTGGAGATGGAGCATCTCACAGCGGGGTCGTCTGCCGCCATTAATGACGCGATGGCGAGTGCGCTCGGCACCGCACCTTCTACAATGGCTTGGGGTACTTCGTCAGCAGATAGCGACAACGGCCTGATAGTGGGAACTCTCGACTATACCAGTTCCAAAGCGCAAGCGCTCGCTCACGGTGAAAATATCGCGAGGACTCGCCTGTCGAGCGGTGTATCCGTCAGTAATAATATTGGGACGGCTGCGCTCGATGGGGTTGCGGATGGAGTCGGATCAAATAGAGCGGAAGCGACGACACAGCTCTATGGGGTTAGCACAAAATCTGCGATTGTGGTTTTCGGTTCCATTGCTGCATCGGCTTGCTGCGATACCGACGCCGAAACGCATGCAGATATTCTAAAGAAAGCTAGCGGGCTATACACGAATGAACTTCGCAGCTCGTCGAAATCCTACACACCTGCAGAGCGTCAAAGCAGAGTGGATATTTCGGTCGTGGTATCGGCCCTTCCTATCTTAGGGCAGTCCTTGCAGGTGCGCTGACGCAGGTTTCGCAGAAATGATCAGGACTGGTGCTCTGCGGGATCGAACCGTTTAACTACGTTTAGGATCAGCATCACCCTCGTTGAAAAGTGCTAACGAGATTCAGCGCGCCGTTTTGCCGGCGCTGAAACTCGTTGACACAGCCAATGAATTGGCGATGCCGATCCGGCCCGATCCGGCTGGGGTGCCGATCGCGGTCGTCACGACGGCGTCATGCACCGTCGCGAGATCGCCGGTCGCCGCGGCCGTGCTCGCCGCGCTGGCCCCCCGCCCGTCCACCGTCGAGCTGCCGAAGATGTCGGCGCTCAGCGATGCGTTGCCCGTGCCGCTCGCCAATACGGCAGTACGGCTCTGCGCCAAATCCCTTGCGGGGCGGGCTGCCGCGATATTGGCGACCCACGTCTGCGTCGCCGTGCTGCGCCCGCTCGCGCTCGTTTGCAGGGCGCTCACCGCCTTGGCGCTGCCCGCGGTGACGATAGCCATTTGACGGTCGGTGAGTTGGATTGGGGTTCCGGCTTCGACACCCGCCGTGAGCAGCATCGCAATGCCTGTCCAGCCCGCAACAGCCCTGTTCATCTACGCCTCCCGTGGCCGGGACGCCCGGAGAAAAAGACACCCCGCTTAAAGCGGGGTGTCCAATTGAGGAACCAGGTCCCGCGTGGCGTCCCGGCATCCCCAGCCCTCAACTAGTACTTGGTCCGCTGGGCGCCGTTCGCAGCGGAGACAAACAGCCCCGACTGGCTGCTGCCCTGCCCGGCAACGGTTAGCTGGCTGAATGAGCCTTGCGTGTTGCTGTTCTTTCCAACGGCTTCATTGTCGAACGCCAGCGAGGCGGAATTGCCGGTCACGTGGGATTTGACGTCGATATTCGCCTTCTTGGAAAAGGTGTCCTTGATATTTGTTAGCGCGTCAAAGTTGACCGTGTTGGTCGACGTGCTGTCGAGTTGCTTCGAGAAGTCGAAGTTACGAGCGCCAGCCGTGACCACATTCATCTGCTTGTCGGTCAGCGAGATGCCGCCGGCACTCGCCGTTCCTGCCAGGGCCAGCAGCGACGCGCCGACAAAAAGGGAAAGTCGATGTTTCGACATGAGGCAGTCTCCTTTCCCGGGGTTGGGGGAAACGATTCACCGGGCCGACCAGTCTGCGTTAACTGTTCTATAATACAATCGCGCATTGGACGTATTGGTTCGGCACATGGGCGTAGTTACAAAGACATATCGGTCGTCCTACAGGACCTCTAACCTATGCTCCGGCAGCTTAGGTGAAACACCCTACAGAGGTTCTGATGCCGATGTCCTTCTCGCGCTCACGAAAGGGTGTATAGCACCGTAAATACACACGAGTAATACCCGCCAGATCTCGGCGATTTCGGAGGCTTACTTCTCGGCCATATAAGCTGATAGTCAAGCGGTCTTGTCAATTTCTAAATTCCTGGCACGCCAAAGCGATATGTAGAAGAAAGCATTACAGAATATTTGGGGGCCGCATCCGTCAAACCGAGGCCAACTTGTAAATCGACTAAAATGTTTTTGTAAATAATTGATGATCCGCCGAAGTTAAGAATCGATAGGACGCCGCCTGATCCGGGCGTTCTGACATTGTTTATCCTTGTATCGTCAAAAAAACTCTGTTGCAAAACGCTACGAAGTGTAGTTTCAGGGCTGGTACCAAGAAATGCACCGAGTTGAAACTTGATCTGATCCCCAGGATCCAGCGTTCCCGTTCGGAGCGATTTTGTATAGCCTGCAGTTGCAGTAAATACAAGTGGGTCTTGGCGCTTCACGGCGGTCGCGCTAAGACCTAAATTTTCCATGTGGCTCGGTAATACTACTTGATTGTTGCTCTCGGGACCCGTCGGGATTTCGTATGTGATCCGGCCAAGGAGATCTGGTATCCAACCGCTTTCGTGCACAAAGGTCTTCGCCACACCTATGGTGACATCGCCGAGAGAGTTGCCCCAGCGATTCGAGACCTCTTGGATCGGCGAGACAAAGGAATTCGTAACCTGCCGCTGTACCAGATTATAGGGCAAGGACAGCTCGAATTGGGTTTCCCAAGGAAGACCAAGCCTCGTCGAAAGCGCCCAGTTGTATTCATTGCGGGCCTGCCTGAAAAGCACCAACGTGGGCGTC
Source organism: Verrucomicrobiota bacterium (assembly GCA_041167675.1). Classification (GTDB taxonomy): domain Bacteria; phylum Verrucomicrobiota; class Verrucomicrobiia; order Chthoniobacterales; family JAFAMB01; genus DASTDH01. The sequence continues at coordinate 4,170 of JBEEIB010000064.1, forward strand.
TCACGTCGGGTATAAGAAAACTGCGGTTCAACCTCCGCGACCCCGCTAGGAACGAGCAAGTTGCCGGTGGCAGTAAGGGTCCGTTCGAGGGCTCGCTCGGCGTCATCCTCGCTAACCTCGAATTGGCCGGGAGCGGTCTGGCTTGGATTTCCCTCCCTCTTGGATGATCTCGCAACTGCCTTTTGTGACACTGGTTGCGGAGGCTGATCCGGATCGACCGCTGTTACTTGAGTATGCTCCGCCGACTCCGGCTCTGCTTTTGCCCCAGCCGGATCTAAAGGTCCGGCGCCGATCCGTCGATCTAGTTCGTCAATTCGCCGAGCCAACTTTCGAATGATCACATCCCGTTGCTGTATCTGATCTTGCAGCTGTTGAGCGCTTGGTTCGTTGGTATTTCCAGGTGCGGTATTCCCAGGTGTGGTATTCCCGGGTGTGGTATCCCCAGGGGTGGTATTCCCAGGTGTCGTTATCGCACCCACCAAGAGAACCACGTACGTAGCAACGAGCGCGAGTACAACGATACCTATTATCTCACGTCCGTTCTTTATGTTCAACTTATCCCCCCTCTTGGCCCCAATCCGTACAAGAACGCGTAAAGGGACACTTATTGAAACATCAATACCTGGTCAGGTGTCGGCCGTAAATGATTCGGCGGTTTGCGTCCATCGATGCGTCGAATCATAAAACCAACATGTCCTATTGGCTCTGCAAACTTGATCCATACTCGTTCAAATTTTTCTATGGTCATCGTTCTGTTTCCCCATGCCGGGTCGGCGAGTAATACGCGATCCCCCAGAACGCCTTTAAACACGACGAAATGATTATAGCCAAACGCATCTATTGGCACCATGATCGGAGCTCGCTCAATTAGGTCCTTAATTTCCAGCTGACCCAATCCTTCTCCTTTGAATACGTGTCGAGTATTCTGAGAGTTCAATGGCCGTCTAGACACCAGCCGGCGGTAAACCGCTTCCTTCTTTCGTGGCGAAACGGGCGCCATCGTGGCATAGGATTGCACGTAGCGTTTGAGATCAAGCAGAGAAAAACCTTGTTGGAGCTGCACGAGCTCGGGATGATCGACGTACTCGTCACGACGCATCAGGGCTCGTGCGATCTTTTTCTCGCTGATGTTTTCGCCGAACTGGTACCTTAACAGAGTCGCAAGTGCAGCAGCTCCGCAACTGAGATCCCATTTCTGGATGACGACGTTCTCGCGGCGAAACTCCAAAATGGATCGGACTGGCAAGTGCCCCGCAGCAAAAGCAGGGCCGGAGACCATCAACATAAGGAAACCTGCCAGCTTCCCGTGACGCGCAAAAGCGACAGAAACCCGAAATGAGAAGGGTCGGTGTTTGCGTATTGAGGGAAAAGACGAACGGACGCGGCCTGTTTCATTGCCGGCGTTGACACGAAATGATCCAGCAAATGGGATTTGGAGATTTGTGGCACCCGCGGTCATCTTCTGGAGCTGCCTGGTTGTGCAATTTCACCGGTTCCTTGGGATTTGCCAGCCGAACATCGACAACATCGCAGTAATAGTGACCACATCGGGCCTTGTTTAGTCAAAAATCCTCTACAGTGTTCGGTGGGTCGTATGCAACTGCACAAAAGTTGTACTTAGTCCATTTTCTCCGTCGATAAGGACGTACGTCTAACGAGGAACAACATTCCGGCCATCAGAGGACGAGAGATTTTCTGATAAACTATCGCCTTGTTGGTTACGATGTAATCGCGGCGATGAGCCAAAAATGCGCGGACCAACATGCCGCCCTTCATCCTAACTAAAGATGGGTCAAGGATTATTCTGCCGCGCGGCTCCTGTGACAATTTTTGGAACTGCGCCGAATCAAAGTTCTCGGCTCGCTCCTCCGCTGAATTTGGCGCCGGCCGTAAGTAACCGGCAGGGGGCCGGCTGAGCAGCCCAAGCCTATGCATTGGATGTGGTGATACAATTAAACCATGCATCTCGGGGATGATTGGTCGGCCGGACGGAATTGGCGCAGAAATCTGTGGTTTTTGCCGCTCGCGTTACGGCGGCTCGCTGCCGTACGCTCCCGTCCGATTCGGTCGCGGGAGCAGGCGTTCACGGCAAATTGGATAGAGACGTTAGAGCTAATTGCCATTGTGGTGTTAGCGGCGATCTCAGGATATTTGTTTCTCCAAATGCATCAAAGAGACATCATGATTGCGAGCCTTAAACAAACAATATCGAAGAGAGATCAAAGGATTCAAACGCTGATACACGAAGCACAAAGCAAAGATAGCTTAGAAGCAGAAGCAAAAGCAGCAGAAAAAGCAAAAGAAGAAGCAAAATCAGAAGCAAAAGCAGCGGTAGAATCAGAAGCAGCAGCAGCCGAGGCGGCCAAGGAACGATTGATCCCCAGACAGTTTGGAATTTTCTTGACGCAAGGCGGCTCCCCACTACAGCCGTTGGAGCTCCTGAGTGAGGAGAAGCGTGACTTGCCTTTGGATTTCCCGAGCTATTTGGATAAACCTCAGGTTGTCGTACAACAAAGATCGCCGGTACATATTGTTTTGTACGACCGGATGTTTTCGCTGGCGGCCCCGTCGAAATTGGCAGTTCATATTCTTGCAAAGGTCAAAAATGAAGACGCCTGGGTTATCAGGAATCGCGGATATGAGCACCGCGTTTTTCCCAGGTCGGAGAATAGAGACATCTTGGATGTTTTCTTGGCCTACAACCCGGGCCGATATGCGATTCAATTAGGGGGTAAATATTA
>JBEEIB010000065.1:0-3532 GCA_041167675.1 Verrucomicrobiota bacterium
AAAATAAGCGTTACGAGTATTAGGTTATAGCGGAACTGATTTTCTGCGCTGATTCGCGAAGCTAACCCTAGCGGTCGCCTCTAAGAACTACAAATTGTCACAGTTGGATTGTGCACGCACGATCGGCCATCATTTGGTCTGTTCTGACTCTGGCGGGGGCTTGTAAAAGACCAGGGCTGCGATCGAACCCAGGACAGCCGAGATGGCGAAGAAAAACAGCACGGATAGCAACAAGCCGATAATGGTTCCGCTGACACCACGTATGCCGGAGATTTTTCCTAGGATCATGGCAGAGCAAAATGCGGCAAGAGCTATGCCGATGTAACCGGCCATATGGAGTTTGCTTCGTGAAGCTGCCACAGCTATGGCAACCACGATTGCAATACATACGAGAATAAGTGGAATTACGATAAGGCGTCTTGGGCTGACAATGGCCAAGGTTATGCAAGGGAAAAGAGCGTTGGTCGCGTAAAGGCGCATCAGTAGCACTCCGAAAAGCCAGACTATTGTCGGACGGCTTTGGTCAATTGTGACGCTTCGATCCGAAGTATTCGCTCAAGATGCCTCAAATTGATACTATCTGGCCTAAATATCGGTCGCGCGATTGGTACCGCAAAGGCTTCTCGCCAAGTATTACCGAGAGACATGCCCGACTGGAGATGAGATGAGCTACGTAAGTTTGATGGTGCCGCGCGAAGCGCGACGAACAGGAATCCGCAAGGGCCTTCTCGAAGACCTGACGTTGAAGATTCTCTATCTGCATGGCGAACTTTCTCTCGTCGAGCTAAGCGACATCGTGTGCTTGAGCGGCGACGTCGTCGATGAGATTTTTCAATTTTTGAGGAAAGAACAGCTCTGCGAAGTAAAGGGTATGTCGGGAGCGGCACACCGCATTGCCGCCAGCGCGCGAGGCAAGGAACGGGCCGCTGAGCTTCTTTCCATGAACCAGTATGCCGGGCCTGCACCAGTTTCTTTGTCGGACTATGTTTCGCGCGTGCAGATGCAAAGTGTCACGCAGGCGCGCGTTTCACCGGCTGATTTGGATCGTGCATTCCATCAGTTGGTGCTAAAACCCGAGGTCATCGCGCGACTAGGCTCGGCAGTCGCTTCGGGCGCCTCTATCTTTCTGTATGGACCCACCGGCACCGGCAAGACCACGATCGCTAGTTGCATCCCATCCATCTATAACGATAGCGTTTGGATTCCGCATGCCATCGAGGTGGATAACCAGATCATTAAGGTGCATGACCCAGGCGTTCACAGTCGTTCCGCCGAGCCCTTCCCAGAAGAGTTTGATAAGCGCTGGGTGCTATGCCAGCGGCCTTGCGTAGTTGCGGGCGGCGAGCTTTCGGCTGAAATGCTGGACTTGCAATATAGCCCGTCCAGTCGGTTTTTTACGGCGCCGCTACAGATGAAAGCCAATAACGGGGTGCTGATTCTCGACGACTTCGGCCGGCAGCGCATGCGCACTGACGAATTGCTAAACCGCTGGATGACCCCGCTAGATCGCCGCGTTGATTTTCTTACTTTGCCAGGCGGAAGAAAGTTCGAATTGCCATTTGACTTATTCGTGGTCTTTTCAACCAACCTGAATCCACTCGAAATTACAGATGAAGCGTTTCTGCGCAGAATCCCGAACAAAATCGAGATCGCGCATGCAACCAAACAGCAGTTTATTGAAATTTTTGAAGCCGAGTGCGAACGTCGTGGGCTGCCTTATCATCCAGAAATCCCTGAGTACCTAGCAAGCTACATCACTCAGACAATGAAACAGCCACTCTGTCAATGTTTCCCACGCGACTTACTAAATCAGATTTTCTGGACCGCAACTTATGAAGGGGTGCGTCCGGAGCTTAACCCGGAGACTATTGAAAACGCCTGCAACCAATATTTCTTATCCGCGAAAACGAATTAAAGCGCCGGCTTTCCGGTAGGCACTTCCAGATATCCAACGATTTGATCGCGAAGGACCTTCGTAGCCACCAGTGTGAGCGGAGCAGAATTCTTGGAAATGACGAAGGCCACCACTTCGTTCACTGCTCGATCTTTCAACTCGATGCACTGATCCGCGACATAAATGCAAAGGCTGTATTTCTTGTTCTTGGTGTCGACATTTTTTAACACCATGGAAACTGGTCCGATAGGTTCGCGGCTGGCCTTACGGCGCAGTTCAAACGGTAAAGCGCTGCGACCGGTCTTAGCCAGGAGTCGATTCAAATCCTCTCGTGTCTGGCTGATTTCTCCCTGTTGTGACCCGACCACGCCGACGACATCCGCCAGGCGATCTGTCGTAGCTTGCCAGGCTTCATGGTTAGCGTTGGCCTTTTCTTCCACGGCGGTTATCGAAGCTTGTTGTACTGTGGGTGGCGCTGGCTGATTCACTGGAGGTGCCTGCCGCTGCGCAACCGGTTGAGGAATTCCGGATGAGATTTTGTAGCTCGGCCGCTCGGGAATAACCCTGCCTATGGCCGGCGCCGGTGCCGCTTTTTCCGGAACTTCTTTGACTGGCTCGGCAGGGGCGACTTTGCGATGCTTCTCTAATATATCGAGACGCTTTTGCAATTCGTCGATTTGCTGCTGCATCTGCGCAACGGAATCAGAATCGGCTTGCTGAGAAGATCGTGCGGAAGAGCCGGAGATGAGTTTGTAGCCAATCAATCCCGCGGCAGCGATGGCAACGAGTAAAATCACGGGCCCCAAAATATGCGGACTAACTCGGGGAGCTTTATCCGTTGGAGTCACAAATGCCTGCCGGTCAAAATCTATTCCTGCCATATAGCCTCGTGCTTTCTGTTAACAAATCTCCCTAGCGAAAAGTAACTCTCGTTGGGTAATGCGCTGAAAGAGAAAGAGCCAGCTCGCGGGTTTCGCGCGGCAAAAGATCCACCGACTGCTGGCCGCTTTCCATGCGCGACCCACGAAATGAAACGCGATACTTTCCGGGCGCCAATACCAGCAACATTGGCGTATTGCCGACAAATTTATCGTCAATCCAAACCTGCGATGACGGCGGAGTGGAACGGATCAGGAGCTTACTTGCATCGTGGCCAGCGTGTTCTTCCAGCGCTCGACGATTCACGACTTGGGGTGGAGGCCCGGCGGAGGCCTGCAAATGCTGGGAAGCAGCCGCAGCGGTTTCGCTTTTTGACGGGAGAAAATTGAGCGTTTTGGCGACGGCAGCCGTAGTTCCGGCGGAGACGGACGTGGCTCCGGCAGTTTCAGCAAGGGCTTGCGCGTTCGCAGGCCGCAAGCAGAACAGGGCGGTGATAGTGAAGAGGGTAACAAAAACCAAAATTCTATTTTGGAGGTTGGTCGTGCCCATAAGCTCCTGCGAAAGTCTGGAAGATAGTTCGATATAAAAGGAGGAAGCAGTCCTGATTCCAAACTATGCGACACGTAGGTTAGCACTTAAATGGTGCACTTTGAATTGATTTGCTAGAGCCACAGGGTTCCAGCGAGCTTCTTCAACCTCACCGGCTGGCTGGGTCACCGAAAAACGGGCGATGATGCAGCACAGGTGTCTCCTATTGGT
>JBEEIB010000066.1:0-2578 GCA_041167675.1 Verrucomicrobiota bacterium
TCATGGCCCCTATGACTACAATATCGAGCAGACCCTCTTCAAATGGGACGGTTCTCGCTGGGAGCCCTATCAGACAATCCCCGGCTTTGCTGCAAAGCAGTGGCACTTCTTCACAATTGGCAACCGCGCCTTTCTGTGTCTGGCGCAAGGCGTAACCCTTGGCCATATCGAGGCGAAGAACCCGCGCACCTCGCGCATCTTCGAATGGAACGGGACGAAGTTCGTCGACTTTCAGTCCTTGGAGGGACAATGGGGATATAACTGGGAATCCTTTCAAATCGAGGGTCACACATTTCTCGGTTACGCCGATCATGTCGGCGATTCGCTCATATACAAGTGGACTGGAACCCGCTTCGCTCCAATGCAAACCTTCGCTCCCAAAGCGGGTCGCTGTTTTCGCTTCTTTACGATCGATGGAAGGCACTATGTCGCTTTCGCCAACATCCAAGGCGATTCGATGCTTTACCGCTGGGATGGAGAGGCGTTTCAACCGCATCAGAAGCTCAGCGGCCCCAGCGGGCGCGAACTGTGCATCGTTCGAACGGAACAGCAGCTCTACCTCGTCCAGGTCAACTTCATCGAGGGCGAACCGTCTGCCCCGAAGACCGACTTGAACTCCCGGATCTATCGCTGGGAGAAGGACCAATTGAAACTGGTCGAGGAATTTGCGACAGCCGGGGGAACGGACGCGGCGGTGTTCCGTGCCGATGGCAAACAGTTTCTGGCTGTCTCGAACAGCCTGACAGCCGACGTGCGCTTCCGCACGGACGCGATTATTTACAGCTTTAATGGCTGAATCGGTGGTCCGCTTCTTTCAAATTATGCAGACGCGCCAATCGGCATTGAGGTGATGGTCATGACTTACGCTCCGCACGCTAATTTCAAGAGTTTGTACGATGCCTACACGGGTCCGGACAGCACCGGTCAGCACCTGACGAAACACATGGTTCGGCTAACGGAGCGCGATCCGATCTTGATCGTCACCGGCGCCGACTACGTGATCTTTCCCGGATCCGGGAAGGATCCGATCGTGGAGAGTTTCCGAAACTCGACCCGGGGATTTGTGGAGCTCACGGCAATCTCTCATATAGGAGCGGCGATCGCGTGGATTTTCAGATTGAAAGAACTAGGCTATCCGACGTGGCGCGACGATGCCAACCGGCTGGTCGAACGCATCGAGAAGATTCATTCGATCAATGACGTCGGCTACTGGACGGACGTGGTGGCCGTTGAAGCGTACCGGGGGTACGAGTCGAAGATCGTGGACATGATCGACTATACCTGCGAGGTGTCCAAGACGTTTATGCGGGCCTGTCTGGCCGACGAAGGGACTATGACGTTCGAGAACCTGAGGAAGAATTTTCTTGATCCGGCAGACAGCGCGGAGATTCCGATTCCGATCAACGACGTGATGGTGGCAACGTTCACGCTCACGTTTCTCGATATTGGACATAGGGTCATGCGATGGCTGCGGGCACAGGATTTTGATTGGCCTACGTTAATGGTGCTGTTGAGCGGAAGGGCGGGGCGACCCAGTTCCGGGTTGACGTGGGTAACAAACAATAGTTGCCACCTCCTATGGCGGGCATCCAGGGAAAAGCTGAGCCCCGAGAATGTGCAAATTACGCCGCACGGTCCTTCCCTGGTTCTGTCGGACATCGGCAATAAGGCCCGATTGACCGAAATCGAGGGACAGTTCCGAGATATATTTTTGCACCTACGGGCCAACATCGACATGTCGCGCCTCATGTTTGAGGGCTACCCGTCGTTCTCAAAGAGCATCGAGGAACCGCCCGTCATCGAGCCAAAGACCAAGACGCTGCGGGCGATGCCCCGTCTACGATCCCCGCACGACCGAGTCACGGCGATCACTCGCCTGCGCTTCGTGATGGAGGATCCCACTCAACTGCTGTCCAATTCCGTGGCGCATTTCGTCATCGACCAGCTCAGCGACCACGGCAATCGCCCGGAGGCCGTTGTCATTCCGGGGTTTTCCAACACCACGTACCCCAGGCGAAGTTCCAAGCAGACCTGAAGCCCTAGGCGCAAATTCCGGCCGGGGCGGACGGTCCTAAGATATCGGCAATCATGACGGGGGATAGCCGCAGTGAAGCTCACGAGCTTTTTTGCCGACGGCCGCGAGCGTTTTGGCGCGTTGCGCGAGCGGAGCGTGGTTGACTTCACCGGTCATTCCGCTGGATCCTGTCTTGCCGGCGCCGGTTTGAGTTCGCTCTTGGAGCTGATAGAGGCCGGCGTTGAGGGCATCGCCTTCGCCGAAACCCTGCTTGCAGGATACGACCGAAATCCCGCGAGTTTTCGAAGCTACCCGATTGACGATATTACTTGGCGCACACCGGTTCTGCGGCCGTCAAAGCTCTGCTGCGTAGCGTTCAATAACACCGCGAATAGTGGTCGCATCCTGAGGGGTCCGAAGCACCCCGCGTTGTTCACCAAGCCTGCGAGCGCATTGATCGGCCACCTCGCCGCCATCGAATGCCGGGAGGAATACGGACGGGTCCATCCGGAGCCGGAACTCGCGGTGGTCATCGGCCGGAGGGCGAAACGCATCAGTGCACGA
>JBEEIB010000067.1:0-5887 GCA_041167675.1 Verrucomicrobiota bacterium
TCGCCGACGGCCTGCAGGGTCTATAGCTTGACGCAGGTCAGTCTCAAGCCGAACGCGGAAATCTTGATGGAAGAGACTGGCGTTCTCGGTTGTGGCTTGCGAACTGGCGGCTTTCTTGATTGCATCCCTTTCATCGCCCTTGAATCAGCTTCCGCCGAGCCTCTCTTTATTTGCGCGAAAATATGGCAGCTACGGACCCTCGGAGATCCTGTTCCTTTAGCTGTAAGCCTAACTCCCGAAAAACTATCCTGCCAGCTTGCATCCCTTACGCTTCCCGCAAAACTGGAAGACCCAAACAGGATTTTGAACTTCGCCGAATCAGCCGGAACGAGTACGAGACCCTAAAGAGGTTCTTCGATTGAGCGCTCAGCAGGAGTTATTCGTCGCCAGCGGGAATTGCCTGGCCTGCAAGATTCAATTCGATCGAACGGAGACGCGTAGCAGCCGGTTTATTCCGGTCGCCAATCGCCGAGAACGCGGATTGGTACTTTGTTGAGCGGATAACAGTAGCAGTGTTCGCCGCCGTCTTTACGGACCTTTAATCCGATGCGTTCAGCGCAGAAATCGACGGTAACGTCGGCGGGACCGAGGTGGGTATGTAGGCGGTCGTCGTCATCGTAGGTACCGCCATGTTTTTCCCAACGGTAGTCAGAAAGATCGATCGTTTTCATAGTAGCAGTTCGCGAGCTTTGCTACCGGTGGATTTTAAAACCGTGGGAAAACGCTCAGACGATGCTGCAACGAACTCGGGCTGAACCTAACATTCGTTCAGCAGCGAAAAATTCAAGGCGGATTAAAGCATTTTCGTGAGGAAATCCAGCAGCGCGGAGTTACCTCGTGCCGAAAATCGACGCGCTAGGATGCCCAATCCTAGCAAATTGTGAATAAGCAGCGACCGAAGTGCGTCTGTTAGATCGGTTTCTCAAGAAAAGAGAGCCATAGCAATAGAAATTCAGCACTAGCCGGGAAGAGTTCGTCGCGACTTTTCCCGGCTACCCCTCAATCACTTCCTGCGAAAATCGACGGCTAGCCGAGGCAGCACATAAGACCGGAAGGGCTAAAACAGATTTTGAACTTAGGGAGATCAGCAAAGAGGAGTACGAGCGGATCAAATCGATTTTTTAAACAGCCGGAAAAACCGCTACGTGACATCGAGCTGGATATGATTATCGCCGGGCATGCGCCCGGCTTCGATCAGGGGTAGGGCGCCTTCGGCGCAATCGAGTTATCGGTGTTGTCAGTGATATTCTGACCGCCAATCACGACCGAATTTCGTCCCGCGGCGTTGTTGTCAGACCCGCCGAGGACGCTGGAGCCAATGCCGGCTTCAAAGATAACAAGGCAACCGGCGGTGTTACCAGTTCCGCCCGTGACGGTGGTATTGAGATCGATGGTGGTGTTTCCGCTCCCGCCGGTGATGCTGCTGTAATTGCCCCTAGCGAAGTTGCCCGAGCCCCCGCTGACGCTGGTGGCAAAGCCGCAGGTGCCGCCACAGTTGGAACCAGCGTTATTACTGTCCCCACCGCTGACGCTGCTATAGGGACCGCCGGTGCCATTAGAGGTTCCGCCGCTGACGCTAGCGTAGAAGCTGCCAGCAGTGTTTGAAAATCCACCGCTGACACTTGACCCATAATCGAGAACGGTGTTGCCAGCCCCTCCCGTGACGCTGGTCCCATAACTCTTGATAGTGTTCGCCGTGCCGACGACCAGGCCGCTGAAAGCGGCTTGGGTAAACCGATTGGCGGCCCCGATCACCAGATTATGTGATCCTCCGCGGTCACCTGCCACAAGCGGACCGAGCGGCAGGTTATTGAAAGGGCTGCGGTCAACATAGCGCGCAGGGTCCTCGTCATATCCAATGATCAAATTGCCAAGTCCACGGGGGCTGCCGTTGTCGTCGGTCGAGCCTGAACCGCTCACGATATGGATATTGGCGCCGGTGAAATAGATATGGGGTCCGTTTACGCCGTCTACCAAGCCCGAAACGACGCTGACAAATGGACCAAGTGCGAGAGCCTTATTGGATTGGACCACAGCCAACTTTTTCTGCAGCGTGTCGATTTGACTCTCCAGGGCGGAAACAGTTGCCTGTAGGGATTCCACCTTCGCCTCTAATACCTCAAATTTCTTATCCCTTCCTCGTTCCTCCTCGTCTGCCTGTGCGGGCAGGGGTGCTAACGCGACAACGAAACCAACCGCAATCAATGATCGCAGAATGGTTAGGCTGGCTATGCGCCCAAAGCTTCTTCCTTTTCCAATTCGCGAGGCGCGGCTCGTTTCCTCAGCGGTCGCCCTACCGCTCATAGCCGTCGTCTTCGCCACTCCGATGTTGGCACGATTGAGTTCTCTCTCTTTCATTTTTGACTCCGGTAAGTTGGCACTGGCTAAGAACCGCAGCGTGACCGCAAAAATTCATCAATGGTCAAAACCGCGGAGCTTGGTCAGATCCGATATGCTTCATGGCTTTCGTGAACAGCTGTAGCCACAATGCACATTATGATTTACACAATGGCTAGAGTATAACCATTTCATCCACCAGATGGGCGAATGAACGCACGAGAGGGACATGGTCAACGGTCTTAAAGAAGCTATCGCGGGATGACTTATCGAAGGTATCGCCGTTATCGAGGTTATCGTCGCTCAAGGGCGATAAGAGCCAAAGGAATCGGCGAGCAGTTGAGCAAGCTGAGCGAGCAAAGCGCTATCCTAGCAGAGATCAGGCAGGCTCGACCGCTTTACAGGCCATCCATCATGAATGTCTTCTTCAATGCCATGGTAGGCTGTTTTGCGGCAGCGGCATCTGTGGGACTGTTCTGGTGGACGATTCGTCATTTGGCTCCGCCGCAAGCAGGTTCGCGAGGCGTGATGAGGATCTTGACCAGGATCGCCATTGTGATCGCATTTTCTGTGGGACCGGCATGGATTGCATCGCGAGGAGCAAGTTTCTGGTTACTTTCACTCTCGGGAGCGATTCTGACAATTGAAATGATTTACCGAGCCTCGTGGTCCTATTGGGGATACTTCGGGCTCGCGAGTGTCGCGCTCTGTATTTATTTAGTCCGAGCGCAGAAGGAGTCTCACTGCCGGAAGGCTGATGAAGAGGAGCTGCGAAAAAAGGGATATGATCCCAAAGATTTTGATCTTTCATAGCTGCCTACCTGATTGATCCGTTCCGAAATGACCGGACCAATCCGAGCAGAGCCATCACCGGAACGAACTCGGGCTAACCGGTGCGCTAGGATTGCCCAGGAATGCTCGGAGCGAGGTGTCGGCTAGATGTCGGTTTAGGCGTCCTTCGCCTCCTGCGATCCTTGGCGAAGACGCCGAAAGATATCTCGCATTCCCATAAGACATCCGGCACAAAACTCCGTCGACTCCTCCAAAAGGGTCTCCCGGTCGTAGGTCGCTTGGACGACCGGGTCACGGTAGAAGAACTCCGCCAGATCCCTAAACCGCTCCTCTCTCAATGTCTCATAGTCTCTGTGCGCTGCGGCGTTGCGCAGATTGGTCAATTTTTCGATATTCCTCAAAACCAGTGGCTCGATAGGAGGCTTTAGAGCGCCAATGATTTTGAGCTTTTTCCAAAATGCCATCTTTGGCACCTCGAAACACTCGGAGTTCGGAACGGCCTCAGCAATTACCAACTCAATCATTTCTTCGATGAGGGCGTGGGCAGCCAAGATTTCGAGCCGCAGCGGGTCCTCGGTTACCCGCTTCCGATAACGAAAGAGCGGGTCGAGATCATGGTCTTCTTTGTTCATCGATTCGCCGAAGGTGATACGCAGGTATGGTACGCTTTTACCCGAAAATCATCGCGCAAGGTGCATTAAATCGGACCCCCTCCGCTTGGCCGCCCTAGGGACTAGGGGGCGTAACGAGGCTAAACCGGTTTATCAGGTGACCCTAAAATAATTTCAATCATTTCTCCGTCTCACAATTCGTTCAGAGCGAGGCAGAGATTGAACTAATTGTTCACCCAGACCTTTCAATTTCGAAAGAGCTGGTATTAGCGTTCGGGTTGAACTTTGAGACCCCTTTTGACCCCCCCATTTTTCGGTGGGGCGAAAACCGCGGCGCCCTACCATTGTCAGCAGACCCTCTCTTCTCCCGCCTTCCACGACTCTCATTAGCAATCCTCAAAACGGCAGTGTCGGTTTGACCACGAAATAGAAGAGCAACGCGACCATACATTCTGCGAACCCAAGGCCAGCGACCGTGGCAATGTAGAGCCCGCCCCCTGTCATCCTTTTTCGCAGACGGAGGGTCCGCCCTACAAGGATGACGAATGCAGGGACGATCCATTGCAGCCAAGCTAACACGGGCGGCAGCTCAGCGTAAATCGTACCGTTCAGCAAGAGAAGAAAATGGAAGAGCAGCGTGATCTCGACGAAACCACGACCCAGCGCCGAGGAACGGCGAGCAAAATAGACAGCGGCCACCGCAATCCCGCCGGCAACAGCTAGCTCGGTCAACATTGCTGATCCAGCAAAGAACAGCATGACTGCGGAAACAAATAGCGGGATCGCGAGCAGCAAAGGCGTGCGTAGAGAAGCCGTTTCGAATTCGTTGTGCAATACCAATCGAACGAGGAGGTAGCTAAAGAGGCTGGCGAAGAACCAGCAGCCAAACACCAAAGGCGGCCAACCATTTTGGGCGATTGGAAGCAGAGTAACCACGACGCCCAGAGTTGCGCTTGCCAGAGCCGAAAAGAGTTGTGCGGTCAAGAAGCGAACGCTCCGAAGAAGCGCCGCGAACAAGAGTACGTACCCAATCCAATGTTGGCTCTCGCGCGGCGGAAACGGCCAGCCACCATTTACCCATGCGCAACTTGCGGCGAGGATAACGGCGAGTAACCACCAGAGAGCGACTCGCAGTTGTTCGGGTTCTTTGACCAAGAGCCGACCAAGGACAATGGACCCAACGAAACCGGCGACTCCAACGGCCAGTAGAAAAGCCAGCTTCGAGATGACGAACGCGTCCATACTCTCGCTCCCTCGGCCGAGGTTAGTTACTTGCGGATGCCTTCGACCGTGACTGTCAATGTTACCTCGTCTCCTAACGCTGGCAAACCGTAATTCATGCCGTACTCGCTCCGCATCAATTCCAATACACGCTCAGAGCGCAGGTTATGTGTCGGTAATCGAATTTACGGACCCGGATCCCAGCCTACCTGTTCGATTCTTGATTGGAGTTGATACAGTAGACGCACCTTCCAGGTGCGAACCGCCTTCGCTTTTCGAGCTACGGCGCGTCCACATTTCATCGGCCGCGCCCGGCTGTATCGCCATGAAAATATTAAACAAAAGTCGCGACTCGCTCTTTGTCTGGGCTTGTCATTTTTCGCAATTCAATTGTTGCAGGCGATGAACCTCGCGAAAAAAGTCGCTCTCGTCACCGATGCCTCCAAGGGGCATCGAAGCTTCGACCGCATCGATCTGCTCTTTGGACCATGGCTTTTCACGAAAATAACAATCTTAAATAACTGTATTATCAGTTGTTATACTATTGTACGTTTCTCCAATAAAGCCAATTGCACCGTGTAGGAATCGAACCTACAACCCAGTGATTAAGAGTGTAAGGCTGTCGGCGTTCCTCCGTGCTCTCATCTGACCCGTTAAGCTCCTTCTGGACAAGTTTCCCACGCTCTTCTCCACTCTATGGCGCTAGGTCATCAAAGCACATGAAAGCGCGGAGAAGAACCCAAAAAATGTCCAAGCTTCGAAAGTGCTTAGACACTTTGCTAAAACGGACGTCCGGCGGCTCGCTAAGGGGCAAAGGAGATCTTCGACCAGCGAATTTTTCGAAAACGGCAGTAGTCACAGAAAACATCTTGGTGGCGGCTAAGGACGGTGCGCACGATGAGCGAATCATCAGCGTAGCCGATCTC
>JBEEIB010000068.1:0-4689 GCA_041167675.1 Verrucomicrobiota bacterium
TCGGGGGTGCGACCCGCCAGATGTAATACTTCAGCTTTTAATGCGAGGTAATATGGGAGGCTTAGCCGAATACCAGTCGTCCGAACGTCTCTTATTCCCTGTTCAACGCACAAAATACCTTCCGCCGCGTTACCGCCAGCGCCGCGCACCCAACCGCGGTGTGATGTTGCTAGCGCTAGCCATAAGAAAAAATTGTGCCGCGTGGAGAGTTCAATCATTTTCGACGCCAAGCGGTCCACTTCAGTAGGATTACGCTCACAGTTACCGAGCGCCGCTGCCCAGTCTAGCGCCAGGGCTAACGCGGTCAAATCATTCAGCTCCTTTGCTAGTGAGATCGCTTCCTCGATATTCGCTTTGCAGGAGGCGATCTCTCCAAGATGCCACTTGGATAGCGCCCCATGGCACAGACAGCCGACGACCGGCATATCCAGGTCTTCCGGAGGAAATTTTACGCCTCCCGAGCGCCAGATCTGAACACCACGCCTCGCGTATCGTCGCGCGGACTCGAAATCACCCAAAAAAAAGAGATTCGCTGCCAAAGCGGCGCAGGCTCCAATCTTTAGCGCCGCGTCGTTCTGTTCCTGCGCCAGTGAGTAACCTCGTTCCGCAATCTGAATTGCAACGGACAGCTTGTCCGTGATGAGGTAATAGCGCCACTGACCCCTCAGTGCCAAACACTGGAGCCGGGGTTGATTAAGAGACTGACACAAAGGCTCGGCGCGCTCATAACAAATTCGGGCCTCTGGTGCTCCCAATCCTCGCGTGGCCGTTAGATATTTCGCCGCCTGCATGAGGATGAAGAGCTTATCTTCTGCGGTGAGACTCTGTCCCTCGGCGGCCGTTTCGACCAGCGACCCCCAGCGGCCGTCTGCGAAAAAATGAACTAAAGAGGAGAGCAACGGCCCTGTTGCTCCAAGAACCTTTGCCGCAAAGTGGGCATCCCCCCGCTGAATCCGCGGAATGTAAACTTCATGGAGCGCGTCTCGAAACAGACCGGCATTGCAGCCACAGATCACTGCTGAGAAAAGTGGCTCCATTTCCTGGAAACTATTCGGCAGCTGCGGCGCAAGCGTTCGATAGTAATGAAAGAGCCGCCTGTTACATTCCTTCCAGGCATCCGTCTGTTGACTCCGGAGCTGTTCGCCAAAGTATTCACGAACCAGGGGATGCGTATCCAATTGTCCGGGATTATGCGGATCTTCACCGGCGAGGAGCCTTGTTCTCCTTAGCCTGGCAAGAATCGCTCGCCACTCGGTCGGGCTCGAATCGGTTAATGACTCTGTCAGGCCAGGAATCGCAGGCGATTTCAGCAGAACACGAAACGTCTGCTCATCCGCGGGCCGATCAAATAGACCTAACATCCGGAGGATCGCTAGCTCAGGACTCTCTCCCAGCCAGGTTTGGTAAGATTCCATAACTTTTCGGGCATGGACTCCCTGTCGTACGTCGTGAGCAAGACGTTTCGACACTTCTTCGCGGCAACGAATATCTCCATTATAGGCATCTGTCAGGTAGCTGCCCAAAAGCGTAAGAGCGAGACAATGGCCACTGAACTCGTCGCTGGCATTTCGCAACTCCGCCTCATGCCCCTTTACGCCCAGCGCTCGGAGCAGCTTCGCACCGGCGTCGCTGGATAGTTGTTCCAGCTCACGACGCAGGGCTGAGGCACCCTCGTGATCCGCAATATCGGCGACCGGTGTCCGCGTGGTAATCACACAAAGTCCGGTATTGAAAGCAGCGAGCTCGCGCAGAAGCGCCTGGAGGGAGGGGTCGCGCAGCCGTCCTTCTTGCGGACCAGGCGGGTTTTGGAGCGGCTCCAGGCCATCCAGAACCAGTAGGGTTCGACGATGCGCGACGAGCTTCGCGAGTCTCTCGCCCTTCTCCCATGCCGTTCCAACTCGTGGATCCTTATCACCAAACCAAGCGAGAGCCGCGTCAAGAAATTCATCTGCGGACGACGAACCTCCACTAGTGCCCTGTCTGTAGAAGGACCAGCCAAAAACGAGTTCCGCAGAACGATAATGTTCAGCAACCATCCTTCGGAGCCAATGATTGACGAGCGTCGACTTCCCGAGCCCAGCCCAGGCAACGATTGTAACGACGTTGACGTCCTGGTTTGCCCATGCACGATCGAGGAAAGCGACGTCCTCATCTCGACCAAAGACATCGCTTCCGGTGACCGGTAATCTGGCTACTGAAATTTTCTTCGGTCCCAGTCTTCGTGGCGGCTTGCGAGTTCCGACAGGAGAAGGGGTAGAGGGCGACTTCTGTAGACTCTGACGAGTGATTCTACGGCGTCCATCGATAGCGCCTTTTATCGTCGCTATGGCCTTCAAAAGTTCGGCCGGGTTCTGGAAGCGCTGCCCGGGGTCTTTCTCAAGGAGCACCCCAAGCAGAGCAGCGACTGGCTGCGGGACAGCTTCGAGCTGTCCGAGCGGTAACGGCGCATGTTGATGCTGATGCATTACTTCGCCAGGCGCGCCCCGGAATGGAACTTGGCCAGTAAGCATTTCCCAGAGCGTGACACCGAGCGAATACAGATCCGAGCGGATGTCGACCGGGACTCCCGCGAACTGCTCGGGGCTGGCAAACTCGGGTGTCCCAGCAAAGGCCCCAGGTGTTGAAATCGTGGTTTGAACACCCGGCTCATCGAGCGACTTGGCCAAGCCCAAGTCGATGATTTTCGCGGTCACCGCGCCTCCCTCATCGATACTCACCATGATGTTGCTTGGTTTGATGTCTCGGTGAACCAGCTTCTGTTTGTGCACCGCAGTCAATCCCGCTGCTACCTGTGATACGATTTCCAGTGCCATCCCTGTCTCCAGCCGGCCGGAGCGCCTGACAAGGCTCCCGAGCGTTTCCCCTCCTACAAACTCCATCGCGTAGAAGTAGTTCTCGCCGGTTCTGCCCAGGTGGAAGACCGAGGCAATATTCGGGTGGCGCACGCTGGCGGCCGCACGCGCCTCGCGCAAGAAACGAAGCCGCGCCGATTCGTCGCCCAGATACCGTTCGCTAATGACCTTGAGGGTCACAGGGCATCGCAGATCAACGTCGAGCGCCTTGTAGGTGACGCCCATTGCACCTCGACCCAGCTCGAGCGGCCGACCGTCTTCGCCCGTCATCAGCTCATAGTTTTCAAAGCGTTGCGCCAACCGTTCCGCCGTAGGCTCGAGCGAATGTTCAGAAGGAGATTCGCCCGATTCAACCTCTGAATCCAGAGCCTTGCGAAGCATGCACACTGGACAGAATTGCATCGCTCCAGAAAACCCACTGCCGCAGTCGGGGCAGGTGCGTGGTTCCTCCGTACTCACGGACCTAACCGCCCTCCAGACGCGACAACAGCTTCGCAGAGCGCATGGATCTCATCCTCGATCTCTGCCGGATCTGACACCGTGCGGGCTATCTCCTCGCGCAATATAAAGCTATACCGTCTGCGCAAACGGTGGATAAGGGTTTTCACAGCACCTAAACCGACACCCAACGCCTTTGCGACCTCTTCGTACGATGGCGAGCCTTCGCCGACGCTTCCCAGGAAAACCTTCAGAGATTCGAACAGTGATGTTTTTCCTTGGGCGGCGTATTCCTCGCGCAAGAGGGTCATCGCTCGGTCAAGCAAGGTTAGCGCCCATCGAGCGTCGAAGATTTTCTCCGCCGTTAGATACTCTACCGGCTCCAGGCGATAGCGGTTCTCGGCGTCTTCTAAATCAAGAGAAACAAATTCGCGGTTACCGCCTCGCTTGAGGCAGCGCGCCCGGTATGCCTCGACGGAAAGGTAGTTTTGAAAAGAGGCCAGCAAAAACGACCGAAACTTGCCTTTGAGCCGGTCGACAGTAATAAGCGCCCGGTGTTCCAACAGGTGCAGAAAAAAACCTTGGGTTAAATCTTGGGCGTCGTCCGGCGAATGCCCGCGCCGCCGGGCGAAGACGTAGAGTGGATACCAATAAAGTCGACACAGTTCAGCCAAAGCCGCCTGCCCCCCTTGCACCTGGCTTTGCGCGGCTTGCATGACGATCGTCCAGCGCGTGGTGTGAAAACTCGCAGCACCCTCCGCTGGCGGACTTTGTTCCCGCTTCACAAAGAATCGCGTGTTCTCTGATAGTAGCCCACTAGGTCAGGTTTCGGAACAAAATTTCAAGCGATCGCACAGGTCCTGAAACTCGGAAGACTGAATCTGTTTGTAAACGGGTGATGACTGAGAGTTCCACTTGGACGGCCCTGCGAAATCCGGCTTTCAGAAGACTCTGGATTGCCACCGTGATCTCCGGAACCTGCGTGGCCGCCCACAATAGCGCGGCGACCTGGATGATGAACGTGGTCACCGGCTCGCCGGTTTTGATTTCGCTCATGGCGACTGTGGGATCGCTCCCTTTCTTTTTGTTCACCCTGCCCGCCGGCGTCCTCGCCGATAAGGTGAACCGTCAGAAGTTCGTATGTGCGATCAATCTTTGGTTGGCAGCTATGGCCGCCGGATTAGCGGTGCTCGGTTGGCTGCATCTGCTCAATCCTTACACCATCCTGGCAAGCGTATTTTTGGTTGGCGTCGGGTTCGCTTTCAACGCGCCAGCCTGGACTTCGATTGTGCCCCAGGTCGTCTCAGACGGCGAGCTCCCGTCGGCAGCGACCTTAAGCGGTTTGCAACTCAACATCTCGGGAATTATCGGTCCGGTGTTAGGTGGTTTCTTGATCCCG
>JBEEIB010000069.1:0-3955 GCA_041167675.1 Verrucomicrobiota bacterium
GGAGTCCAGAGCGGCGATGCCCTTGACCGCATGTACGGGGAGGCATTATCAACAGCGCTCGGCGTTCACCTCCTACGCGAATATGGCGCGGCAGTGCTCGGGCCGAAAAGACAGTATGGTGGGTTGCCGCGCGAAAAGCTGGTGCGTGCTGTCGAGTATATTCAAGATCAACTGGACACAGACTTAACTGTTTCCGGGATTGCTCAGGCGGTTGGCCTGAGTCCCTATCACTTCACCAGGCTGTTCAAAGAATCTACCGGCCAGTCGCCTTACCGGTATGTCGTCGAGGCCAGGGTGAGAAAAGCGAAGGAACTTCTGACAACAGGAAAGTTCACCATCAGCGAAGCTGCATACCGTGTCGGTTTCGTCGATCAGAGCCATCTTACACGTCATTTCAAAAGAATTTTCGGCCTACCTCCTAAGAGGCTGCTGAACCGCAGAAGGCCACAGATTGTGGTCTAAGAGTCTAGCGCTTGCGTCGTGCCGTTATGCATCACCATGACCCGGTCCTGCCGTGCATAGACAGGCTCCGCCAGCCATTCTACACTCCACACTACTAGCTCGTGGCCGACATACAAACGGCGTATCAGAACGCGAAAAGTTGCCGAGCCCCGTGAGAGCGGGCTTAGCGCTAACACATAACAGAATAGACAAAAGTTGCTATTAACGCGAAAAGTGGAGAAGAAAACGAGGACGCTTAGCCCCTTTTTCAAAACCTACCGTTTGTTACTGGAGTAAGGTTATACGAAGGCAAAGAACCTTTCTCCGGAACAGAGATAATTGCTATGCAAAAGCCTCTTTCTTCGATCGAGCGTCCACTGCTTCCTGTCGTTTCAGCCTGTGGAATTGGCGCCGATCAAAAATAGATCATTGCCGGCTTCCCGTTTGTTCTGAGAGCGGTTTTCTACCAAAAAACCGCGCAAAGCTCCAAGAGAATCACCATGTCTTCAGTGAAAATCATCGAATCACTAAAGCAATTATGAAAATCGGTTTTATCTGTCCCGCTGTTCCCGGTCACTTCAATCCAATGAGCGCACTGGCTCGTCAACTTCAAGCACGCAACCATGACGTCGTGATGTTTTCTCTGTCCGCTGCGGAGCCGCCCGCTCGCGCTGCCGATCTTCCGTTTGTCCCGTTTGGCGAGAAGGAGTTTCCGGTCGAGGGAGCGGCAGAAATGATCAAGGGAATAAGCAGGTTAAAGGGAGAGGAAGCTCTGCAATACACTATCGACGCGATCGCGGCGATAACCGAAGTGAAGTGGAAAACGTTGCCGAAATTGCTGTCTTCAAATGGCATCGATGCCCTTGTCCTCGATAATTACGAATTCTACGGCGAAGTAGTGCCGATGCATCTTGGAATGCCATATGCCATACTATCAAACGCACTTCACTTCGATTATTCGGGGCATGCACCCCTCTGCATCCATGATTGGGCGTACGAGCATACGCCCGAAGCTATAAAAAGAAATTGCCAAGGGGTCTCAAAGTTTACTGAGATGCTGATGCGCAGCAACGCAGAGGTAATAGCAC
This sequence comes from Verrucomicrobiota bacterium, assembly GCA_041167675.1. Lineage (GTDB taxonomy): Bacteria > Verrucomicrobiota > Verrucomicrobiia > Chthoniobacterales > JAFAMB01 > DASTDH01. Next base: position 1,530 of record JBEEIB010000069.1, read on the forward strand.
AAGCGAAGAGAGCCGGAATCAAAGCAAACTGGGAGGATCCATCCTCTTTGTTCTCGGATCTCCCCTGGATCACACAGTGTCCTCGGGAATTTGACTTTGAAAGCTCTCATTGGCCGAAACAGTTCCACTACGCGGGTCCGTTACATGATGGAAAAGGCCGGATGGAGACGGATTTTCCGTGGGACAAATTGACCGGAGAACCCATCGTTTATGCCTCGATGGGATCGCTTCAGACTGGCAACGCAGATGTGTTCCGCGCGATCGCCCCTGCCGTTTCCAAGCATAAGAATCTACAGTTAGTACTTTCGATTGGCATGGTACTCCATCCTGAGCAGATCGGGCCTGTACCGAACAATGCAATCGTCGTTAACAATGCGCCCCAATTGGAGCTGCTGAAAAAGGCATCGGTCTGCATCACCCATGCGGGATTCAACACCGTGCTTGAAGCCCTGACTCAAGCTGTTCCCCAAATAGCCATTCCGGTAACCAACGATCAGCCCGGCGTCGCTGCGAGAATCGCTTACAAAAAGACTGGTACAGTAACCTCATTAGACGAGTTGGACCCATCGCTCCTGTTGGGCCACCTTGATGAGGTATTTAACAACCCTACCTACCGCGACAATTCGCGTTCGATCCAGAAGGCTATCGCCAAGAGGAACGGACTCTCAGTCGCGGCGGACTTGCTAGAGCAAGGCTTCGGATTGCCGAAGAAGAGTAAGTAACCCCAACTGAATCTATCAGGAGTTATTGGTTGAAACGTTTTTTGATTGGTCCCCTTCTTTCTACATTTGCGTTGCTCACTTCCGCAGTCTCCCTTGCGCAACAGCCGACCACGATGTCTGCCAAAAGCGTTGCCAAACTACCCTTCAGTCCTGGACTGGAGCTTGGGGATACTCTTTACGTCAGCGGCCATCTGGGTGTCGACCCAGCCGTCGGCAAAGCTCCAGACGATCCTGAGGAGGAGGCCCGACCGGTCCTTCACTCGGTCGAACTGACGCTGAAAGAGGCCGGTATGAGCATGGAGGATCTCAGGTATGTGGAGATCTACTGCACCGATCTGAAGCTATATGGCGCCTTCAACAAGGCGTATGCCTCAACTTTAAAGAGTCCCTATCCTGCCCGGGATTTCATCGGCGTTAACGATCTCCTCTTCGGTGCACACTTCGAGGTGATGGGTATCGCCGTTCGGAATGCCTCGCAGAACAAAAGACAGCCGCTCGCGGTTAAATAGCACACACTTTGAGAAGTCATTGAATCGCTTAAATATTTATGAAAATCGGCTTTATTGGTCTCCCTAATCCGGGTCACTTGAATCCAATGAGCGCACTGGCTCGTCAGCTTCAATCACGCAACCATGATGTCGTGATGTTTTCTCCGCCAGTGGGCGAATCGATTGCTCGTGCTGCCGGTCTGCCGTTTGTCCCTTTTGCTGAGAGAGAGTTTTCGCCTGATAAACTCGGTGAGATAGTCGGAACAGTGAGCAGGCTAAAAGGGGAGGAAGGTCTGCAGTTCACTGTTAATGCGGTTGCGGCATTAAACGAAGTAAAGTGGAGTAAATTACCGAATCTACTGTCTTCAACAGGCATTGATGCCCTCGTAGTCGATAATTACGATTTCTACGGCGAAATAATCCCAATGCGTCTTGGGATGCCATACGCCATTGTGTCAAACGCACTTCACTTCGATTATTCGGGGTATACACCCCTCTGTGTCTATGATTGGGCGCACGAGAATACGCCCGAAGCCATAAAAAGAAACCGCCAGGGCGTCTCAAAGTTTACTCAGATGCTCATACGCAGCAACGCAGAGGTAATCGCACAAGCGAAGAGAGCCGGAATCAAGGCCAATTGGAAGGACCCATCCTTTTTGTTCTCGGATCGCCCCTGGATCACACAATGTCCTCGCGAGTTTGACTTTGAAAGCTCTCATTGGCCTGAGCAGTTCCACTACGCAGGTCCGTTCCATGACGGTAAAGGCCGACTGGATTTCCCGTTTCCGTGGGACCAATTGACGGGAGGACCCATCGTTTATGCCTCGATGGGAACAGTTCAGATTGGCAACTCGGACGTCTTCAGCGCTATCGCAGCTGCCGTCTCAAAACATAGGGATTTACAATTAGTGCTTTCGATCGGCAATTTACTACGTCCCGAGCAGATCGTGCCTGTACCGAACAATGCAATTGTCGTTAACAATGCGCCTCAGCTGGAACTACTGAAAAAGGCATCGGTGTGCATCACCCATGCGGGATTCAACACAGTGCTTGAAGCCCTGACTCAAGGAGTTCCTCAAATCGCCATTCCGGTAACCAACGATCAGCCAGGCGTCGCTGCAAGAATCGCTGACAAAAAGACCGGCAAAACAACCTCTTTAAACGGTTTAGACGCGTCGAATTTGTCGGCGCTTGTCGATGAGGTGTTTAACAACCC
>JBEEIB010000070.1:0-31621 GCA_041167675.1 Verrucomicrobiota bacterium
CATCCTCCTTATTTTGTTCGTCCATCATGAGTTACTCTCCCCTTACCCCTTTAGATGACCGCATCGCCGTTGTGACCGGTGGAGCTGGCGGCATAGGATTTGAGGCTGCCCGCGCCCTGCGCGAAAACGGCGCCAAAATTGTGATCGTCGATATCAATCGCGAACTGGGAGAAAAGGCAGCAAAAGAATTCGAGGGCGATTATTTTGCGACTGATCTGACGAAGCCAGAGCAAGTCGCCAAGCTGGCTAACGACATTGTTGCTAAACACTCTCGCATCGATATCGCATTCAATAATGCAGGCATTGCCCACAATGTGCCGTCGGAGGAATGCAGTAGCGAAGACTGGCTCCGGGTGATTGATATCAACCTGAACGCTGTCTTCTATTGTTGTCGGGAATTCGGCAAGGTCATGCTCCGACAAGGCAAAGGAAGCATCATCAACACTGCATCGATGTCGGGCCTGATCTCCAATTATCCGCAGCCGCAGGCCGCCTACAATGCCTCCAAAGCTGCCGTGATAATGTTGACCAAATCATTGGCCGCCGAATGGGCTAAACGCGGTGTCCGCGTCAACAGTGTTTCACCGGGATATATCGGCACCGAAATGACCAAAGCCGGTATGTCGCAAAATGATTGGTACAAGTATTGGCTCGATTTCACGCCAATGGGACGAGTCGGCGAGCCAAGAGAAGTAGCTACCGCTGTCGTTTATCTCGCGTCTGATGCCAGTAGCTATTTCACTGGCAGCAATTTAGTCATGGATGGAGGATATACGAGTTGGTAAATGCGGAATGCGGATTGCGGATTGCGGAATAGAAACACCAGAGCCTCACTCTCGAGCGTAGAACAAAGCCGGCATGTCGCAAAACGATTGGTACAAGTATTGGCTCGATTTCACCCCAATGGGACGCGTGGGCGAGCCAAGAGAAGTAGCTACCGCCGTCGTTTATCTCGCATCTGATGCCAACAGCTATTTCACTGGCAGCAATTTAGTCATGGATGGAGGATATACGAGTTGATAAATGCGGATTGCGGAATAGAGACTCTGCCGCTCTTCCCACGCGCTTACAGCGCTGCGCGGTTGGATACCAATTCCTGAGCCTAGCGGCCCAGGCTAAGACCTGGCTGCGCTTCGGCGCCTCTCCACATACCGCAATCCGCATTCCGCACTCCGCATTTCTTCCTCTTCAATGATTGGCTGCGCTATTGTCGGCCGGAAACGCGGTTCGGCCGGTCGCCTCGCGCAGCTTTTCGTAAAGCGGACGCAAGCCCTGCGGAATAATCCGCGTGCCGCTAATCACCGTCATGAAATTATGGTCACCTGCCCACCGCGGCACGATATGCAGATGCAAATGTGCTTCTACCCCGGCTCCGGCTGCGGTACCGAGATTCCATCCGATGTTGAATGCTTCGGCCTTCACCACCTCACGCAGAAGACGCTGCGCGTAAATCGAAAGGTCGATCAGCTCGAGTTTTTCCGCTGCCAGCAGTTCCTCGAGCGTCGATACTTCGCGATAGGGTACAGCCATTAAATGGCCAGCGGAATATGGGTAAAGATTCATCATGAGAAAGGCGGACTTGCGTCGATAGACGACGTAGTAATCGACGTCGTTAGTGCATTCGGCAGCACGGCGCAAAAAATCGCGCGAGCTATCAGTGCGTTCGAAGTACTCGACTCGCCAGGGTGCCCACAGCGACTGCAAAAAGGGTCTCAGATCATCCACTCGACAAAATGAATCCGAATCGACAATGGCCACAAGCAAGAATGCTGTGAAACGAGTAGATCCTTACCACCGCAGCAATCCGTCACCGCTAAGCTTTTCGGACAAAAGCCTGATTTCTATTTGAAGACCGTGTTCGGGATTACCTCACCCAATTTATTCCCACTAATTTGATTCGTCACCCCGAAGGTCGGTTTTGCGGCAGTGTCATAAGCGAGCCCATAATGAGAGTTTCCTCTCAATGTGTTCCCGCTTACGAATGGCATGGCGGCTCGGATCGCGATTCCACTATCGCCATTTGACTCGCAGATATTCTCGATCGCTCGGCCAAGGGCACCGTGGCTGAAGAAAATACCGTGAAGCCGGTTCGATCGGCATTGATTTCTAACCAATTCCGGGGCCGTTCCCGGATCGAAAGCGCCTATTCCACATTCAACATTCTGCTCGCATACATTCTGTTCGGCTCGGCCACGTGCTCCTCTCAAGAAAAAGATGCCTTCGCGCTTATTTGATCGACATTCGTTAGTCGTGAGATTGGGAGCTGTCCCAGGACCAACGACCCAGATCCCATCTGCTTGGTTTTGCTCACATATATTATTTTCAGCGGTTCCCTGGGCACCATCTTCAAATAAGATTCCAGAGAACACACTAAGGCTACATTGATTCTCAATCAGAGTCGGCGCGGATCCTGCGCCGGAGACGTCGATTCCACAAGCCGCCGCGCTGGTGGCCCGGCAATTCTTGATAACGATCGACGAATTCACCACAATGACGCCGTCGATCCGGCAAATGTTGTTCCCCGCCGTCGCTTGGCGCGGATCGGCTGCTGTCTGTTCAAAGCTCAACTGCTCTACCTGGCCAGATTTGCAGTTACGGATCTCGAGCGGGGCGTCGTAACTACTTTCACCAACTAATGCAGTGGGGGAAGCAGCATATCGAATGATGGTGGTATCGCGACTCTCGCCCTTTAATAAAATGCCGTCCTTAAATTTGAGTTTTTCACTATAAACCCCCGCCTTAACTAACACGGTATCTCCCGGTTTTGCGGCGTCGATAGCGGATTGGACGGTAGCGTACTGTCCGGGCGCGCTAAGCGTTCGCGCAAAAGAACTTTGTTGCTTCTCTTGCTCAACCGGCTTTTGAACTGGTGTCTCCTGTTTATCGACTAGCTGCGGCTGGCGGCCATTATCGGCCGCGATTTGGACGAGCTGCTGAATCGTGAGGTAGCACGCCAAAGCGCCCAAACCAAGGGCCAAAAATAGAGTTGCTCCAATCAAAATGATTGGTCTCTGCCAAATCGACTTTGCCGTCTCGTTCGCTGGCTGCGGGACCTGGCGGAGCCGGCCCGCTTCTCGCGATAGGTTCTTTCCAGGTCCTGCCGCAGAAAAAGCAGTAACCGGTAGCGGCGGAGGTAGTACAACGGGAGGCGTTACCGTCGATTGATTAGCTTTCGTAGGACGGTTAATCGGTGGAGCCGTGCTACTTCCCAAAGCTTGCCCGGGCGGCACTTGGCGCGAAGTTGGAGCGGATTGACCCAATATCGCGCTGGTGTGGCTAGCCGGTTGTTGAAAATGCGTCTCCAGCGTCCGCTTAAACGCATTGGCCATCTCTGTGGCTGAACCAAATTCATCAACCGCCCCTTTCCGCAAGATCAGGTTCGCCTCTTCGTTAATTTCTGAAAGCGGCGACATCCGTCCGGTCCTTTCCATCTGGCTCCGTTGTCCGCCCATCAGTTCGTAACCGAGCAGACTCAGCAAACGCAGATAGCTGCTTCTCGGACCGGTCGCACCGGCGACGTTAAGCAGTGTCACGCCGCCTTGCCATGTCGCCGCACCCGCTGATCCGGTCAACTTCGACGTAATGAGGGACAGATCAATTGGATCTACCTTTAGCTCCAACGCTTTCCAAGAATCAAGATCCAACAGCGGAGTTGCGTTGTCAGTAGCGGCTGAGGTGCTCAGACGGATTCCACGCAATGTGAGATCGAGTAGCGAAAGGCCCTGACCTTGCGCATAATCAGCGAGAGAAGCTAGCCGGGTAAGTAGAATAGCGACTTCTGACGGAGTGAGTTGCTGACGTTTCCGCAGAAGCTCCTGCAATGATAGCCCTAACTCCACTTCCTCGACGAGAAACGTGTGCTCGGTGGTTTCTTCCAAAGATAGGATTCCTCGCAGCAACGGATGGGCGGCCTTTCCCACCAGCTCAATCTGTGTCCTTAAGGTAGCTAAAAAGGTTGTATCGGATACGAGGTCACGATCGAAAATAAAAACCTCGACCGGTTGGCGAGTACGCTCATCCAAAGCCCGGAACCATTGCCCTTGCGGCGTCTCCTCCTTGGGTTCGACCAGTCTGAAACGATCGAGGTCCGCCGGCGCCGATAGTTGCCGAAGGGAACTCTCAATCAACTGCCGCAGTTCGGCAGCATTCTGCGGCCTTTTTTCGCGATCCTTTTCCATCATTCGTTGGACCAGCTCAATCGCTGCCGAAGGTTGATCTGAAAGCGGCTCCAACGGAATTGCTTTATAGAGATGATGACTCATTACTTCCCCGGCGGCGCCCGTGAAAGGAGGTCTTCCGGTCAACATGAAGAAAAGCGTTGCACCTAACGAATAGATATCAGACCGCGCATCCAAATCGGCTTCGCGAATCTGCTCCGGGCTGGCAAATTCAGCAGTGCCGACGAATCCTCCGGCAATGGTGAATGCGCCAGAGACTTCGCCTGCGGGCAGGATCTTCTTAGCTAAGCCGAAATCAATGATCTTAACAACTTGGTCGCCGTTCTCGTCGGTGAGCATTAAGTTAGCCGGCTTCAGATCTCGATGCACCAATTGCTGACGTTCGGCGGCCGAAAGCGCTGAAGCGACTTGTACGATCAACCCAAGGGCGTCGCTTAGATTAAACGGTCCATCGCGCTGAACCTTTTCTTTCACGGTGATCCCATCGATCAGCTCCATGACATAGAAATATTGGTCCTGATCCGTTCCCAGATCGTAAACCGAAGCGATATTAGGGTGCCGCAAACCGGCAGCAGAACGAGCTTCACGCAGGAACTGTTGGCGGGCGGTGTCGTTCCCGAGAAAGGCGTCGTTGATGATCTTCAAGGCCACCGCGCGCTCTAGATTGGTGTCAAACGCCTTGTAGGTCGTACCCATTGCCCCAGAACCAAGTTCCCACTGTGTCCCATCCGGACGTCGCAGGATCTCGTATTGCTTGTAGCGCTTGGTCTCTGGCATAGGCGACCGCTTCAGAAGCTTCCGATTTTTAGGATAAAATGGACGCTCTTCAAAGGAGAAAAGCGCGGGCACGAATTACCAGAAGACACCAAGACAGAATTCTGAGCAAAGAGATCGCAAAGACCACAAAGTTCCATGAGACCCATAAGTCCCATAGATCCTATCGGGCGGGAGTCCTATCGCAAAACCGGCACGCCCAGCTCCTGCAAAACGACCTCTGCTGCACGATGGCCTGCTTCTTCTTCCGCTAGCTGCAGGATAATCTCATCCATCGAATTGATCATCTTAGTCCGGGTTGCTTCATCCGAATAGAGAGCCCAGACTGATTCCGCGATATGCTCCGGGACAGCTTGATGTTGAATAAACTCCGGAATGATCGGCGGCTGCGCGGCCAGGATATTTGGCATCCCTAGGTAATTTACCTTTACCAACAAACGACCGGGCACAAACGTAAGCCAGGAGACTTTGTATAGCAGAACAAACGGAAATCGGAAAAAGCTCGCTTCCATCGTGGCGGTGCCGGAAGCGACCATTCCGACAAACGCGCGTTGCATCAGCTCAATCGAGTGAGATACTCCGATGGGAATTCTGGGGAAATCATGGCGAACAGCAATCTGCTCGATCAATTCGCCTAACTTCTCCGATGCCGCCGAGACTTCGAAGCGAAGGGAAGGATCTCGTCGCATAAGAATGCTGGCTGCCTCCAGCATGACAGGAAATATCCGGCGCACCTCTCGTTCCCGGCTGCCTGGCAGCAGACCGATCAGCTTGGGATCGCGTTTTACTAATATTCGTTTTGCCTCAAGCTCGGCGATCATTGGATGACCGACGAACTCCGTGCGCAAGCCACTCGCTTCGTACAGCGGTTTTTCGAACGGAAAGATGCACATCATAAGATCGAGATATCTGGCCATTTTCACAATTCGTCCTCGATTCCACGCCCAGACTTGGGGACTGATGTAGTAGATCTTTTTGCCCGGATAGCCTTTGCGATGCAGGTAATTTGCCAGCCGAAGGTTGAACCCCGGATAATCGACAAAAATCACTGCATCGGGAAGCAACTGGCAGATCTCGCGATACATCCGATGAAATTGGGTCCGAAAGTACGAGTACTTCATTAATACATCCCAGAGACCGACGACTGCTTCCTGGGTCCAGTCAAAGATGCCGGAGCCGCCTATTTCGCGCATCCTTGGACCACCGGCACCATAAAATTGGATGTCTGGCCGCAAAGACTGCAGCTCGTGCATGAGCACGGCGGCATGTGCGTCACCACTGGATTCTCCGGCTATGATGTAAAGCTTCATGAAGAACTAGCCTGGAAAGCAAAGTCTGCGGACCTCGTCATGTCGACACACTCAGAAATTTAACTCATTTAGCACGCATTTTGCTCTTCAAGCATTCTGCTGACTCGCAATAAACGCGTTGATCATCTCGGTAATTTCGATGGCTAATTCCAAGGCAGCGGTTGCCCCAGATCCGGAGACCACCGGTTGCAACCCGCGTCGCGCGCATTCGACGAAAGATTGCAGCTCTCGTTTTAACGGCTCCTCCTTCTCCATCGCCACCGACTCACGCGTTATTTGGCCGTTGACCAAGCGATAAATTTCTCCGGCCTGCGCCTGATAATCTAGCGAAAGGTAAGCGTCTTCTTGGAATACGCGAATCTTGCGCATTTTCTCCGGACTAATCCGGCTAGCCGTCACGTTCGCGACGCACCCATTCTCAAAACGGATGCGGGCATTGGCGATATCTTCTCCCTTGCTCAGGACCGGCACTCCCACGGCATCGATGCTCTTCACCGGCGAGCGGACGAGATGCAGGATGATCTCCAGATCATGGATCATCAGATCGAGAACGACACCGATCTCGACGCTACGAAAAGGGTAAGGCGATAGCCGATGGGATTCGATAAATCGCGGACGGGTAAAGCGTTGTTCAAGCGCGATTAGTATCGGGTTGAATCGCTCGATATGGCCAACCTGGAGGATCAGCGAACGTTCCTTGGCTAACCGAACAAGATCCTCCGCTTGAGCCGGAGTTTCCGTGATCGGTTTCTCAATCAAGGCATGTTTACCGTGCCTGAGAAGCGCGCTGCCGATCTCGTAGTGAACCGCGGTTGGCGCTGCTACGGTTGCGGCATCGACCAGAGAAATGAATTCATCGAGTGAATTAGCAACCTTGGCTCCGTATTGAGCAGCGATCACTTCGGCGGATTCACGATTGATATCCAAAACCGCGGACAACCGCGCATCTGCCAATTCGGCGCAAATCCGAGCATGATTTTTCCCGATACTGCCAACCCCTACCACTCCGATTCTAGTCAGCTCGCTCATTCGTTCATTCCGTAAATTGAAACTTGATGCTGATTGGCTGCAGTCTCTACCGCCGGTCGATCCAGCAGCAATGTTTTTCCGGTCTCGACCGCGATGAGCTTTACCCCCGACTCAGCAGCAATTTCAATCGTCTGGCAGCCGATCACTGGTACATCAAAACGAAAATCCTGGTCTGGTTTCGATACTTTGACCACGACGGCAATCCCTTTTCCGAGCGCCGCGCCTCGTCGAATCGCCTCATTTGTCCCTTCAAATGCTTCCACCGCCAAAATAGTCCCGTGGCGGATTACGACCGTCTGGCCGATATCCAATCGACTGACCTCCTTGGCCACAGTAAACCCGTATTCAGCGTCGTCTAAAAGCCGTCGCTTCGCTTTCGGTCCCGCCAGCCAGCCGGATCCAGCCAGAGAATCTTCCAGAAAGGTCGTTGCCGGCAGCAGAGTTACACCCGCGTTGGCCAACTCCACCGCGACTCCTCCAAACAGGGTCTCCGCATTTCTTTTCTTTAACTTACTCAAGAGCATCAGCGCTTTCAGGTCTGGACGAAGTTCGAACAAATTCTTCGGCGTGATCTGACCGGCCATGATGGCGTGGTGTGCTCCTACGCGGCTAAGATATTTTAGCAATCGACTAAGCTGTCCGACCCGAAGCCATTCTATCGTGTCGGCGGCATCAGCCAAATCGGGACGAGTCTCACTGGCAAACGCGGCCACATGAATTTCGCGGACACCGCGCTGGCGAGCCGCTCGAGCCACCAGCAGGGGGTAAATGCCATTGCCGGCAATAAGGCCAAGGGTGGCAATCTCTGACATGCAAAAGTCTTAGGCGCTCTTGGCGTCCTCGGCAATAGCCAAGCATGACGAGGGATTCAACTGTCCAACGAATGTCCAAAAATTCTCGCCAAATTCCGCGGCAAACCGTTCTCGCAAAGAGTTGGCCGACGCCGAACCACCAGTAACAGCAAATGTGGTCGAACCAGATCCAGACATGAGAGTAATCTCTGTCTCTGCTTGCTGTTGGAACCATCGTTTGATTTCCGCAAGCAGCAGATATTTGGTAAAAACGGCGGGTTCCAGATCGTTGCGCAGACTGCCCCACACCGTTTCCGCCGGCTCGCCGCGTTTCCGCTGCTCTGACAGCTTGGTGTGGGTGGTATAGGCCCATGCAGTGGGTACTGCGAAACCGGGTTTGGCCAAACAGAGCCAGCGATCTTCCGGAAAATCCCGCAGCTCCATTTTCTCTCCGCGACCAGTGCACCAGGCAGAACGGGCCTCGACAAAAAACGCAACGTCCGAGCCGAGTTCGGCGGCCAACCCGGATAGAGCTTGCGGCGAAATTGGATCACCGGCCATTCGGTTCAAAAGCCGAAGCGTGGCCGCAGCGTTGCTGCTACCACCGCCTAACCCCGCTCCGATCGGAATATTCTTTTCTAAAACGATGCGATAATCATGCGGGCTTCCACTCAGTTTCTGGAACGCTTCGACCGCGCGGATTATTAAATTTGTGCGGTCACTTTGCAGCTCCGGAACATTTGATTCGAAAACCATCTTAGCCGCTGGTTCGATCGTCAAGCAGTCATACAAAGCTATTGGAATCATCCACGTGGCCAGTTCATGAAAGCCGTCGGAACGTTTTCCGAGAACTTCAAGTGTGAGATTAATCTTGGCGGGAGTGAATATCCTCATGCAGGGTCATCTTGTGAAAGATCTCTTGCTGGCTAAAGATAAAATCATCCTTGCATTAGATGTCTCCCCCCAGGAAGCGCGCGAACTAGTACGACGGCTCGGTGATCGAGTGGGATGGTTCAAAGTTGGACTACGACTGTTTACGGCCGCGGGACCAGCCATGGTTGAAGAGATCAAAAAAACCGGAGCCAAAGTTTTTCTCGATCTGAAACTTCACGACATTCCTAATACCATTCAGCAAGCGGTCCGCTCCGCCTGTGCATTGGGCGCGGACATGTTAACCATCCATCTGTGCGGTGGAACGGAAATGTGTCGAGCTGCGGTCGCGGGCCGTGCGGAATCGTCCACCTTACTTCTCGGGGTCACTGTCTTAACGAGTCAGAACGACCAGACCTTAGCCGAGGTGGGGACCAAAGCAAATGTAGCGGAGCAGGTGCTTCTGCTTGCAACTTTGGCCAAGGCAACTGGGATCACTGGCCTCGTAGCAAGCCCGCTGGAAATCCGACCGCTGCGAGAACGGTTTGGATGTCATTTCACGGTAGTAACCCCTGGCGTTCGCTCAACCGGAGAGGATCGTGGTGACCAAAAGCGGGTGATGACCCCCGCCGAAGCACTCAAGGCCGGCTCTGACTATTTAGTCATCGGACGTTCAATCACTGCAGCAGCGGATCCAGTGGCGGCATTGAATGGGATCGGGGCAGAGCTGGAAGCCGGTAATCGGTAATCGGTAATCGGTGATCACCAATCACCGTTTACTGTATAGTGATTACCGATCACCGATTACTAGTTCGTACCGTACCACAACACTCTCCCTGCCCCAGGCGAGTGTCATTTTCACCTCGGTTTCTTTGAATCCGAGGGAAGAATAGATTGAGATTGCTCGGTCGAGACCCTGCACCGTCCACAGAAATACCGTGCCGAAACCTGTGGCGCGGCAATAGCTGACTGATTCTTCCACCAACCAGCGTCCCAATCCACAACCCCGGACCGATGCATCGACAAATAATAATCGAAGCTGCGCCTGGTTTCTTGGCTGCTCGAAGATAAAGACCGAACCAACCACGGTAGCTTTTTGTTTGGCCAACCAAACCTTTGATCGATCGTTCGCCGCCGAAAGAATGAAATCACCGGCAATCTTCGCGCAATATGCCTCGTGCACTGGATTGAACCCGTAGTCTCGGAAATTCTGCACTCCATGGATCAGTATGAGCTGACCCAAATCGCCCGGTTCAAAATCGTGGTGAATTGAAATACCGGCTTGCTGTAACTTTTGCGATCCCGGCGCCTCATGGAACTGGATGGATTCCGAATGATCCATGGATGACCTAATCGTTTCTCGCGGGCTTCAAATAATTGTGCGCACTACCCCACCATCTACCCGCAGCGCAGCCCCGTTGGTAGCTGACGCCAGGGGACTGGAAACGTAAACTACCAGGTTAGCCACCTCTTCGGTTGAAGCAAAACGCTTCAGCAAACTAGTCGGTCGCATCTTTTCAAAAAATTGTTTTTCAAAATCGGACGCCGATTGATTTGCTTGGTTGGAGAGCCGATCCACAAACTCGCTCACGCCTTCCGAAGCAGTTGGTCCGGGCAGGATGGAATTCACGGTGACACCTGAGCCGACCGTCAATTCAGCAAGTCCTCGCGAGACTGCTAATTGGGCGGTCTTCGTCGTGCCGTAATGGATCATTTCTGCCGGAATCTGCAGCGCTGACTCGCTCGAGATGAAAATGATTCTCCCCCAATCCTTTTTAAGCATTCGTGGGAGATAAAAACGAGATAGCCTTACTCCTGAAAGGACGTTCACCTCAAAGAAACGCATCCATTCCTGATCGGTAATCTCTACGAACGGTTTCGGTTCAAAAATGCCGAGATTATTGATCAATATGTCAAGCTCGGAGTATACCGAGGTCAATCTGGCGGCGACCTCGGCCAGACTAAGATCTCCGACGAAACCTTCTATTTCCGCGGACCCGTGTTTCTTCTTGATCGCATCGATCGCCGCGTTCACTCGCCTCTCGGTTCGACCGGTGATAATCACTCGCGCTCCCTCGCGAGCTAGTCCCCGCGCGATGGCAAATCCGATTCCCGCAGTGGAACCGGTTACCAAGGCCGATTTACCGCTCAGCTCTAAGTCCATGTCGGCGCTGGCTGGTTATTCGACGGCTAGGTGAACGTCAATGTTGCCTCGCGTCGCGTTGGAATAAGGACAAATTTGATGCGCCGCGTGCACTATTTTCTCGGCTTGGCCGTGTTCTACTCCAGGTAGATGCACCGCCAGTTTGACCGCTAAGCCGAATCCGCCCGCATCCGTCTTACCGAGAGTTACTTCCGAACGAACCTTCACGTCTTTGATCGCGACATGCTGTTGCCCACTTACTACTTTGACGGCTTGGCCGAAACAAGAAGCGTAGCCTAAAGCGAATAATTGTTCCGGGTTGGTTGAGCCTGGTTTCGGGTTACCGCCCAACTCTTTCGGAGGATTAAACGTTACTTTCACGTTGCCGTCCGAAGTTTCCCCGGAGCCTTCCCGCCCGGAAGTTACAGTCGCCGATGCTGCGTACAGTGGTTTTAGTGCCATAGTCGTTTTTGTGTATTGTTATTCCCGCATTCGGTATGCGTCGAACGCAAGTCCGCACTGTTGATTCAATGCACGATCGAACAGATCGCAAGAAAATCGAGCGAAGACCGTAGATCAGAAAAAATAGCTGATCAGGAAACGAGCTCAGGCTCACCCAAACCAAGCATCCGATAAGCACCGGGCCGCATTCGTTCCAATACTCGCAGGTCGTTCGCGATTTTACCTTCTTGTACGATCCCAACCAGATATGAGTGCAACTCGCGTGCGAGAATCTGCGGGTCTCTGGGAGGGATGTCGCCGCGCTCAATACCATCGCGAAGAGTAGCTTCCAAGTAACGACACTTCCCTTCGCTGATCTGTTGAGCCATCTTTCGGATACTTTCGTCCTGTGTGCTCAACTCGCACCCAAGCGAAACGAAAGGACACCCGAGCAATCGGCCAACCCGCTCGAAGCGCTCTTTCTGATTTTGATATATCTGATTAAAATACGAATCAAGCCGCTCGAGCGGAGTCTTTTGCACAGAAAAGACCCGGTCCAGAGAAGCCCGCAGTTGGTCCCAGTGATACTCGTAGGCTGCGACCGTTAATTCAGATTTCGATCGAAAGAAATGGTAAAAACTTCCTTTTTTTACCCCGGATTGCTCGCAAATCTGGTCAACACCTACCGAGCCATAGCTTTGACGCCAGATGAGCTCGTGGGCGGTACGCAAGAGTTTGAGCCTTGACTCGCATTGTTTCATTTAGCTAAACAATCTACTAAACCGATCAGTCAAGCGCAAGCGGTTTGTATTTTGCAATTGTAATAGGTGGTATTGTGCAATTCCTACTCATAACGGTACGAGAAAGATTGGAATTGAATATTCCCTTGGGCCAAGTTAGACGCCACAATTCTAACAACTGATTTTGGAATGGTAGCCGTATTTATCCTTTGTTGCTTAATCGGGTATTATCTCTTGGATTCAGTGGCTAAGGTCCTGAATGTTAGAAACTTAGGAGACAAAGTGCCAGCTGAGTTTCTCGGCGTTTATGAGCCGAATCGCTATCGGGAGTCGCAGCGCTATCTCCGAGCAAAAACTCGATTTGAATTAGTCTCCGCCACTTTCGATCTCGGCTGTTTGCTGCTTTTCTGGAGTCTGGGCGGTTTTGAGCGACTTGATATCTGGTTGAGAAGTTTCCATCAAGGGTCTGTCGTCACCGGCATACTCTATCTGGGAACTTTGGCAGCTGCCCGAGAGCTTTTAGAACTTCCTTTCGAGGCCTATGCGACCTTTGTTATCGAACAACGGTTCGGGTTTAATCGCGCCACGCTGAAGACTTTTGTGCTCGATCGGCTGAAAGGTTGGGCCCTAGCCGCCTTGCTCACGGTCGGTTTTCTCAGCATTGTGCTCAATCTCTTGGAACGCTTCGGTCTCCAGATTTGGCCGGTAGCCTGGTTACTCACGGCGGCGGTTTCAATCCTGCTGATGTACCTCGCACCCACGGTGATTCTGCCGCTCTTCTTCAAGTTTTCTCAGTTGCCGGCTGGATCATTGCGGGAAGCGATTTTGACCTATTGCCACAAACAAAAGTTCCCGCTCCGGGATCTTTTGGTCATCGACGGCTCACGTCGTTCCTCAAAAGCAAACGCCTTTTTTACCGGCTTCGGAAAGAACAAGAGGATCGCGCTCTTCGATACACTGATCGAAAATCATTCAGTACCAGAGCTAATCGCGGTATTGGCTCATGAAGTTGGCCACTTCAAACATCGCCACGTGATCCAGCATTTTGTTTTCGCACAAATTAACCTTTGTTTTTTGTTTGTTCTGGCGTCCCTCTGCCTTTCTCGGCCGGAACTGTACGCAGCGTTCGGAGTCACCCATCCCTCTTACTACGTCGGCTTCGCGCTTTTCTCCCTCCTGATGCAACCGCTCGCAATCATTTTAGGGGTGGTACTGAATTTTTTGAGTCGCCGTCACGAATTTGAAGCGGATCGCTTCGCAGGCGAAACGACGGGAGAACCAGGCGCGCTGACCCTCGCTCTGAAGAAACTTAGCAAAGACAGTCTTTCAAATCTGACGCCGCACCCCCTGCTCGTCGGATTGCACTTCACTCATCCCCCGGTTCTGGAACGGATTCGAGCGCTAAGGAATCTGGAGAGCAAGATGAACGGTAGCGGAAGCGCCGTAGCCAGCGAAATTCGCGACGCGATCACTCCGCAGGACGAACGAACCGTGCACGGGTAGGCGATATTGTGCCGCGGGATCGTGAGCCTCCAACCGGAGGCCGCAGAGAAGGATTCTTAAACAACGAGATCGCAAAGATCTCAGAGAGGAAATCCGTTTTTATCACGCTCCCGCATTCTTCAAATGCTACCCTCTTTGAGATCTTCTGTGAGCTTCGGTTTAAATCTCTCTTCGCGACCTACAACGAGATTGCAAAGATCTCAGAGAGGAAATTCGCCTTTATTACATCCCACATTCTTCAAATGCTACCCTCTTTGCGATCTCTGTGACCTCCTGTTCAAATCTGTCTTCGCGACCTTTTGTTGAAAGTCGAACCGATTTCCCGCATTAATTTTCGCTGTAATCGCTGCATCTCTCGAAATCCGGAATCGGTGGTGTCATCGTATCCCGCCAGATGAAGTAGCCCGTGGAGCAGATAGAGACATAGCTCCGGCAACAGCTCTTTGCCAAGTTTGGTCGCCTGACGATGTGCGGTCTCAACACTAATGATGATCTCACCGTGCTGAAAAGTGATCACATCTGTCGGGCCAGCGATCTGCATAAACTGTAGATGCACGGCCGAGATTCGTCGGTCGGACACCAGAACAGCTACGATTTCCGCAGGCAAAGCGGTTCGCTTAACCGCTTCCACCTTTTCCAGAGCGCGTTGGGCAAATCGGGATAGTAGCTGAAGATCGATGGTTCGCGCGCGCTGCTGATTGAGCAACGAAATCCCGGGCATCAGGCGGCCGATGCCGGCGGCAAATTGCGCAACCGGCGAGACTCTTGTTCGGCCTTCTCCTCGTCCTTGGGATACTTAATCCGGGTATGCAGCATGTTTTGCAACGTGAACCGGAAAGTCTCGGCAATTGCTCGAATTTCCTTTAAGGTTAGATCGCATTCGTCCAGCTGACCTTCCGCAATCCGTTTATTGATGATCTCATTCACCAGCTGCTCGATCTTTTGCGGTGTCGGCTTATCCAGACTACGGGCTGCGCTCTCCACGGCATCGGCCAGGCTGATAATTCCGCTTTCCTTGAATTGCGGCTTAGGTCCGCTATAACGAAAGCTTTCCTCTCGAACCTCCGGGATATCCTCCTCCCGAATATTCATGATTTTGCCACCCTCACGTGCGTCCCGCTGTTGTTGCAGCGCTCGCTTGTAAAAATAGCTGACTAAAGAAGTCCCATGGTGTTGTTGGATAACGTCGATTACCTTTTGATTCAGCCCATATTTTAGGGCGATATCGACGCCTTCTTTCACGTGAGCGATAATGATCAACGCGCTCATTGTCGGCGCCAAATCATCATGGGGGTTTTCGTCCCCAACAATATTTTCCGAGAAGTAGTTTGGCTTTACCAGCTTGCCGATGTCATGAAAATAGGCGCAAGCGCGGCACATTGTTCCATTGGCGCCGATTCGGTTGGCCGCAACCTCTGCTAGGTCAGCTACCACGTCGCTGTGATGCCAGGTGCCGGGAGCCTCGAGACTAAGCCGCAAAAGAACGGGGTGGTTACGATCGGCCATTTCCAGCCAAGACATGTCCGTGGTAATTTGGAATAGTGACTCCAAAAGGGGCAAAGCGCCGCCCACCGCCATTCCGGTCAACATACCATTCAAGATCGCGGCGAGAGATTGTTTACCGAACATGCCCCAGTCCATATCGGGCAATTGCAGCCAGGAGATCGAGATGATTCCGAACGATACGGCCAGCAGCCAGGTAGCCAGTCCAACATAAAAGCCGGCCCGCAAAAGACGGCTTCTTCTGCGTACCTGAATTGTAACAAACACAGCAATGAAGCCGCTAATGAGCGACATCACGAGCAGTACTGCGTCAACCCCGCGAAAGAGAATGGAACTCCAAAGACTGACGAAGACAGCCGCGTAGATACCGTAGTTCTTGCCCAGCAGTACTGACAGCACGAGCGGCGCCAACGCATAGGGGATCAGCAATACCCCGATCTCGGGGCGCAATGTTCCATGCGGATCGCTGCAAAATACCATGATGAGCTTCGCAACGCACAGGTGCAAAAGCATGACCCCAAAAACCAAAGCGATCCGAGAATTCTTGTGAAAAGTTTCGGGAAAATTGATCCAAAGTTGGGCCAACGCGATGATAAACACCAACAGACCAATAAGAAAATATTTCGCCGGTTCCGGGTGCTCTCGAGAGAATATGAGGAAACCCAATACCAGAACGAAGGCAGCAAACATTCCGGTTTTGACCCACGGGTTTGACTCGAGCTTGCGGATCCACTCCTTCTGTGCCGGCTTGCGTCTTTGCTTGTTGCAAGCCAGCCCCTTTTTTACCAATCGCTTCCTGTCCTGTGATCCAAACATACCCTTTAAGAATTTTAGTTTAGCTTGTCTACACGCTATCGGGACGAACCTTGTTTCTCCCTGAACGCTTTGTAGGCGTTAATGATGAATTTCACAAGAGAATGCCGTACGACATCGCGTTCTGAAAATTCTATAAATTCAATACCGGCTACTCCCCGGAGCGCTTGCAACGCCTCGATCAATCCGGATGTCTTATTCGGCGGAAGATCGATCTGCGTCTGATCCCCTGTAACCACGCATTTAGAATCCGCTCCCAGCCGAGTGAGAAACATGAACATTTGTTCCCTGGTCGTATTTTGAGCTTCGTCGAGGATGACAAAGGCATCGTTGAGCGTCCGCCCGCGCATATAAGCGAGCGGGGCGATCTCGATTACACCTCGATCCATGAACTTCTGAATCTCCTCCGCCGAAATCATATCATACAATGCATCATAGAGGGGACGCAAATAGGGAAAGATTTTCTCCTGAAGATCACCCGGTAGGAAACCAAGGGCTTCGCCTGCTTCAACTGCGGGACGAGTCAGAATGACACGCTTGACGGTTTCCCGCTTCAATGCCTCCACTGCCATCGCCATCGCCAAATAAGTCTTTCCGGTGCCGGCCGGGCCGATCCCAAAGACAATATCTCTTGCCTGAATTGCTTGGACGTAGGTCAGCTGTTGACTAGTCTTCGGACTGATCGGCGTTCGTCTGCTCGAACCCAGAATCTGCACTTGCGCGAGTTGGCCCAACGATTCTTGCGACCTTCCGCTGACGACATCAAGGGCATACTGGAACTCGTGCCGGTGGATCTGCATGCCCCGCTGTCGCGCTGCCTCCAGTTGACCGAAAAGCTGGCGGGCCTTCTCGATGTTGTTGCGCTCCCCTTCCAGCCGAAGCCACCCGTCTCTGGTGGTCACTTTGAGATCGAGCTTCTCTTCCAGTGCCTGCAAGAGTCGAAGATCGTTCGCGTACAAATTTTGCAGCGCCCGCCCATTCTCAAACTGAAGCGTTTCTGACTCCACCATCTTGTGTCCTATAAGATCGTGACGCTCCGGGAAAAGTAGCTCATCGACATGCAGTAGCGCTCACGATGATCAACGCAGGACCTACCGTGTATCGAAAACTGGGCGCGATGCAAAGCAAGGAATAAATGCGGCATACGACCCCTTGCTTTCACCAAGAAAAGAAGCAAAGCGAACCCATCGGCTGCGCGTCGGGAATACCCTCATTTGTACCCATACACCATTGCCCAATGGGTGCGTTCGACTGGCGAGGATATGACCTCTACGATGATGTAATAAGTGCCGGTTGCGGGAGCGATGACGCGCGCGGCGGCAAAATGACCTTTTTGCCATGCATCATTCTCAACGAGTTTTCCTCGAGCATCGTAAACATGGATTGAGATGCGGGCGTTATCCACATCTGTTCCCATGCAAAACCAATAATCATTGCCTTTGAACAAAGTGTGAGTGATTGCCTGTTGCTGTTTGACCCCCAAATCTCCACCCCATTCGTCCTGGCGCACCGCGTATCCCTGCTTCACATAGGGATCAATCGCTTCCATGGCTCGAGAAATCGCGTCATCGACGGTAGCGTAGACCGCCGCCTGCGCCGCTAGAACGCCGATTGCAATAAATAATCGTCTCACAAATGTTCTTAAGCCTTCGAATTAATCGCCTTCACTACATCGCCAGTTATCTCGTGAATTCGCTTCACCGAAGCCGGTGTGATCTTCTGGTTAATGAGTGGGGAAATTTCGTCCAGGCTCTTCTGAACCTTGCTGACCAATTGATTGTTCCGAAGCCGTGGCGGCATCCCGGCCAATCTTTCTTGGAAGTATTTCAGGAGATCGGGCTGATTCAACAAATCAGCGCCGTCGGCCGAGTAACTCTTGCCCACAATTGACGTGAGCACCTCCGTTCCTCGCAGCCATCCACCGAGGCTGACGAGGTGGGCCAACTGATCATCGCGCAACTGGATCATCGCATTCTTCACATCAGAAAGAGCGCCGTCTAGTTCGCGGCGAACGCCCACCCAGTCATCCGAATCTGCCTTGGTCAAGATCGAGTTGGTTCGAGCTAAGACCGTTTTTTCGACCCCGATGGCGCGAGCGAGTTGCAATACATCGCGACCAACTTGCTTGACTCGCTCCCGATCGGTTGCTTCGACCGCAACAAAACCCTCGGCCACCACCGAACCCAGCAACAAGGCTATCTGCGCGCGTTCTCCTCGATTGTTTATGTTCGGGTTACGCAGTTCACCGCGCCAATCCGGTGTGCCCAATTTATCTAAGACATTGAAAACCTCGCTCGGTAGAGGCACAACGACATTGTCCAATTTTGTCGCTGGAAAGCGGTTCAAGTCAATCTGTCGAGCTGGGGCGTCGGCTATTGCAAATCGGGGAAGACCCGTAGCAATCGCAATAACCAATGGAAAAAGAATTCTTTTCATCTCTTTAGAAAAATAGTCGAGAGGCGAAACCGGTTTAGTTTCGGCGGTAAGAGGCTAAAATCTCCCGTTTTTAGCACCTTGCTCTCGAAATATCGGGCCCAGCCTAAAAGCAAACTGCATTTTGAGCAAACGCCGAATGCGATGAGCGCTACTGGTAAGTTCCCTAGGCTCAACTCTCTCGCCCCAACGAATTTAGCTTGACCTGCGCGAACAGCGCTACCATTTCTCCAGACCGAAGGATTTTCGATGAATTTGAGCCGATTAGATCAAATCCTGGATCAGTTTCCGAGCAAACGGGTGCTGGTGATCGGCGATCTGATGTTGGACGAATTTGTCTGGGGGCGCGTCTCCCGCATCTCTCCTGAAGCACCAGTCCCGGTGGTCGAAGTGCTTCGTGAATCGTACTATCCTGGAGGTGCGGCTAACGTGGCTCGCAATGTCCGTGAATGTGGCACGGAAGCTTATGTGATGGGTTTGATCGGGAACGACAGCGCTGGCACGCAGCTTCGCAAGATCTTGGAGGAGACCGGTATTCGTCACGAAACAGCCCCGATCGCCTCGACATTTCAAACGATTGTCAAAACACGAATTATCGCCCGCCAACAACAGGTTGTCCGCGTTGATCGAGAGCGGACCTGGACTCTAAGCCAAGAAATCGAAGAATCCTGCGTCGAGACGATCAAACAACTGCTCTCTCAGATCGATGCCATTATTCTGGAAGACTACGGAAAAGGTTTTTTGCAACAATCGTTCATTGACAAGATTGCCGCGCTCGCCGGTGGAAAGACAATTACCGCGGACCCAAACCCGCGCAATCAATTTCAGTGGAGAGGAATTACGGCAGTCAAACCCAATCGGAGTGAAGCCTTTTCCGCCGCAAACGAACCGTGGAAAGAACCAACGGAACATCCAACCACAGATAAAGCGCTGCTCGCCGTTGGCGCAAAACTGCTAAAGGCCTGGGACCCCAAACAACTTCTTATCACCCTGGGAGATCAAGGAATGATGTTGTTTACTCCGGACAATGCTCCGTACCACATTCCTCCGCGCGCGCGAGAGGTTTACGATTTGTCGGGAGCTGGCGACACCGCGATTGCGTTCTACACATTGGCGCTCCTCTCAGGTGCAACTGCGGTGGAAGCCGCAGAGATTTCCAACTACGCCAGCAGCGTCGTAGTGGGAAAATTCGGAACGGCTACGGTCACGCCTCAAGAACTCAGAGACGTCTTTTCCTTTCACAATCATCATGAGCCTCGCTAAAGCAGTTTTCCTCGATCGCGACGGCACACTCATACACAACGTTCCTTATTGTTCTGATCCCGGGAAAGTGCAGGTCCTACCAGGTGTCACCCAATCGCTCAAGCAACTAAGGGAGCACGAATTTAAGCTCGTAATTGTCACAAACCAGAGCGGAATCGGCCGCGGCTATTTTGAAGAGGAAACATTTTGGAAAGTTCAGGCTGCTTTCGAGCAGCAGGTCGGACCTCATATTATTGATGCCACCTATTTCTGTGCAGATCATCCCGACGAAGCGACCGATCGGAGAAAACCTGGACCTGGAATGTTAGTCGAGGCGGCCCGCGACTTGTCTCTGGATCTAGCATCTTGTTTTATGATCGGAGACGGTCAATCCGATGTCGGGGCTGGAATTAGAGCTGGTGTGAAAGCGGCGATTTTGATCGGAATCGCGGAAAAGGAGTCTCAGGAAAGGGTCTGGAGCGCGAAAAACTTCCC
This sequence comes from Verrucomicrobiota bacterium, assembly GCA_041167675.1. Lineage (GTDB taxonomy): Bacteria > Verrucomicrobiota > Verrucomicrobiia > Chthoniobacterales > JAFAMB01 > DASTDH01. Next base: position 20,266 of record JBEEIB010000070.1, read on the forward strand.
GGAAGCCGTTCAACTCATCCTAGCTCACGAACAAGATCCGCAAAAGCTTAGAGCTTAAACAATCTCAGAAGCCCGATCAGCCAAGTAACTAGCGGCTGAATCGCGCTATCCGGCGCTTTCGAGCAGTTCCTCTGGCTAATTTCTTCGCAAGAGCTTGATTCTAAACTAGCGGCTCAGGTACAAACTTCGCTCATGAGTAGGGTCGTCGCCATTATTCCGGCCCGTTGGGGATCGACCCGCTTTCCCGGAAAACCGTTACACGGCATTGCCGGCAAGCCTCTCATCCAGCACGTCTGGTCTCGCTGTCTCGAAGCTAAAGCTTTCGATCAAGTTATCGTTGCTACCGACGACATACGCATCGTAGACGCGGCTTTCCAGTTTGGCGCAGAGGTTGCCCTTACCGCCCCCGAACACAAAAGCGGCACGGATCGCATCGCGGAAGTGGCAAAAAAGCTGAAGAAAGCTTCCCTTATTTTTAATGTTCAGGGAGACGAGCCGCTCATCGATCCGCAGCTATTGCGCCGGCTAGTAAGGAAAATGCAGCGCGATCCGAAGACGGACCTAATCACCGCCGCAACACCGGTATCTCCAGCGGAAGCCGAGAGCGAGCACATCGTTAAAGTAGTGGTGGATCGGGAAGGCTGGGCTCTTTACTTCTCGCGAAGCAAAATCCCATTCCTTCGCTCGGAAAACGGGCCTGGCTGGCTCCGGCACCTTGGCATCTACGGATATCGTCGTAGAGCATTGTTAGAATTTGTCCGGTTGGCGCCGAGTCCGCTGGAAACGACGGAACAGCTCGAACAGTTGCGCGCGTTGGAAAATGGCATGAAGATTCGCGTCGTTATTTCAAAGAGCGGTTCGATCGGTGTGGATACGCCGGAGGATGCCAGGGCGATCGAACGTCAAATTTTAAGCGATGGCGGCACCTCTCCAGCTCCGGCCGGTCGATGATCGTGGCCATGAGGTGGGCCAACGTCGGCACCCCCGGGCCGGCACCAGAGTGAAATGAAATACATTTTTGTAACAGGAGGAGTGGTTAGTTCATTGGGCAAGGGATTGGCAGCGGCCGCGTTGGGCACGTTGCTGGAACACCGTGGGATTCGAGTGATCATGCAGAAATTCGATCCGTATCTCAACGTGGATCCCGGCACGATGAGCCCTTTCCAGCACGGCGAAGTTTATGTCTTAAGTGACGGAGCCGAAACTGATCTTGACCTGGGCCACTACGAGCGTTTTACCAACACTGTCCTCTCACGAGCCAATAATGTGACCAGCGGACAGGTTTACGAGACCGTTTTGGCCAAGGAACGGCGCGGTGACTATCTGGGTAAGACTGTTCAAGTGATCCCGCACGTGACCGACGAGATCAAGGGCCGGATCACCAGGATGGCAAACGAGCATCCAGCTGACGTTATTATCACTGAAATCGGGGGTACGACCGGCGACATTGAAGGCCTACCTTTCTTAGAGGCCATTCGTCAATTCCAGCTGGAGGTCGGTCCCGAGAACGTAGTCATCATGCACGTAACGCTGGTGCCGTATATCAAAGCTGCCGGCGAATTGAAGACAAAACCTTCTCAGCAGAGTATCGCTAAACTGCGAGAGATCGGTCTGCACCCAAACGTGCTTCTTTGTCGCACGGAATGGCCGCTGGAGCTCGAGGTCAGACAAAAACTATCCCTGTTTTGTAACGTCCCCCTTCCCGCTGTGGTCGAAGTAAGAGATGTAGAACATACCATCTACGAACTCCCACTCACTCTACAGGATGAAAAACTAGATGAGACGATCTGCCGGCTCCTTCACTTCGATACTCCTCCGGCGGATATGTCCGAGTGGCGCAAGTTCGTTCAGCGCGTAGTTCATCCGCGCAAGCAGCTGAAAGTGGCGGTGGTAGGCAAATACATTGATCTCCAGGATGCCTATAAGAGCATCTACGAATCGCTCACTCACGCTGGAGCAGCCAACGATTGCGGTGTAGAAATTTTAAAGCTCGATTCTGAAGATTTTGAGAATCAGAATCCGGCTAAATTCCTCGGTGCGGTAGCCGGAATCATCGTTCCGGGCGGATTCGGTGATCGCGGAGTCGAAGGTAAGATCGTCGCTTGCCGCTACGCGCGCGAGCAAAGGATTCCCTATCTGGGACTTTGCTTAGGCATGCAAGTCGCCACCATCGAATTTGCGCGTGATGTCTGTGGCCTCAAAGGCGCCAATAGCACCGAGTTTGACGACCAGGCAGCCGATCCGGTGATCTGCTTATTGGAAGAACAAAAGGAAGTGCGCAACAAAGGAGCTTCCATGCGGCTGGGGAGCTGGCCGACCATGATTATGCCAGATACATTGGCCCACAAGCTCTACGGGGCAAAACAGGCGATGGAACGGCATCGTCACCGTTATGAATTCAATCTGAGCTATCGACCAATGATGGAAGAAAAAGGCCTGGTGGTCAGCGGAACCAGTCCTGACGGCAGACTAGTTGAGATGATTGAATTAAGAGACCATCCCTGGTTTGTTGCTTGCCAATTCCACCCAGAATTTCTTTCTAAGCCGAACGCTCCTCATCCGCTCTTCAAAGGCTTTATTGCGGCTTGTTTGGCCAACTCGGCGTAGGCGGTAGAGATTGCACTCTGCGCATACGCAATAGGTCGTATGAGTCTAGGAGCCATAAGAAAAACCCGCCGTGACGCAGCCTTGCAGGCAGGAGCGCGTCCCTGCCGAACCGGACGCGCAGGAGTCGGATCCTACCGTCAATCCACAATCTGCAGAACTGCCTGGTGACCGGTTCTTGCGGCAGCCGCGTTCAGAAGATTGCGCATCGCAGTGATCGTCTGCCCATTGCGTCCGATGACTTTACCAACGTCCGATCGCCGCATTTCTATCTTGAACAAGATCTTAGTGCCTTGCTCAATCTTCGTTACCAACACTTCGTCGGGTGCTTCGACCAAGTGTTGTATCACGAACTCCAGGAAGTTCTCCACAAGACGGATCAGGCTTGGGCAGTAGCAAGTTTTTTGCGAGCCTTCCGAATCATGCTGGCAACGGTCTCGCTCGGCTGGGCGCCATTCTTCACCCAGTAATCAGCGCGATCCAAATTGATCTGGTAGTTCTCGCCCGATTTTCTCGGATCGTAACTGCCGATTACTTCAATAAATTTACCGTCGCGGGGGCTTCGTTTATCCGCGACAATTACCCGGTAAAAAGGGCGGTTCTTGGCGCCCTCTCGTCTCAGTCTAATTGCAACTGCCATATTAATTGGGGAACGAGGTCCCACTCGTCCGCTATCTTCTAAAAGGTTTAACCCCTGGGACTTGGGCCATCATCTTCTTCAGCTGTCCGGAATTCTTCATCAGCTTCCTCATCTGATTAAACCGTTGAAGAACCGTGTTTACTTCCGAGACAGAGGTTCCACTGCCACGAGCTATTCTTTGACGCCTCCTCGCATTGAGGATATCGGGCTGCTTTCTTTCGCCCAGAGTCATCGAGAGGACAATTGCCTCCACTCGTTTCAGCTGCTTTTCGTCAACGGAAAAGCCTTTCACATTACTCATCCCAGGGAGCATGCCAAGAATATTTTCCAGCGGGCCCATCCGGCGCAACATTTTGAATTGGGCAAGAAAATCGTTGAAATCGAACGAAGCAGTTCGCAGCTTTTTCTCGAGTCGAGCCGCTTCTTCGACATCGATCGCTTCTGCGGCGCGCTCAACCAGTCCGACCACGTCGCCCATTCCGAGAATTCGTCCAGCCATTCTTTCAGGATAGAACGACTCGAATTGATCAATCTTCTCGCCGACACCGGCAAATTTAATGGGTTGCTGGGTGACTTCTCTGAGTGATAGCGCGGCGCCTCCGCGGGCATCACCGTCCAGCTTCGTCAGGATCAGGCCAGTAAGCCCGAGCGCCTGATGAAAATGAGTCGCCACCGTCACCGCCTGTTGTCCGGTCGCTGCATCGCAAACTAGAAGGACTTCCTGAGGCTGCAAAAAATCCCGGAGTTGCTTCAATTCGGCAACCAGCACCTCATCAATTTCCAGACGACCCGCCGTGTCAAAAATTTGGACATTTCCTGTCTGCGATTCGGCCCATTTCAATCCGGCTCGTCCAACCGGCAGCAAGCCCGTTTCACCAGGAACTGGACGAAAAACCGGAACTCCAACCTGTTTCGCCAACGTAGCGAGCTGATCGATTGCAGCTGGCCGGTGCAAATCCAGAGCGAACAGGAGAGGCGCCTTGCCCTGTTTCTTGAGCAGTAGAGCGAGTTTGGCTGCCGATGTGGTTTTGCCTGCACCATGAAGCCCGACCAGCATGATGCGAGCAGGTGCGGAAAGTACGAGCGGCTGAGCATCGCCTCCGAGCAACGCAGTCAGCTCATCATGAAATATTTTGACGATTTGCTGACCTGGAGAAATGCTCCGCAGCACTTCCTGGCCAAGCGATTTCTCGCGCACTCGCGCGATAAAATCTTTTGCCACCTGATAGTGAACATCGGCCTCCAGCAAGGCCAAACGGACCTGCCGAAGGGCATCGGTAATGTTGCTCTCAGAAATAGACCCGTGGCCACGGAGGTCCTTAAAAACGTCTTGAAGGCGGTCGGATAATTGAGCAAACACGGTGTAAAATTGGCCCCGATTGTCGCTATTGATTGGTTGCGACCGGCCCTGCTGGATCAACAGTGAAATCCCAGCGGGTCTCGACTTTCTTCCCGTTCACTTTTGCTGTCAGAATTACGGTGTACATCTTCGGAACCAATTTCTGAGTAAATACGTAAGTCACTAATTTGGTCTTCGGGTCATAGACTGCCGGCACCAGGCCGAATCCGCTGATCCGCATTTCTACCGATTTCGGATCAACCTCTCCCATACTAGCCAAATTCGCTTTAATCGTCGGTTTAGGCTCGGTGATGTGTTGATCGTTCAAGGGCTCGGTCAACATCGTAGCGGAAGCGAGTTGGCTGGTTTCCACGCCGGGCTGGGTGCTATCGGTCGCTCCAAAGTCCAGTGCTGCCTTGAATATATCGCCCTTCAACGAATCGATGGCATACCGGCCGATTTGATCGGCTGGTACATTGATATCCATGTGCCGCCCATAAACTGTAAACTGCATTTGGTAGCCGGCCTCTTTGGCGGTCTTGCGAACGACCTCATTGTGGAAGCCATACGGAAATGCGAAGGCGATGATTTTGACCCCAAGTTTGCCCTCCAGGGTCTCCTTGCAGCCATAAACTTCATTATGCAGCCAGGTAGTATAATCCTGTCCCTTCGGTGCATGCCTCAGATCGTGGTGTGATACCGTGTGAGCTTCGATGTCGATACCGGCGTCCCGCATCTCTTCCAGTTGCCCCCAAGTCATCGCCTTACCGCCTGTCCCTACCCATTGCGTGTAGATAAACAGGGTGAACGGATAGCCGAATTCTTTCAGGATCGGCCACGCAACGTAATATTGGGAGTTCCATCCGTCGTCGATCGTAATGATTGCGCTCTTTGCTGGAATGGCCTTTTCCCCGTTTCGCCAAGCCTGAAGATCCTGCATTGAGACGACAGAAATGCCATTATCTTTGAGCGCCTTCATTTGGGCGCGAAAATCGTTCTGAGTGGTCACCAACTCGGCCGGCCTATCCTCGAAACGATGGTAAAGAAGCACGATGAACTTGGCCGTACGATTGGTATCGGGCGGCGGTGTCGGTGTGGCCTGAACGACCGGAGTAGGGCTTGTCGGTGCAGATGCCGTCGGACTAGGCGTAGACTGAGTTAGATTACTTTCTGCCTTCTTACACCCGGCTATCAAGAGCGGTAACGCCCACAGAAACACCAATAAACAACGGCGCATACAAATCTGCCGGAGATATATCACGGCTGGGAGAATTGTGAAGCGGAGATTCGTTATGAAATGCGGATTGCGGATTGCGGATTGCGGAATTTGAGCAAAATCCGCATTGCGCATCAGCGGCTTAGTCCGATTTGTCATTCCGCGATCCGCATTCCGCATTCCGCATTTCTTCAGTAAGCCCTAGTCGACGAAACGTCTCGTCCACATGCCTGAAATGCTGTTCGACCGAGCAAAGCTTCGCCAGTTCAGCCTCCGGTATCACTTTGGCTATTTCCGGTATCTTTCGAACCTCATGCAGAAAATCGGAGTTGCTCTTCCAAGTTGCCATAGCCGCTTTTTGCACCGCTTCATAAGCCGCTTTACGTTCCATGCCGCGTCTGGTCAGCTCGAGCAAAATCGATTGGCTGAAGTAAAGACCTTTGCTCATCGCCAAGTTCTCCTCCATCCGATCCGGATAGATCACGAGGCCATCTACGAGCTTAGCCAACCGATCCAACATATAGTCGAGCAATGTGCAGGAGTCCGGAAGAATGATCCGTTCCACGCTGCTATGACTGATGTCTCTCTCATGCCACAGCGCGATATTTTCGAGCGCCGCCACCGCGTTACCGCGAATGACGCGAGCCAAACCACTCAGACGTTCTCCTGTAATCGGATTGCGCTTATGCGGCATAGCCGAACTCCCTTTCTGGCCGGGACTGAAGTACTCTTCGAGTTCGCCCACTTCGGTTCTTTGCAGATGGCGGAACTCGGTCGCCCAGCGATCGATACTGGAGGCAATGAGGGCTAACGTTGCGCTGAATTCCGCATGACGATCGCGTTGAATGATTTGCGTCGACAGCTGATCCGGCTCCAACTGCAATCTTCGACAAACGATCTCTTCGACCTTCGGGTCCAAATGGGCGTGGGTTCCTACTGCTCCACTTAATTTTCCTACCCGGATCACGGATCGCGCGCGTTGCAAACGAGTTTCCGCTCGGCCGAACTCGTCATACATGAGTGCCATTTTCAGACCAAAGGTGATCGGTTCCGCATGAATTCCGTGACTTCTTCCGATCATCGGGGTCATCTTGTGGGTGATGGCTTGACGGGCAGCAGCCGAGCGAACCGACCGAATTCCCGCGGCGAGCAGATCACTCGCTTGCACCAATTGAACCGCCAAAGTGGTATCCAGAATATCAGATGAAGTCAGGCCCTGATGCATCCATCGAGCCGCCGGGCCGATTGATGTCGCCACATTTTCCAGAAAAGCGATGACGTCGTGATTGGTGCGCTTCTCAATTTCTGCGATTTCACCTACAGAAAACCTGCCCTTCGCCCGAATAGTCTCCGCATCGGATCGAGGAATTAGTCCCAGCTCGGCCATCGCTTCACAGGCGAGGGTCTCGATCTCGAGCCAAATAGAGAACTTTCGCTCTTCCGACCAGATATCCCGCATCTGCGGGCGCGAATAACGGGCGATCACGCACCTTCAGTGCGATGACAAATGAAAAATAGCAAATAGCAGATTTTTGAGAGCGGACTCCCTATTGGTGATGACCCGTTTTCGACGTGAGCTACATGTCAGTCAGATTCGAAAACATGTCATCACGACCCAGAAGCACACCTGCGCGTGTAGGTGCGCTCAGCAATACCTTTGATGGTCGCAAATAGCTAATTTGCTATCTGATACCTGTCATCGCGTAAAATGCGCGCTAGCGGACTCGTGCTCTAATCTTCCGGCCATTGTTCATGATACTGACTTGGCCCGAAGCAAGAAGGTCAGCGACCGTTGCGACCGTTTCTTCTTGAGTGTCGGAATATGAGCTAACTGCTAAAATCAAATCGCCGAGCGACAGCGGCCTGCTCGTTACTTTTCGCCTTTTCATCGTGATATCCTTTCAGTGTTTCGGTGCAGGCAGCCCTAGTTCCAAAAGATTCCCCCCTAGCAGCATGGCGAGCACCACATTCTTACGTCCGAACCATTAGACGGAGAGAGGCCGGATTCCGTTTAAATTTTTCTGTCCTCCCCCTCTCTTTTTCTTCTTTCACATTTAACGATTTCGGTTGCAGACGGTCCGCGCTTCGCCGAAACATCCCCGGATTCGTACCGAGCTTTTTTGTATGCAGTGGAATCCCATTGATCTCCTTCTCCATCTGAACGATCACCTTGATCAATTGGCCCTGCAGATCGGGGGATGGTCCTATCTGTTGTTGTTCCTGATCATTTTTTGCGAGAGCGGAGTGGTCGTCACACCTTTTCTTCCAGGAGACGCTCTCCTCTTTACGGTTGGCGCATTGACCGCTACGACAAAGCACTTTGAGCTTTATCTTGTCCTGATTCTACTCCCGATCGCTGCTTTTCTGGGTTACACTCTCAATTATTGGGTTGGCGCGGCTTTCGGAAGAAGGCTTTTCAAGCGTGATGACTCCAGAATTTTTAATCGTAAATACCTCGAGCAAACTCATGCCTTTTACGAGCGGCATGGAGGCAAAACGATTGTGCTGGCGCGATATCTTCCGGTAATTCGTACTTTTGCCCCGTTCGTTGCGGGAATGGCAGCAATGGATTACCCGAAGTTTTTCCTCTACAATCTGCTTGGGGGCATATTATGGGTTTTCAGCGTTGTCTTGATCGGGCATTTCTTTGGCGGACTTCCTTACGTCCAACACAACTTCTCGTTGGTAATCTTCGGAGTCATTGTCATCTCCATGGTTCCGCCCGGAATCGAGTTTGTCCGAGCCTGGTTAGCGGGACGTTCGGAAACGGGCAAGACGCCGACCGGCAAATAAGCTCCTTACTCAAGCTGGAGGCAGGGAACACAGTGTTGTGCTAACCGTTCGCTGTGCGTGAAGCGAAGGCTTGGGCGATAGTTGCCATCCCGATCCTGGGCGCAGTCGGACTCGGCTGGTGGCTGGCCACGAGAGCTTCATCTCTGGGGACCACACTGGCGCACGCCAATGCACAAAAGGTCCTTCTTCTCCATGTCGGAAGCGAACCGTCGGGCCTCGACCCCCAGCAGGTCCGCGGCATACCGGAATCAACAATCATCAACTGCTTATTTGAGGGATTGTTGATTTCAGACCCGAGCGATAGCGCTAGGCAATTGCCGGGCGTGGCGGAGCGCTGGGAACACAACGAAGACTATTCGGTCTGGACTTTTTATATTCGGCCCGATGCCAGATGGTCAAACGGCGATCCGCTGACTGCGTCCGACTTTGCTTTTTCTATCCAACGCATTCTCACACCAGAGTTCGGAGCTTTCTTCGCAGACGAACTGCATGTCCTTCGCGGCACCGAAGATTTTCACAAAGGCAAGACGAAGGATTTTACTCAGGTTGGCGTCAGAGCCGTCGATCCGCGCACATTGCGACTCGAGTTGATTGGGCAACTCCCTACTTTCTCTCCCTTATTACTCACTATGCCTGGTTTCCCATCCATCCAGCAACCATTCTTCGGTTCGGCAAACTCGGGAATCGAAGCACCCAATGGACTCAGCCGGACGCCTTTGTTGGCAATGGTCCATTTGTTTTGAAAACCTGGAGACCAAACGACGTGATTGAGACCGTACGCAGTCCGTTTTACTGGAATCGCGATAGGGTCAAGCTAACCGGCGTCAATTTTTATGCGATTGAGGATCTCAATACAGCGGATCGGGCGTTTCGCGCCGGACAACTACACGCCACCAATGATGTGCCACTGGACAAGATCCCATTTTACCGACGCTATCACCCGAATCTCATCCATTCGGACCCGTATGCGGGTGTTTACTTCTATAGAATCGACGTGGCGCAAAAGCCACTGAACGAGGTTAAGGTCAGGCAAGCACTCAGTTTGGCAATCGATCGGGAGAGTCTTGTCCGTAATGTGCTCCGTGCTAATCAGCTTGCCGCTACCGGAATGACGCCACCGAGTTTTCCAGGCTATCAGCCTCTCGACATTGCGCGGTACGATCCAGAAAAGGCGCGAAGGTTGTTGGCTGAATCGGGCTATCCGGGCGGGACCGGATTCCCGGCCATCAGCATCCTCATAAACACCAGCGAGGCCCATCGCTCAATCGCTGAGGCGATTCAGCAGATGTGGCGCCAGGAGCTGAATATCTCTGTACAAGTGGAAAATCAGGAGTGGAAGGTCTACCTCGAGTCGATGCATCAACATCATTTCGCGATCGCACGGAGTGGTTGGATCGCGCCATTTCTCGATCCCCTCGCCTTCCTGGACATCTGGAAAAGCGACAGTCCGAATAATGACAGCAATTGGAAGAATCCACAATTTGATGTGTTGCTGCAACAGGCCGCGGTTACCGCTGACCCTTCACTGCGATTTGCCAAACTTCGCCAGGCCGAAGAGATTCTGATCCAAGACGCACCACTCTTACCCATCTATTGGTATACGCGGGTTTATCTCCTCGATCCAGCAGTTACCGGATGGTATCCAAATCTGCAGGCTCGGCATCCTGTCCAATTTCATTGATCTTCAGCCAGGAATTCCGCTGCACTAACCGCACTTTGCTCCTCGCGCAAAGCGGCTCCTCACTTCTTTACCGCTGTGTTTTCGGTCGCGCCAAGCTCATAAGCAAAGAAGGAATAGACATCGGTCAGTTGCGAGACTTTCTCGTTCAGGGAACTGCCCATTCCATGTCCAAACGTGCTCACCCGCAGCAAGATCGGATTACCAGGCGCCGCCTCCGACTGCAATCGCGCTGCAAACTTGAAGGAATTGTGGGCAGCTACCCGGCCATCGTTTAGACCCGCGGTCAGCAATATGGCTGGGTATTTCTGTCCTTCCTTTATGTGGTGGTATGGGGAATATGCCAACAAAGCTTTGAACTGATTCGGGTCTTTGACCGTCCCGAATTCGGTGGTGTTAAACAATCCGTTCGGTTCGAGTTCGCTACGGAGCGAGTCGTAAATTCCGACTTGCGACACTACCGCCTTCATCAGAGCCGGATGTTGGGTGATCATCGCACCCATGAGGAGTCCCCCGTTACTGCCTCCATGCATTCCAAGTCTCGATTTGGAAGTATATTTGTGCTGAATCAAATACTCGGCACAGGCCGTAAAATCGTCAAAGACGTTCTGTTTCTTGGTGAGATTGCCAGCCTTGTGCCACTCTTCGCCAAATTCGCCGCCACCTCGCAAATTGGTGTCAACATAGATGCCGCCCCGATCAAACCAGGCCCGGAGTGCCAGGCGAACCCGCGGCACCTCATTTATTCCGTATCCTCCATACCCGTACAGGATTGTCGGGTTGTTTCCATCCAATGGTGTGCGCTTTCTGCGCAGGATGTTCAGTGGCACCTTGGTTCCGTCTCTAGAAACCGCAAATTCCCTCGTGACTTCGATATCGGTGAAACTCACCGGAGCAGGATGGCTGAGCGAAGTTTGCGTGAATTGATTACTTTGCGGGTCGAATTGAAACCAACGCGGCGTTTCCGTGTAGCTCTGGAGCTCGACTAAAACCGGACTCGACCCCTCGGTCGCCACTTCGACGATGCTGGAAACCGGGGGAATTGGCGCGGTCGTCACTTCGCCTCCGCTCAAGCCATACACCTGC
>JBEEIB010000071.1:0-3627 GCA_041167675.1 Verrucomicrobiota bacterium
GTCATTGAGATTCGGTTTTACCCTCGTTTTACGGTGGTTACGTCAGTGTTTGTGCGCGTCGAAGTGCTTCGCAAATTCAGCTAGCGTCGTTCCTTGATAGCTGCCTTTCACAGCGTTGGTTCTCGCCTCCGCTAGCACTGTCTTCCAGCTTGCTTCCGGTGTTTCATGCCCCGGTCCTCCCAGCGGTTTTTGACGACGGTCATAAGCGATGTAAGCGGTGAACAAGTCTTCCACCGTGTACTTCGCTTCGGGTTTCACTGTGTTAGTAGCCATCACTCACCCGCCAATGCCCGGAGTCCGGCGCTAATGTTTCCAGCGGTGTGCCTGGATTTTCGACGTCCTATGTGGACTGAAATCATTTTGAAGATGTTTTTCTTCTTGAAGCCCATAGCCTTGAGCTTATCCACGCCCGAAAAGATTTGCTTGAGTGCCACGTTCGCAGGTGCGTTTGGGTCTAGTAGTGACATTGTTCCTCCTCACTTCGTCAGTGCCCATGGCTGTGATATAAAGACTCTCTCACTTCTCCTGGACTAAAACCTCGGCCCGGTCATGACCAAGTAGCCCTCTCACTACCAATCATTGATAGAATCGCGCACGAACAAACGGCGTTATGGGAAGGATTACCACGCGCCGGCTACTTGCCCTTACAACGCGCTTTTCGGAAGATGGCATACTCGATGCGTTCAATCTTAAGCGGACAGCTCAACCCTCGACGTGTTAGCTTGTTCGAGGACCCGGAGCACGAGAGAAATCCCGGATCATGTGCCGAATCCATGCGGGAGAGCAGCGATGTCTTCATTGCCGAGGGGGAAACACGCGGGTTCAGGTGCGGGGAGCAACCAACCTGCGGTCGCAGAGCCTACCTTTGCCGAGCGAGCGCGTACCTTGGTGTACCTGGGCCGAATCGGCAGTGTCTCGACACTTTCACGCAAGCAGCAGGGTTTCCCCTTCGGATCTGTGATGCCCTATGGGCTGGACGACCACGGGCATCCCGTCTTCCTCATCAGCACGATGGCCATGCATACTCAAAATGTGCAAGCGGATCCGCGCTCCAGCCTGTTGGTGACGCAGCCTGACGCCAGCGGCGATCCCTTGGGGGCGTCCAGGGTCACGCTACTGGGAAATGTTCTGCCGGTAGCTGAGCCAGAGGTGGCTGAAGCACGGAAACTCTACTTGGCGCGTTATGCCAACGGCAAATATTGGGTAGACTTTGAAGACTTTTCCTTTTACCGCATGGACGTGGTGGACGTTTACTACGTGGGTGGCTTCGGGGTGATGGGCTGGGTCTCCGCCTCGGAATATTACCGTGGACAACCCGACCCGCTGGCTGACACTGCAACCGAAATCATCCAGCACATGAATGCCGGTCACGGGGATGCGCTCGTCCTGCTTGCCAGGGTATTTGCTGGGATTGAGTCTCAGGAAGTGGCGATGACTTCGGTCGACCGGCTCGGCTTTCACCTGCGCTTGAAAACCCAAGATGGTACACGTGGTGCACGCATCGCGTTCTCGGAGGAAGTGAGCAGTCCGGCGGAAGCCAGAAACGTTCTGGTAGACATGGTGGCGCGAGCGCGGCAAAGGTGAGCAACCCTGCGAAGCTCCTATTGGCAGATCCCTGTATCTACCCCGGCGAAGCCTCTTGCACACACAGGTTGTGCATGAACCCCCGGTGTTCCGGTGCCCATAGAGGTCGTCGTTTGGTTCAAACAGAACCCACTTGGTGCCGCGAAAGAGGCTCTCCTCAATAAAAAGCGTAGTTAGTCGCACGCGAGTGTACTTACATTCGGATCCACGCAAATCGCTAAAACCGCAGGGTGGGGTCCCCAGACTACGGTTCCACATCTAAGCGCGTCACATTGGGCGAAGAGGAGCTGATCGAGCGCGGCGTAGTGCCGAAAAAGCTTTTGACTAGATCGTAGGTTCCGGTGTGATTCAGAGCGCGCCCGCCAGCAACATGATCCAAGCGTTAGTGCCAGAAGACAAGCGCGCCCGCGTGATGAGAGCGCCCCGTACCGTCATCATGATTCATGTCGCGCGATTCATCCTTGGTCACGCAACTTGTAGCGTAGTAATTTCCCGGTCACGTTCTTAGGCAGCTTATCCACGAATTCGATATGTCGCGGGTACCTGTATGGCGTGATCCGATGTTTGACGAACTGCTGTAGTTCACGAGCTAGATCAGCAGAAGCCGCGATGCCTTCCCGAAGCACAACGAACGCTTTGGGGGTGTGAAGTCCCGTTTCTTCTCGATAAGCAACCACCGCCGCTTCCAGCACGCATTCATGCTCAATGAGAGCGCTCTCGACCTCAGCTGGCGAGACCCATTGACCCGAAACCCGGAACATATCGTCGGAACGGCCCGCGTACCAATACTTACCGTCCGTATCCATCCAATATTTGTCGCCGGTGAAGAACCATTCCCCACGCATACGCTCAGCCGTTAGCTGTCGCCGGTTCCAATAAAAAGGCGCGATACTGTCTCCCGCCACAAGGAGATCTCCAATCGTGCCCGGTGGAACTTCACGATCGTTTGAATCAACGATGCGTAGTTTGTAACCCGGAACCGCGCTTCCTGTGCTGCCAGGCTTCACGTTGCCAGGCCGCGCGGACAAATAAATATGAAGTGCCTCAGTGGAACCAATACCGTCCAGAATCTCTACGCCAAATTTGCGCTGCCACCTGCGGAAAATGTCAGCCGGGAGTGGTTCCGCTGCGGAGACCGCGAGTCGAACACTGTCCAAGCAGTACGATTCTCTCTCGGCTTCTTGGAGCATCTGGGCGTACAACGTTGGAACAGAGAAGAAAAGCGTCGGGCGGGCAGCCTGAACAATTCCTAATACCGCTTTGGCTTGCGCCTTGCCCGAGAATAAAACCGTGCTCGCCCCAGCATAAAAGGGAAACATGAGTCCATTGCCCAATCCGTAGGCATGGAAGAGCTTTGACGAGGAGAAGGTTATGTCATCAGGGCCAATACCCAGGACTTCGACAGCATAATTCCTGCAGCAGCAAATCCAGTCATAGTGCAGGTGCACCGCTGCCTTTGGGAACCCCGTGCTGCCCGAGGTCCACAACCAGAACGCGGCGTCGTCCGCAGTTGTCGTTCCCGCATCTAGCTCGGGCGAATTCTGGGCAAGCAACTCATTCCAATGCTTGCCCTCGGGCCGAGGTTCGCCGACGACGATGACGTGCCGGAGAAAACGCTGCTCATCTAAAGTTGGCGCAATTTCCCCAAAGAGTGTCGAGTGGACGATGAGTATTCGTGCCTTGCTTTCGCGGAGGAAGTAATCGTAATCGGCTGTTCGCGCAGCGGTACTCGTCGGGACGGCCACAGCGCCAATTTTCATGACACCAAAATACGCGATAGCGAACTCGGGGCAGTCGGGAAGCAATAACAATACCCGTTGCTCGTCTTGCAAGCCCAACCTGAGCAGACCATTCCCAGCACGATTTATGTCGGCAGCCAAATCGCCGTAGGTGTAAACCGACTCGCCGCATCGAATCGCGGCTTTCTGTGCCCGGCCTTCTCTAATGTGGCGGTCGACAAACTGGTCGGTCAGATTAAAGCGAATCGCGTCTCCAGAACTCTGGCCCATACTCAGAGATTTCTGCCAATCCGTCGAGCTTCGT
>JBEEIB010000072.1:0-5130 GCA_041167675.1 Verrucomicrobiota bacterium
GCGCGGCGGGTGATGGACTGTGGCGATGCCGGTCACATTCTACTCTCGCGACGTGTGGCCGATGATCTGGGTCACTACGGCAGATGGCAACCACAGCTGCACGATCTTGGTCAAGTCGAGGTGAAGCACGGCGTCAAGTTGGACCTCGTCAATCTTTTCACCGAGAGCGTGGGTAACGCGGCCGTTCCCAAAAAGATTGCGGAGGCGAAGAGGAACGTCGCCCGCCGAGCCAAATTCCGCGCGTCGCTCATCGTGTCGGCGTTGGCGCTGGTGATCATTGCCGCCACGTTCTTTCTGCTTCACCGCGCCAGATTGCGGAATGAACCAGCTGCCTTCGGTTCGAGCGCAGCGGGAGGGGTCGCGAAATCGATTGCTGTGCTTCCATTCGCGGATCTGAGCCAGACAAAGGACCAGGAATATTTTTGCGACGGCATAAGCGAGGAGATTCTCGACGCCTTGGCAAAAGTCGAGGGGCTGCGCGTCGTTGCCCGCACTTCGTCGTTTGCGTTCAAAGGGAAAAGCGTGGACGTGAGCGAGGTTGGGAAAAAGCTCAACGTCGAAAACGTGCTTCAAGGAAGTTTGCGACGCGAGGGTAACCGCGTTCGAATAACCACGCAGTTGATTAATGCGCGCGACGGTTTTCAGCTTTGGTCGGAAACCTACGAACGCGAATTACAGGGAGTATTTGCACTCCAGGATGAAATCACTCGCGCAATTGTCGATGCGCTCAAGATCAAGCTCGCCATTTCTCTCCCCGCGCGTGAGCAACGAAACACGGAAGCATACGATCTTTATCTGCAAGGTCTCTATTTCTCGAACAAAGGCAGCGAAAAGGACTTGCGGGAGGGACTCAGTTTCTTTCAGCGCGCTCTTGAGAAAGATCCGAAATTATCCCGCGCTTGGACCGGGATCGCGAAAGTTTGGTTTTTCCTGGCGGACGTTTATGTAAAACCGCTCGAGGCTTACCCGGCATCACGCGCAGCAGCATTGAAGGCGATTGAGCTCGACGATAAGGACGCTGAGGCGCATTGCTACCTTGCCGAAGCAAAACGGGTCTTGGATTGGGATCTGCCGGGTGAGGATGCAGAGTTGAAACGAGCGCTGCAGTTGGATCCGAACTCGGCTCCCGTGCACTTCTTCCTGGCGCTGCTCCCCCTTTTCCGAGGCGATTTGAAAGAAGGGCTCCGGCTTGTGCTGGAAGCTGAAAAATTGGATCCAGTGTCGCCGATCATTAGCTACGTTGCGACCGCCGCATACCTCGCCGACAACCGCATCGACGAGGCGATCATCGCGGGTCAGCGAACGCAACAGCTTGATCCACATTATTTTTATTTGGATTCGAATCTTGCCGCCGCCTACCGCGAGAAGGGGAACTTTGCGGAAGCGATTGACATCTATACCAAAGCTCAAGAGGAGACACACCTCCCGAGTAGCGGCCTGGCCATTACCTACGCGCGAATAGGCCGACAAATCGAGGCTCGGAAAATTCTCGATCAACTCGTGCAAGAAAGGCGGACGCGATACGTCTCAGCCCAGATCGTCGCTGCAATTTACGTCGCATTCGGCGAAAAAGAAGAAGCTTTCCGCTGGCTCGAACTCGCCGCTACTGAACACTCGGGAATATTGCAGTGGATCGCGTTTCTTCCCGAATTTCGTCCGCTCCGTCCCGACAAACGTTTCCCTAATCTCCTGAGGCGAATCGGCGTCGCGCACAACTCAGTCTTGGCGATCACGGAAACAACTCTGACGGAAACGAAAGATCCGAACGCCCAAACTCATCTCTCTCTTAGGATTGGGGTAAAACCACGACCAAATACTCAAAATGGTCACGTCGTGAGGCTAGCGGTCTCCTTCTACGACCTGACGAGAGATAATAAAATGAAGCCAACTGATGCGCGGACGGCTTACGATTGGCTGACGCCCGACCGCGACTGGACGGACGCGACTCCGAAATTCCTCGCCGCAACTTATGTGCGCCCGAAGACCCAGGGAGCTTCAGCGGATGGCCGACGATATGGCGGCTTTATCGTGCAAGTATATTTCGATGGCCAATTACAAGATGCGCGAGCAGTTCCACCAGAATTGCTGACGATGTTTCCGGCTCCAGATCAACTCGCTCCTCCATCAAATCCGGCTTCAAGCCCGCCATAACAGCGGAATTTCTGCTTTCCGCACTCAGCTTTTGTTATGACTGCAAATCTCCGAGAAGCCCTCGCGCTTTGGGCGAGGCTCCGAGGCCAATGTCAAAAGAAAGAGACGGCTACGAGCCGTCGAAATAGGTTCGTTCCCTTGTCATTCCGACCGGAGCGGAGGAATCTCTAGCTATTCGCCTTTCGCAAAAAAATTGTCAGAGATGTCTTCCGGCAGCTGCCGGACTCGACATGACAAAAATTGCCGTAGTTTGCCGGTAAATCCTCAAAACGACGCTTGTTGCAGATAGGAAGGTTTGTTACGGCTGTCAAAGGGAAATTCCCCAGGGGCGTTACAAGAATGCCTGATAATGAAGCCTCGCGCTATCGGTCGGTGTTTCGTCATCACAGCGGGCTGCTTTTGTCCCGTTTTTATGACGTTCGCCCAGGAAGCCTCACCGACGCCACAAACCACTGGCCAGCCTGGCGTCACTATCGAGGAAGTGGTCGTGACCGGTTCGAACATCCCGACTTCAGAAGAAGTCGGTCCGAACCCGGTCGATACCTACCGCAGGGAGGATATCAGTCGGCTTGGGGTGCGTTCCGCCACTGATTTCGTCCAGAAGTTGCCCGCCGCTGCGGGAGCGGCAATCAATGAAAACGTCGTCAACGGCGGTGACGGCCGCGTGGAAATTAACCTGCGCGGCATTCTCGCGAAAGAAACTCTGGTCTTGCAGGACGGGCGTCGTCTGGCGCCGGTTGGCTTTGCCGGTGATACGGTCGACCTGAACACGATTCCCCTCGGGTTAATTGACCACGTCGACGTCCTGAAGGACGGCGCTTCGGCCATTTACGGAGCGGACGCAGTCTCAGGTGTGTTCAACGTTTGGTTGATCCACAGGTTCCGTGGCCTCGAGCTCTACGCCAGCTATGGCAACACCAATCTCGGATTCGCCAATGACATGGGTGAAGAAAGGGAATATCTCCTCGCCGGTACTGGAGACGATAAAACGGACATTGTAGTCTATGCCGAGTTTTACAATCGGGCCGCAATCTTTTCGCGCGACGCTGATATCTCCAGTAATGCGGACTTCACGCGATTTGGCGGCCCGGAACTGCGCAGCGGTGCATTCGCCGGACACGTGGGCCCGCCGCCGTCATTGGTACCCCCGGGTGAGCCTGACAGCTTTGTTTACCAGCCAAGTTTGAATGGTGGGGCGCTAACACCCACGCCGCACACATTCCCAAATGTAGCGAGCGACCCGCAATATGTACCCTTTGCTAGTCTTCCGCGGGAACAACAACGCTTTAACTTCGCGGACCGAACCCCGGCACTCCCCGCGGTCGACCGCGAATATTTCTATGGCTCGCTCGACCGCAAAATTTGCGACCAATACTTGGAGCTTTTTGCTAACTTCAAATATGCGCGCACTTTCTGGGATAGCGTCCAGGCGCAGCTTCAATTTAGTCCTGATGTATGGACGGATGCGACGCACCCCTTCGGGATCACTCCCCCGGGGGGGGTTGGCTTCAGCGTACCGATTCAAAACGCATTCAATCCATTCACGCTTTCGGATTACACCTCGCCTGGAGGATTTGATCCGAGGTTCCCGCAAACTCAATCAACGGCTGCACCTCCCGGGACTCAGTTCACCACCTTCGTCAGATACCGTGCGTTGGAAGCCGGGCTGCGCACCATCAAGATTACAACGGATAATTACGAGTTTACGGGCGGCCTCAAAGGTAATTTGGGTGAGTTTGGAGATTATTTTAAGACATGGAACTGGGAAACCGGATTCCGTTATAGCGCAGATAGCCGCGTGGAGCGCGACGGCGGGATTGTCGACACCAATGCTTTGCGCCAGGCGTTGCTCGATACCAATCCGGCAACCGCCTTCAATCCCTTCGGCCTCAACCAGAACTCACCCGCGGTGATTGACAAAATATTCAGGACCACCAATCACCTCGGCACGACGTCTTTGACGCTCGAGGACCTGAAGTTGATCGGCGATCTGTTCAATCTCCCGGCCGGCCCGATCTCGTTCGCTGTTGGCGGTGAACATCGCACCGAACGCGCCAGCGATCAGCCCGACGCGCTCACCTCGTCCGGCAACACCCTTGGCAATGTCACCTTCGCATCAACCAGAGGAAGTCGGGACGTTTGGTCCATCTATTGGGAGGTTCGTCTACCTGTTACGAGTCCTGCCTGGAACCTTCCTGGCCTCTACAGCCTGGAACTAGATTACCAGGAACGGTTTGAGAACTTCAGTGATTTCGGTGGTACGGAAAGACCGAAGTTCTCCGTGCGCTGGCAGCCGATCGACTCGGCTTTGACCATTCGCGCCACCTATAGCGAAGCGTATCACGCTCCGACGTTGAGCGATTTATTCCGCGGGCCAATGGTGGGAGCTGCGCTTCCTGTATCTGATCCGCGGAGTCCAGCTACCCTGGAAGGCGTCGGCACGAACTTGAGCGGTAATCCGAATCTGCAGCCAGAAACGGCCTATGAATGGACTTATGGCGCCGTTGTTACGCCCGGCAAATGGTGGAGCCCGCTTCAGGGCCTGACCCTGCAGGCCGATTTCTACCACATCGATCTTCGTGCCGTCACCGTTGTCTTGGATCCCCAGTTCCTTATAGATCACGAGGATCAATTCCCAGGGCAGGTCATACGCGGCCCCTCAACCGGCCCGGATGACCCGTTCGGCCCGATTGTCCTTCTCAAACTTCCGGAACAAAATCTGGGTCGGATTATACAAGAGGGCTGGGATTATGAGATGAATTATACTTTCGACACCTCGAGATTGGGTCATGGTGACTGGGGCGCGCTGACCGCGATATTCAACGGCACTTATATAGACCGTGTGGTGCTCCAAGCGGTCGTCGGTGGACCGAAACAAAGTGTCGTCGGAAAATTCGGTGGCGGCTTCCTCGGAACTGCCGCCGGCGGTTCGTTTACGCACAATCGCTGGTACACGAGCTTGTTCTACGATGGAGCGGC
>JBEEIB010000073.1:0-8335 GCA_041167675.1 Verrucomicrobiota bacterium
ATTCGAGGTTTTGATGCGCACAAGCGTGTGAAAGGACGCAAACGCCATATTGTGGTAGACATCTTCGGGCTACTGATCGCATGCAGAGTTGAGCCGGCTGACATCTCGGATCGAAAGGCAGCGGTCCAGTTGCCCGGTGGATTGGCTCCATTATTTCCGAACATTCGCACAGTTATCGCCGATGCCGGACACCAAAGCATCAAGCTCGCGCGCTACCAGTTGCGCCAAGAGGGCTGGCGACTACAGATCGTCAGACGCCGCCAGCGCGCGTTTAAGATCACAGGTCTCACCTGAATTGTGGAGCGCAGCTTCGCTTGGCTTTGCCGCAATCGGCGCTTAAGCAAGGATTACGAGTACGGCGTGCAGAGCTCCGAAACGCTTATCGAAATTGCCTCAACCCGCCTTTTGCTCAACCGCCTTGCTCGGACATGAGTGACTTTTCAAACATCCTCTAAGGGCCGCGGGATCGCTCGACTGGCGAACGATCAGGCTTGTAGGTAGGATCGTTCGCAGCGGTCCCTTCTCCTTGAGCAAGGCCGCCACCGCCGCCCGCCCTTTTTCTTCGAAAGGTTGACCTACCGTTGTGAGTTGCGGCGCGCTCATCCTGGCTGCGGGGATGTCATCGAAGCCGACCACGGCTAAATCTTCCGGGATGCGGAGTTGATAACTGCGCGCTACCTCCATCACCCCAAGGGCCAACCGGTCACTCGTAGCCAGGATCGCGGTCGGACGAGGCTTTTTCGCAAGGAAGTATTCGGCCGCGGTTCTGCCGTCCTCCTCGCTGCTCCGGAGACATTCCCACATATTCACTGAAGTCTTAGTCCCGCCAGACTCAATGGCGCCTAGATACCCTTGCATTCGACGCCGGGCTACTTCGAAGCAAGCTTTTTCCAAACGCTTCTTGTCGATCGGTCCGCTGTATCCGTCAGAATGCAATGGGAACGTCACAATGCCAAACCTTCGGTGACCAAGGTCCCGGGCGTGCTGGGCGCAGGCGCGGGCCGCCGCTCGCTCTTCAATTCCGATAAACGGGACGTTCGGGAGCAAGAATTGGTCGACGACGACCATAGGTAGGCCACGATCCATAACGGTTTGGATGGTCGCCGCGTGCTTTGGCATGGTGTAAATGATGAGACCGTCGACGGCGGCGCTTCGGATAATGCTCTCATAGCCTGCGCCGCATTGCAGCAGCAGTAACCCAAGACGTCGTTCGCTACACGCTTCGGCGACCCCACTCAAGAATGCTGCCGCCGCCGGATCTTGGAACACGTGATATAACGGCGAGGCGTACACCACGGCGATCGAGCCAGCAAAACCGGTTCGCAGCATTCTGGCGGCTGGGTTCGGCCCCGGATAGTTAAGGGATCGCGCGGTAGCCAGGATCTTTTCCCGTAACTTAGTTGAGAGCAACTCTGGCCGGCTAAAGGCGTAGGAGACAGAGGCGACCGAAACGCCCACCGCTTTGGCCACGTCGGTTAAGGTGCCCCGATCTTTCAAGGAAGGTCTCATGCGGGCGCAATTTAGCGCGCTTACTTAAAGCATTAAATTAATCTTTTGACTTTTGTATTTAATGCATTAAACAATCTTTGCTCGCTCGTAGTTATCCTGACGATAACTAAGGACGCCACCCCCAAGGATCCGGATATGGAACTAAGGCATCTGCGCTGTTTTCTCCGCCTTACTCAGTTCCCCTTTCCCAACTCTCCATCAGTCAGACAAAGATTAACCCCAATTCTTATGTCGATTCATCCATTCCGACTCGCAATTCCACTAGCTGTTCTTGCCGCCTCAGTTCAATCCGCTCTCGCCTTTTCCGGCGCGTCAGTTCCGTGGATAACCTATTACTCCAGGGAAATGAGTACCAACGGAACGCGAATGGGCCCTGGCTACCAGCCGTTCACCGTTGAAGCGGAATCCGCGGAACGTACATGCATTAAGCTCTCCGAAACTGGACAGTATGTCGAATTGACAGCTCGTGAGTGGGCCAATGCTTTGGTTGTACGCTACAGCATTCCAGACACGCCAGCCGGAGGAGGGTTTGATTCGACCATAAGCGTCTATAAGAACGGCGTATTCGTTCAAAAACTTGCGGTCACCTCAAAATACTCCTGGCTTTACGGCTTTTATTCGTGGACCAACAATCCGTCCGACGGTTTTACTCGGAATTTTTATAATGAAGCACGGCTGCTGGGTCTCAATGTCGCCCCAAACGACAGGATACGTCTCCAGAAGGATGAAAGCGACACGTCGCCTTACTATATCGTCACCCTGGTCGATTTAGAGAAGGTCCCGCCTCCGGGGGCGATGCCGGCGACGGGCGATTGGCTTTTGGTCAAAAACGCTCCGTACAATGCCGCCGGTAACGGGGTCACGGATGATTCGGCCGCCATCGATAATTGCATCAAGGACGCCATTACTCAGCACAAAAAAGTCTGGATACCGGCAGGTAACTACCTGGTTACACACGACATCACCAGCACTATTCCAGGCGACCTGGGTTTACACGACGTCACGATTCAAGGTGCGGGTATGTGGTACACCAACTTGGTTGGAGATCCTAACCTATATACCAATCAGTACCGTCGGGTACGCGTGATCGGCGGTGGAAGCAATGTTCACTTGGCTGATTTTGCTATCCAAGGAAAACTCAATTACCGAAACGATCCCGAAGAGAACGATGGCCTGTTCGGTTCCTACGGCACCAGATCGACCATCGAGCGGATTTGGGTAGAACATACTAAAGTCGGGTGTTGGCCGAGTAATTCCGACGGATTGGTCATCCGTGATTGCCGTATGCGAGATCTGATCGCGGACGGATACAACCTGAATGTCGGGATACGGAATACATTGATTCAGAATTGCACCACCCGCGGCACTGGCGACGACTGCTTCGCCATATGGCCTACCACCCCTGAGATTACGCAGGCGATTCCGGCTACGCAGGTCTATTCTCCCGGCTATAACGCGATCGATCATTGTACCGGTGAACTCAATTTCGTAGCCAGCGGAGGCGCGATTTACGGAGCTCCCGGCAATAAGATTACCAACTGCTTGTTCCGGGATATCAGTGTCGGCTGCGGCGTCCTGATCAGCGGGCTTTTTGGGGAAGGAACTAACTACTTTAGTGGGACCACAACGGTCTCCGATTGCGATTTGATTCGCACCGGCGGCTATGATTCAAATACACCTGGATGGTGGGCTGGGCTCAGGCTCGCTATGAATTCCGCAGGAATTACCAACGACGGACTACCAGGCCTGACCGTTTCGAATGTAAATATAGAAGACAGTCTTGCCTACGGAGTTGCGATCGAGGCCAGTCAACCGTTGGACAATGCGATCCTGAAGAATGTGCATATCGGAAATTTCGGGTTGGCGCAGCCCGGTTTCCATGCTGTTTGGGCCAATCCGCAGGCGGTGGGGAGCATGACCCTCAAAAATTCAACGATCAGTGGGACGCCCAAAAATGAATCGAGCACGTTCCAATTCAATTTGGATAACGTCACGGTGAGCAATTCTCTTCCCGTAGTACCAACTAGTTTGATCGCTACCGAGGTCCGGCTCCAACAGAATGCTGCTCAGGTGACATTGAGCTGGCTTCCATCGCAATTTGCTACCAGCTACATGGTGAAACGAGCGGGCTCCGCTCAAGGACCTTTCTTCCCGATCGGCACCACGACCAATAGTAGTTTTGTGGATAACGTGCCAGGCGGATTTCTGGATAACGTGCGGTGTGGAAAGACCTACTACTATATCGTTTCCGCGTCGAATGAGAACGGGGAAAGCGCTGACTCAATGGCTGTGACGCCGGTTTTGAGCACCGGCGTAACATTAACGGCGGGAACATTTAAAGATGATTCAGTTCTTCGCTTAGTCAGTTCTCCCGAGGGGGTCGTGAGCTCGGTAGGATTAGGCGCTAATACACCCTCTGAGCGAACTGCGAACGGTTACCTGTTCCAGGGCTACAGCGATTCTCTAGGCAGCACCGGCACTTACTCCGGCAGCAACACGACTCACACCATTACAGTCGCAAACTATGTCGGTGACCGTAGTGGTCTCCTGGCTCAAGCAAACACCAGCGATGCAGCATTCAACTCCGTTTTGAACAACGTGGCGAACGGATCCACCCAAGATATCGCGGTCACACTAAACAACTTAACGGTTGGTAAGACCTACAACATCTTATTCCTTGAAACCGATGCGGCTGATCAGGAACCTCGCGGTTTCGCTGTGACCTCGGGGACGGCGCAAAGCCCTACCCTATGGTTCGCGTTCGACCCGAATCAATATTACGTGGGTTCTTACGTTCTTGGGACCTTTACTGCTACCAGTACAACCCAGACATTCAATGTTGGCATCAGTTATACGAATTCCACGTATGCCCTGCTTTCGACCATTACCTCACAACTTAATGCGGTCTTAGTCGGGACACCAGACGGCTCCCACTAAAAAACGTTTGTGAAGCGACCCTGAGATGAGGTGGTAACCACCTCATTTCAATCCGCACTCCAAGACAGTAAAAATCCAGGACGTCGAGAAGAGAGCTGCACTAGTTCTGGACTAAGCGATTTTGACCGGGTTAAAGCTCTCCGCAATAACGCCGGCAGAAGGCGATGCTTTTTTGACTTCCGCGATGATACCAAATGAATCACCGCTGAAACGAACGAGAACACGGTACAAGGGTCAGCGTAACAGCAGCCGTTACCGATACACAAATCCCATTTAAAACGGAATCTAACTCTTCCATTTCGTACCGCTACCGATACTCTGCGCTCGCGGTCGCGACTAATGCCGGTTACAGATCCATGCGCAACATGGGATCTCTTCGTCGTCTGGCAACGCGGACGCATTGCTGGTCCGGTCAAAACGTTCATCGACGCACTAGTACGTTTTGGTGAAAAGGCGAAGTTATAGGCTTAGCCGATCATTCGGGAGAACCCGCTGGGCTAATTTGCAACGGAAGAGCCAGGGTGGCCGTAGTTCCAACTCCGACTTCGCTACGCATCTCGAGCTTAAATGGTTTTCCAAACAATTCTCTCAATTGCCGGCGCAATCGTGTCAGTTCCGCAAGTTGCTTTCTCTTGGAAAAGAAGCCTCGTCCGGCATCCGTTTCCGGAGTTCCCGTCCCGTTATCGGTTACGCTCATTTTCAGCCATCCACGATCTGAGCTTACCGTGATATGCACTCGGCAGACAGTAGACCCTCACAGGAGCAAGTAAAGGGCTGGGCAAAGCAATCGCCTTAGCGCTTGGCAGTGCAGGCGCAAGCATTGCGCTGGTTTCACGGGATGGCGAGCGGCTCAAGAGTGTGATGGACGAAGTGAACAACGCGGGTGGCAACGCGCGCGTCTTTGTTGCGGATGTGTCGGATGAGAAGCAGGCCCGGCAACTGGAACGCGATGTTCTGGAAGCCTTTCATGCAGTTCATATCCTGGTCAATAACGCCGGCATTAATCTGCGAAAGGATCTTGTCGATTTCACGCTGGAAGAATGGCGCACCGTTCTTGACACCAACCTAACGAGCGTCTTTCTGATGTGCCGGTCGATGGTGCCGCACATAAAAGGCCAGGGTTACGGACGTATTATTAACCTCTGTTCGATCATGGGTCACGTATCGATCGCCGGACGTTCCGCCTATTCGGCGAGTAAAAGCGCGCTGCTCGGGCTAACGCGGGCGTTGGCTTTAGAATTGGCCCCCCAAAGTATCACAGTGAACAGCATCAGTCCTGGTCCTTTCGCCACCGAGATGAACACCAGCTTGATTCAGAATGCCGAATTGAACCAGCAATTCATTTCCAAAATTCCGCTTGAACGCTGGGGACGGGTTGAAGAAGTTGGAGATCTTGCACTCTACCTCTGCTCGGAAACTGCGGGCTTTATCACTGGGACAGATATAGTCATCGACGGCGGTTGGACCGCGCAGTAACCGAAGTTCAGCTTGCACTTACCGAGGCGACTAGAAACCAACAAAAAACAGCCGCACTCTGCCTGGATACGCTGAGCAACGCGAACGTGAGGCTGCTGGAACCTCGAGGCAAAACTTTTTTGATGAGCGCCATCTTTCTATCCCTTGATCAGCGCACCATCAAAGATAGATCTTGAATCAACGCCTACTAAATCCGGCCGCCAGAGACACCACCGGTGTTCAGTCTGTTCCTCAATTGCTAGGTGAATCAGTACGTGAGTTCTGCCTGCCTCGTCCTCGACTTGATAGGTAGGAACTTCCGAGAAAAGTTCTTTGAGTAGAGGCGCGGCGAAAAAGGTTTAATCGAACTTTTCAGCTTCTTTGTTCGACAGCCGATGTGTCTTCACGATTTTCCAATTGCCCGCCTCGTCGAACTTTAATGTATAGAGAAAGCTAGCGCCGAAGCCGAGAAAGTCCTTGTTCTCCAATAGCTCTCCCAGCGAAGAATACAGAATCGCGGTTTCGAATCGACCCACTGATGCAATTTCAGGGTGTACGAAATAAATCGAAGCTCGGTTTTCTTGGGCAACCCTTTTGACTTCAATTGCGCTCCGACAACCTCTTTTGCCCGATTCATAATTTCATCGTCATCATACGGTGACTTGAGCGCTTTCCACTCGTCGCCGCTGAGCTGAAAAAATAGGTGCTATGCTGACGTCCCTGGCCACAGTTGAAGGCAAAACGTTTTGAGTCTGGCGCCCAAAGCACAGTGGATTCGCCAGGTGATCCAACAGTACAGGCATCCGATAGTTCTAGGGCTACTTCGTTGGTGCTGGCATGAACGATTTTGGGTTCATTTCCGCCGGTAAATTCCCACTTCTTATCCGGGGAAATCGAACTCACGTCCGCGACGATGAGAGGAGCCGAGGCGGTCAGCAGACCGGCAATAGCCAGCGCGCCAAATAATTTATTCATTCTTCCACGATCGTCTTAGTCTTCCCGACCTTCCGCACAAAGGCGCGATGCTGTGAGTCAAAACCGAGTGTGAACACCACCAGGCCGGTATAGGTTGCTCCATCCTCCCTCGACATCATGATCGAATCGCTGGAGAGCTCGAGTTCTCCTGACTTCAACCACCTGAAGGGCTTCACCGCGCCTCCATAGTTTTTCACGTCGCCACTCGCTCCTTTGCGAAACTTGATTTCCGGTGCCGGCAGGTCGTCTGGCAATGGAATTTGATCGAAAGCTAAACCGTTCCAGAAATAAACGCTCGTTTCGCCTTCCCGCTCGCCCCGGGTGGCGTACGCAACCCACGTCGAGTCAGCCGACCATACCAGAACCGTTTCGGATAGGTGCCGCGCGTAGGCGGTTCCCAGATCGGCCGTGACTTTACCGGAGGTCTTCTCGATCAGTTCGATTTTAACTTCCGCGTTTTCGCCTTCGGCCGGTTCGGTAATCCGCATCGCGAAACGGCCGCTGGGCGATGGGTATTTTATGGAGAAATGATCCTCAGCTAAACCGACTGCAGCCCAACAAAGCGCCACAAGACTTAGGAAAGTGCGAAACATAGCCTTCAGAAAGTGACCAGACTGCATCGCATCACACCATTAAAACAAGCGGGAAACGGTTCAGGTTGATGTCTTTTCTTCGGTAGGAAAGGAACGGTATATTGGGGGTCCGCACACGAAACGGAAATCTAAGTACGGTAAGGAGCTCTCTCCTCGTGGACTGGAGTGCGAATGCACTCAGGAGGAACGCTCAACCTCCATCACAAAGCAGTTGGTCTTCCAGTACCCGTTTTGCCGTAAAACGAGTTGTAGTCGAGTTTTGGAGCGTTTTCTTTTAGTCGACTGATCCTTGGAAGGCCTAACTAAGCGTACGATTTTTTCCGTTTCGTGAGGCCAGGCCAATCTGTCCTGAGACTCGCCGGTGCTATCCCAAGGAAATAAAATTTGACACAGCCAGTCAATGAAGTGTATATGCACACCATGAGGCCCAAAGGATTAGATTTTGCAGTCCCGGAAAACTGCGTGTGCTTGAACCTGCGTCGGATAACGCGGGCAGTGACGCGTTTTTTTGACGCGGAGATACGACGGTATGGAGTCCGTCCCACGCAAGAGTCGATCTTGGCGGCGTTGATAGCCCAGCAGGGTTGGACCATGGCGGAATTGAGTGATTGGCTTGGGATGGAGCGCACGACACTCGTGCGGAATCTCCGGCCATTGCAGCGAGACGGTTTGGTGGAGGTCGGCGGCGGTGGGCGCGGCAGGCTTGTAGCACTGGCAATTACGGCGAAGGGTCGAAAACAGATGGAGATACTCACGCCGGCTTGGCGTGCAGCCCAAAACGCCGTGGTCAAAACTCTCGGTGAAAAGCGTTGGTCTGCCGTGCTCTCCGATCTCGAGACTGCAGCCTTGGCCTTGAACAAATAGTG
>JBEEIB010000074.1:0-11788 GCA_041167675.1 Verrucomicrobiota bacterium
TTGAATCCGCGCCCGATTTTCGTCGGATACCTTTCGCTAATCCTGTGGACCATCGCAGGGTTTTTTGCCTCGTATTTTGTCTTGGCGCGTAAGGAACGGGATTAGCAACGAAGGTCAACGAACGTCAACGAACGTCAGCGAACGTCAACGAACGACAATGAACGTCAATGAACACCAGCGAACGTCGGCGAACAAGAGTCTAGACAGCTGACCGCGATACGGTGTTTCGCTAGCGTCACCGCTTGACGCGGTGGTACGAGGTGGCTCCTGTTTGAGCGGTCCGGCGCGAAGAAAAGGTCATGGCAATAATCTCGTCGGCAGAGGCTATGGCCTGACGGACACATTCGAGCTGGCGAGACAAACGCTTCCGCTCGATGCGTTCCAGCCAGAATTTGGATTCGTCGGCTTCTTCAAGCACTATACACATCTTAGAGGAGAATTCGGCCCTGGAGCGGGCACGTTGAGCGGCTCGATAGTTGGCCGCCGTTGACGTAGCACTCCGAACAAGTTGTTCGGCGATTATCCTGGTTTTGACTCCCGGAACAAAATCATCGATGAGATCAAGGACTTCATCGGCGAACTGAACGGTACGATGATCAAGCATATAACAGTGACATATTATGTTATTTAATGCTGTCAAATGCAATTCAGAGCTTTCGTTGTCGTTCGCTGACGTTCGTTGGTCGTTCGCTGACGTTCGTTGTCGTTCGCTGACCTTCGCTGTTCAGCCCAACCCTTCCAGGCCGTAAACCCGAACGAGTTGACTTTTCCCTTTTAGCTGGAATTCGCCGAAGTCGGTCAGATTTCGTCCTTCGGGAAGGACGGTAGCAAAGTCCTGGGACATGACTAGATTTTGGTTGAGTAATTTCATCACGCCTTCCAAACGAAAAGCGGTGTTCACCGCATCACCAATGATCGTGGCGTCGCGTACAGCAACTTGCCCGATATTGCTGCTGGTCACGCGACCAAAATGAAGAGCAATCCCGACACGAAACGGCTGGTCCGCCTCTCCCCAAGTTCGGCTGGTTGCCAGCTGGAGTATCGATAGAGAAGAATCTAAACAAATTGCGGATTCAGTTCCTTCCTGATCGCGCGCCGGCCAATAAGCCAAGAGTGCGTCTCCAATGTATTTATCGATGATGCCACCGGCCGACTGCACGATGTTCCCGGTATCCCGAAACCAATTACCGAGCAGGTGAGCGATCTTTTGTTCGCCTAGTTTTTCGGCCATCGGCGTAAATCCTCGGATATCGCAAACCAAAATGGCAACCGAGAGGACCGCGTGACTTCCGTCACTGCTTAAAGCCGCTAGGGTTGCGTCAACGTGCTCTCCTTCTTCCTCATTCGAATCCTGATCAAACACCAGTTCGTAATCGGCGATGCGAATTCGGGAACCGGACTCCAAAGTCACCGGCATGATGACCCTCTGATCGTTCACAAATGTGCCGTTTCGACTTCCCAGATCCATAATTTGGTACTGGTAAGCATTGTGGCAGCGGACGATGGCATGCTGGCGAGAAACGTGATTTCCCGGTAAAGGTACCGTATTGTCGCCGGTGCGACCGATCGTAGCGGTGTTAGCAATCTTCTTGTCGAATGGTTCACCGAGTGGCGGATAAACACGGAGCTTGGCCGACATCTTCGTGGAACTATTAAGATGGCATGAGCGGTGAGAGTTGGCTAGTGTACTCTGAAGGGCTTGACGCGTGAGGACCGCCCCAATTGCGACTTTAACGCGGCAAACTGTTCGCAAATGAACTGTCCACCAAATGAGACAGGAAAGTCATCAGCATCAGAAATAAGCCAATCAGAGCCGTTGCCATTGCCAGACCGGCAAGTCCGATTTTTAAATCTCTCTGGGAAAACTCCTCCGGTGTTTCTTCCGAGTTATTCATTTTCAAATCTGCCTGATTTCCGCTAAGAGCCCGGTTCTGGGCCTGAGGGGAAGGATAAGGCTGCGCCAATTGAGGGAAAGATTCAAGAGCTGATCTAGGTTTCCCTTTTGAGAAAATCTATTCAACTCTGGGTTGACGGACAGGAAATCTCCCTTAGTATCAGGCAATTCCATCAAGAGTGGCGGAGGGACTGGCCCGACGATGCCACGGCAACCGGTCCGGCGAAAGCCGGACGACCAGGTGCCAATTCCAGGTCCGGATAAGCCGGACAAAGATGGAGAGAGCGCGTTAAAGTAGTCGACTCGCAACTCTTGGTGGGAAGTAGCAACTACTCTATTTTATGGATCAGTCACCGTTTTTCTCGCACCTGGAATGTCGCGAATGTGGTCGCAAATATGCAAAGGATGCGATTCACGTATGCGAATTCGACTTTGGCCCATTGGAAGCCGCCTACAATTACGAGGCGATCGGTGAACAGATCTCGCGCGATAAGATCAGTGCTCGCCCCCGGTCGATGTGGCGTTACCGCGAATTGCTTCCGATCGAAGGAGAGGCAACGGTTGGCCAACATACCGGATTTACGCCTTTGATTCGTGCACGCCGGCTCGCGGAACGGCTCGGTGTCAGGGAGCTGTATTTAAAGAACGACGCGGTAAATTACCCGACGCTGTCATTCAAGGATCGAGTCGTTTCTGTAGCACTAAGCCGGGCGAAAGAGCTTGGTATCCAAACTGTAGCTTGTGCTTCGACTGGCAACCTGGCCAACGCGGTGGCAGCCCACGCGGCATCGGCCGGCCTCCGGAGCTTCGTGCTGATACCCTCCGATTTGGAACGCAGCAAAATTGTGAATTCTTTGATCTTCGGCACAAATGTCGTGGCGATCGAAGGCTCTTATGATCAAGTCAATCGGCTTTGTTCCGAAATCGCAGGCAACCACGGCTGGGGATTCGTAAACGTCAATCTGCGACCCTATTATGCCGAAGGTTCGAAAACATTGGGCTTCGAAATCGCCGAGCAATACGGCTGGCGGCTGCCGCGCCACACGGTCATTCCGATGGCGAGCGGCTCCCTGTTGACCAAGGTTCATAAGGCGTATCGTGAATTTGCTAAAGTCGGATTGGTCGATTCCACTGAGTTTAGCATTTACGGCGCTCAGGCTGCGGGATGCTCACCGATTAGCACGGCGATCAAGAATAATACCGATACGGTCCGGCCGGTACCGAGACCGAATACTATTGCCAAATCGCTTTCTATCGGCACCCCGGCCGACGGCTACTATGCCATCCGCGCAATGCAAGAAACCGGTGGCACAGCGGAAGATTGCACGGATGCGGAGATTGTAGACGCCATCCGTTTGCTCGCCGAGACCGAGGGAATCTTCGCAGAGACTGCCGGGGGTGTCACAGTCGCCTGCGCCAAGAAACTAATCGAAAATGGGCGTATTCCACGCAACGAAAGCATTGTTTTGTGTATCACTGGCCATGGTTTAAAAACCCAGGAAGCAGTGGCCGAAGAGATCGGCCGGCCTGCGGTAATCCGTCCTTCCCTCAAGGAATTTGAGTCATTGCTGGCACAACTCACCGCAACCAATTAATCATTATGCCTGTACCAGTCCGTATCCCAACTCCGCTTCGCAAATTAACCCAGAATCAGGAAATTGTTCAGATCGAAGGCGCGACGATCAGGGATCTAATCAACAACTTGGAACAAAGTTACCCCGGTCTGAAAGAACGGATTTGCGATGAGCAAAATAACATTCGCCGATTCGTAAACGTCTTCGTGAATGACGAAGATATTCGGTTTCTTCAAGACGCCGAGACGGCCGTAAAACCAGGTGATGAGGTGAGCATCGTTCCCGCAATCGCCGGCGGTTAGTTAACGCCGGTAGTGCCAACAACGCCGATAGCACATGGGTCGCTTACACTGACTTAGGCGAGCTAATCGGACAAAATGCGGAGCCGATGAGGAGGATCTTTCTTTTTGTATGGGCGATGGCACCCTTTCATCACCCTCTCCTGTCGATTGCTGGTGTTCAGAAAAACTCGACGCCACTGGTTCGCGCGGGAAACTTTTTGTTCGCTCCGGTTTCGATCAATCACGCTACGCCGACTTGGTGGCTGTTGGATACTGGAGCACCTTCATCGGAGGTCGATATTGAAGCGGCAAAAGCGCTGCGCCTGTTGCATGGTCCTGACCGGGAGGGTGACCCGGCCAATGATATCATTGCGCAGCACAAGCTGATCATCCAAGTAAGCAGTCTGGAAGTCGGAAGTTTTTCCACCGGCGGCGCCAAGTTAACCGCTAAAAGCTTGAGCGAGCTGAACCACGGATCACTCCCGTCCGGTTGGTCTGGCGATTTCAACCGAAATGGGATGATTGGCATGGATATCCTCCTGCGCCAAAATGCGATCGTCGACTGGTCGAACCAGCAAATCATTTTGGCACCGACCGCTGATCCAGCCAGGACCCGCGCAGCTTATGAACAAGAAGGGTTCACTTATATTCCCCTGTCCGTCACTCCAGAGTACCATTTGGAAGTCATCGGGAGAGTCGGTAATTCCGAATACCGTTTCTACATTGATACCGGGGACCCGAAAACGCTTATCAAGCAGTCCGTCGTCGAAGCCGAGAACCTCCCTTCTGAGGTTACCCAAGCAGAAGTACACAGTCCCCTGCACCATTTCGAAAACACGAGGGTGTATTCCGTTACCGCAAAAGGCTTGCAGCTTGGTAGCTTTAACCTCGGCGGACACAAAGTGCGTAGCGCCAGTTTTGAGCTGTCCGACTCCGAAGGAGGACCGCCCTGGGCGGGACTTATTGGAGCAGATATTCTCTGGTCTTATGACGCCGTTCTTGACCTAGGTAGAAGAGCGCTTTATCTGCGCGCAAAACCATAGAAGAAATGCGGATTGCGGATTGCGGAATGATAAGCCCGAAAGGGCGATAGGGTTGCGTATGATCATTCCGCAATCCGCGTTTCTTCTACAGATTCGTGGGATCGGACCCGAGGTCGACGTGCTCCGGCGGCGGTAAGTCGACCTTCGGAGGGGTCGACTGTCGGTCGAGTGGTCCGACGGGTTCGGCCCGGCGCACCTGGGGCGACGTTGTTGTGACGGGCAAAGCTTTCGGCGCCGGCGTAAGTGTCGGACCGGCCTGAGCAACTTGCACGTTATCCTTTCGCGGTTTGGTTGAATCGTACGGATCATTGCCAACAACGGTAGGACCCTGCATCGTCACCGGCGGAAACTTGCCGACCTCATTGGCAGTCGTAGCACGGGGAATATCCTGGTTCCTTAAAGTCTTAACAAAGGAACGATTGTCGTCGCCGTGCAACCAACAACGTTCTTTCGGCATCTGCTTCGGCGTAGTGAATTCGAAAAAGGTCCCTTTACGGGCCGGCAGATCCGGATCGTTCGAGACCGTCGAAAGCAAGGAACATTTCGGCGAAGCGGGCAACCCGGTATTCAAACAGACTTCCACTCTCTTTAGATCGATTGGACGTCCCAGATCTCGTGGAGGGGTTTTTGTCAGCGATGCATTCATGATGGCGGTCCAGATCGGCAAAGCGAGATCATTGCCGAACGCTCCGCGATAGATCGTTTGTGGCTTGTCGAAACCGGTCCAAACTCCACAGGTAATCTCGCTGTCGTATCCGACGAACCACGCGTCCGTGAAGTTGTATGCGGTCCCGGTTTTTCCAGCCGCCGGAAAACCTTTAAGGCCGTATGATTTCTGCGCTTTCGCGCCGGTCCCGGAGGTCAACGCATCGGTCAGGAATGAGTGGACTTCGTACGCCACTCCTGGGTCCATTACATTCTGTCGCTTGGGCTGGGCGCGAAATACTTCTTTTCCATCCTGTGTTTCAATTCGCGCTATGAGAAACAGGCCCTCCGGACGCGTCCCGCCACCGGGGAACGCGCTGTAAGCCGTGACCATATCCTCAAGCGTAACCTCGCTGCTTCCCAGAAATGTGGTGGGAAACGGGCGCAAGTCTTCATCGATACCGGCTTGTTTTGCTAGTTGAATCACCGAATCGAGGCCGGTCTCAATCCCCAACCGGACCGTGGCAGCATTTTTTGATTCGGCGAGTACTTGCCGGAGCGGGATTGGGCCTTCGTAACGATTTTCCTCTCGTTCCACTCCCCATTCACCGAGGATTCCGGTGGTACCTCCAATCATTACTTGGCGGTTATCCAAAGCCGAATCATCGGCCAACGAACCCGGAAAGATCCCTTTGCTAAATGCGCCTGCGAAAACGAAAGGTATAAACGCGGTTCCAGCCGGCCTTTTTGATTGATAGGTCCGGTTGTATTGGCTTTGCCCGTAATCGCGCCCACCTACCATCGCGAGAATACCTCCTGTTCGATTATCCAGCGCCAACACTGCACCTTGGAGATACTCGGGAGAAGGAGGATTTCCTCCTTCCCTATGAATCGTTTTCCAGGCCTTCAGTTTTTCCGTGTAATCAGCATAATTCTGGTGATGGTAATCGCTCCGATTCTCAACCTGGAGGAGCTCTCGTTGTAGAGCCTCCTCCGCAGTGCGCTGGAGTACCGGATCAATCGTCGTGTAGATCTTATAGCCACCACTTACCAGAGACTCTAAATCGAGCTCTTCCTGAATCTGCTCCCGGACAAAGTCGATCAGATAGGACTGAAATACGACTTGGCCCTTTGACCGAATCTCAAGCGGCTTACTGGCCTCCTCCTTCGCCTGCGCTTCGGAGATTTTGTGGTTCTCAACCATTCGGCCGAGAACGAAATCCCGCTCATTTGCCGCTGCTTCTCGGCTGTGCCAAGGCGAGAGATTGTTAGGACTCTTTAACAGGCCAGCCAACATTGCGGATTCGCCGATGCTCAGGTCCTTGGCTGACTTTCCAAAATAACCGCGCGCAGCAGCTTCAGCTCCGTACAGACCTCCTCCGAAATAAACCCGATTTAGATACAGCTCCAGAATCTTATTCTTGGGCACCGCCTTATCGATTCGCATCGCCAGGAACACTTCCAATATCTTGCGATCATAAGTGCGGTCCTTTAGATCAAATGTGTTTCGCGCGAGCTGCTGGGTCAATGTGCTTGCACCTTGACGAATTCGGCCAGCCTGGGTGTTCTTGAAAGCAGCTCGAAAAATTCCCCACAGATCAACGCCACTATGCTCGTAGAAGCGGTTATCTTCCGCGGAAATTACCGCGTTGACCAGATTCGGAGAGATTTGATCGAGACTGACCTGTTCCCGATTCTGAATAAAAATCTTCCCGTAGACCTCCCCATATCGATCGTAAACGACACTCGCCGACTCAATTTCGTCCAGTTTCTTTAAATCGAACTCGGCTACCTTTTCTTCATAACGAACAATGACCCCGAAGTAAAAACCCGCCGCGATCAGGGCAAACATCAAAACCAAAATACTGGCCACAATAAACCAGATCCGTCGGTAAAAGGGTTTTTTGGGTTCAGTCATAGAAAACGACAAGCCTGACAGCTTTCACCAGCCTTGGGTGGGTTCAAATGAAAAAAACTTGGTAGTTCGCCAATGGCAATCTTCAGCGGCGACTGTCCGGCGAAGAACCCTGTCTTGTCCAACCTGAAAATCCGAACCGAGCGATTGATTCAGACCCGCCGCAAATCACAGTCGCCTTAGGGTCTTTTGCCGGGCGCCTGGTAATCAACCCTGATGGAGATTGCGCGTTTTGGGTAGGCACACGAATCACTTCGCTCCAACCGTCTCGAGCAGGAGCGCCGAGGGCGTAGCGGGACGGTCGCCGCTACCGAAAATGCAATGTGCCCTTCGCTGATTGTTCCCGACGTTCCATCGACGCTCGAGTTTTTCAGCCAAAGAGCTTAAAGAAACACAAGTGAGCCGATCTAACGAGTTAGCCGACCTCATTCGCGATCAGATCTGTAAGAGTGGTCCGGTCTCATTCGCCTGGTTTATGGGGCAAGCGCTCTACCATCCGATCCATGGATATTATTCGAGCGAGCGCCATCGGGTTGGACGAGCCGGCGACTTTTTTACCAATGTCAGCGTTGGCGAAATTTTCGGAGAGATTTTGGCAGCTCAGTTTGTCGAGCTATTCGATCTTCTTGGAACATCCGACTGGCTTAAAATTCTGGAGCAAGGAGCGGAGAATGGTCAATTGGCCAAAGATGTGACTAGGGCGCTTGCTAGGGAACCAAAATCGGTCGGATGGGAATACTGGATTGTTGAGCCATCAGCCGGAAAAGCAGGCAATCAAAGGGCCCATGTCGGCCAAACGTCCATTCCGACTCACTGGATTGCAGGCCTCGAACAATTGGACCCTTTCTCCGGGATTATTTTTTGTAACGAATTGCTGGATGCATTGCCCTGTTACCTGGTGGAACATGACGGCAGGAAATGGATGGAGGTTCGTGTCCAGGAGAAGAACGAGGTGTTCGAATTCGTCCTTCGCCCCATCGAGAACGTGGATCTCATTCGTCAAGTGGGACGGCTGCCGCCACCTTCGATTACTCCGTATCGAACCGAGGTCAATCTTGCGACATTGGATTGGGTAAAATCGGCCGCTCGAGCCCTGAATCGCGGGTTTATTCTCATCATCGATTACGGTTTTCCCAGAGACGAACTCTATTCACCGCTTAGGACAGAGGGGACCCTCGCTGGCTATTATCAACACCAGCGACTAAAGGATGTGTTACAACGTCCCGGCGAAATCGATATCACCGCGCATATCGACTTCTCGGCCATCGCCGAAGCTGCCTCGAGCGAGGGATGCGCCGTCCTGGGATTTACCGATCAACATCACTTTATGGTAGGCGCGGCCGAACGGCGGCTCCTCGAAATCGAACGGCTCGTGGGGGCCGGATCGATGTCGCCAGACCAGCAACGCTTTCTGCGCGGGTACAAAAGCCTGATGCATCCGAATACGATGGGCCTCGCATTCAAATATTTGCTGTTAGGAAAAGGTGTAGCAGCGGCTCAAGCTCCGACCGGATTTAAATACGCAAAGGATCCGGCACCCACTCTCCGACTCAGAGAATAGTTAGGATGGGCACACGCCCCGCAATCAGAATCTGGATCCGATCGCCTAACTCGCCGGGTAAAGCGGGTCAAATACCTCCAGGAGCCTTTTTTTATATCAGCGGATACGCAACCGGCTATTGGCTATTACTAGAAACTCGGTGGACGCGCGTGGTGAAATCCAGTCGCTTCTTGATACGCACGGGCGAACGCGAGCAGCTTTTCATCTTCGTAGTGCCGGCCCAGGAAGGTGATACTCACCGGTGTCCCCGGACCACCGACACTGTCATCATCGCCGGTATCGAGGGATGGAGGTTTAGGTGCATCATTCCTACGCAGGCCACCCGGGACAATTACCGCCGGATGTCCGGTCAGGTTCGTGAGAGTAAGCTGCGGGCCGGAGCTTCTGGCTAGAACTACATCATGTTCGCTGAAAATCTTTTTCATCTCTCGGATGGCCAAGGTTCGGACACGGTTGGCCTGAATGTAATCAACCGCAGGATAAAAGCGCGCCACGCGGAACTGGTTGGGCCAATCCTCTGGGCTTTGTTCCGTGAGCAGCTTATCCCGACCCGACAGAATGAGATCATCGAATGCAGCTGCTGCCTCAGCGATCAGCAACGGGACCAGAGCATCGAATGGAAGATCGGGAAGGTCTACCGGATGCGGGTCGACGCCTAGCCGCCGAATTTGTTCGAGAGCCGCTACATCAAACTGGTGGTCATAAACCTGTCGCTTGTAGGTCGCATCGCGATCCGGCTGCTTATCGTGCCATTCCTTTAACTCGGCATCACTCAATCCTTCTGGCTGTTTTTCGGGTTCTGGCAATTGCTCAAAATCAGCCCGTATGTAAGCAACTTTCAGCTGCTTCCAGTTGAAATCGGCATCCCAGACGAATGGGAATGGAATCACGCTCGAGTCGCTATCATCGGGACCGTAGATCGCTTGCATCACAAGCGCGCAGTCTTCCGCCGCGCGACAAATTGGTCCTAGCTTGTCCATCGTCCACGCCAACGCCATTGCACCGGTACGCGGTACAAACCCAAATGTCGGTCGATAACCGGTC
The DNA here is from genome assembly GCA_041167675.1 of Verrucomicrobiota bacterium. GTDB lineage: Bacteria > Verrucomicrobiota > Verrucomicrobiia > Chthoniobacterales > JAFAMB01 > DASTDH01. The sequence continues at coordinate 9,958 of JBEEIB010000074.1, forward strand.
GTACCGCAGCGGGTCGACGGAGACGATATAGAACCAAGAGTCTCGGAACCGATCGTAAAGGCGACACAACCAGCAGCAGTTGCCGCCGCTGGTCCGGCCGACGAGCCGCTGGAGCCTTGAGAGAGGTTCCAAGGGTTGAGTGTACGTCCAGCGAACCACTTGTCTCCCATCGCGAGAGCTCCTGATGTCAATTTAGCAATGAGAACCGCACCAGCCTCGTCCAAACGTTTCACAACTGTGGCATCTTCGTCGATCGATTGATTCTCGAACCCGCCAGCACCCCACGTCGTTGGATAACCCCGGACTGCCAGGAGATCTTTAGCGCCCCAAGGAATCCCATGTAAGGGCCCCCGGTAACTACCTTTAGCAATCTCTTCGTCGGCCTTCCTTGCTTGCGCCTTCGCTCTTTCTTCCGTGAGCGTAATCGTGAAATGCAGTTTGGGATCGAATCGTTTCAACCGAGCGAGATACATCTCGGTGAGCGCAACTGAGGAGACCTTTTTCTCGCGAATCAATTCGCCAAGTTCTCGCACCGTAGCAAAAGCCAGCTCTTCCAAATTGGCCGGGACGGGCTGGTTCACGATTGCTGGAGCAGAGCTGATTGCCTTCGCCATCCGCTCAATTCGAATATCGCTCCCAGAGCGACAATCTAGTCCCAGTAATGGATCGAAACGGAATGCCGGTGGCAAATCGTTGGGGAGATGAATCGCCCGGACTTTCACGATGCTGTTCCGCTGGTCGCGCAACTGCGAGAGCATCGCTTGCTTTTGTTCGGGCAAGATCGTGATACCAGCCAGTTCCGCCGCCTGATCAATGATTTCAGGACTGATTGGCTCGCTCGGGCTCGCCGCAGCCAGCGCATAAAGCACTCCAACAAAGAAACTGGAGACGACCCCAACACCACCACAGATCGTTAGAAACTCCCTCCGGCTCGGGATAAAAGAACTTTGGCTCATCCTAAAAATGTACTGATCATTGTTGCTATCGCTTGGCGTGGCATATGCAAGCAACTAAAGACACAGTTTCAAAAAACGGGCATCGTTGCTCAACCCCTCGGTCTCGGCGGGCGCGTCCTCGCGCTGAGAACGCGATCCACGACTTTGGCGGTTGATGAATCCCAAGACATTCGTGGTCCGCGAATCATGCCGGGGAGGGGACTCGAACCCCTAAGGATTGCTCCACCAGATCCTAAGTCGGATGTGGCTCAGAGGAGAAGTTGCTCTCTCCTAGGCATTTAGAGGAGCCAAGTGTCATGATGTGGCGCGAAAAGTCTTGTTTTAGTGCGACTATTTGCGACTATAGGCCCTGTGCCACGAACCGCTACACTCAAGCCGCTTCGCCGAAAGTCGCGAAAAGGCCAGGGTCTAGCGTCATGGGTGGTCAATGTGCCGGCCGTCCTTTCAGATACTGGAAAACGCCAGGAACTATTTTTCGAAACAGAAAAGAAAGCCTCGGCTGAATGCGAAAAGCTTAAGGCAAGGAAAGACAATTTCGGTCGGTCCCTCTCCTCTCTTACTGCCACTAGAATGGCTGAAGCCGCCGAAGCATACAAGTTGCTAGAGGGCGGGTCGGCTTCGCTTCTGGATGCTGTTCACGGCTTCCTAGCGGTCCAGAAGGCGAGGAAAGCTAGCGTCAACTTCCTTGATCTCTTCAACCTCTTCCTAGAAGCCAAGAAGGACCGCAATGAGCAATACAGGCGCGAGCTCCGCGTTACTCGCAATCGATTCCCGCAGCTGCATAACCGATTGGTGTCCGATCTCTCTTATCGCGAGTTAGAACCACTCTTGATGGAAATAACGCCTGGCGGCCGCAACGCGGTGATGCGCTATCT
>JBEEIB010000075.1:0-5211 GCA_041167675.1 Verrucomicrobiota bacterium
TAGATTGTTGAGGTCCCTGGCGATATCCGGATGGTCCGGCCCGTAGCTTTCTATGTCGATCGCGAGCGTCCGACGCATTAACGGCTCGGCCTCTTCTAGTCGGTTCGCGTCGTGGAGCAACTGCGCTAAGTTGTTGAGGACCGCCGCGACCCTGGGATGGTTCGGCCCATAGCTTTTCTGATCGATCTCAAGCACTCGGCGGAAAAGCAGCTCGGCCTCTGGAAGCCGGTTTGTGGAATGCAGCAGGACTGCCAAGTTGTTGAGGGCAGCCCCGACCTCAGGATGGTCCGGCCCGTAGATTTTCTGATTGATTCTCAAGCACCCGGCGATAAAACTCTTGGGCCTCTTCAAGCCGGTTTGTCTCCTGCAACAACTGCGCTAGGTTGTTTAATCTATTCGCAATCTCCGGATGGTCCGGCCCATAACTCTTCGCGTCGATATCTACCGCTCTGCGATAAAGCGCCTCAGCTTCTTTTAGCTGGTTTGTGAGGTGGAGCACCCGCGCGAGGTTGTTCAGGTAGATAGCGATGTAGCGATGGTCTGGCCCGTAGATTTTCTGATCCATCTCAAGCGCTCTGCGAAGAAGCACCTCGGCTCTGGGATAGCGACCGCGCGCATACAGCAGTACGCCTAATGGATTTGCCAGCCGCGCGATTTCAGGCGACTCGACGCCATAGTGTTCCGCGTGATCCAGTAGCGACTCCAAGTGCGTCTGCAGCGGCAGCCAATCGCCCCACGTTCGGACATCATCCGGTGAATCGGGCACAAACGCTTTAGAAATTCGAGCCGCCCAAACGAGCCATCGCTGCCGTTCCTCTCCGGAGAGCGAGTCCTGCTCGACGGCTTGCAGCAGCCGGTGCACTGATACAGTTTCGGTTGCGAGACGGTTTAGCGCGAACCGGCCCAATTCGCCTAAAGCCTGGTCGATAGACAGGCCGGAAACAGCACGCTGGTCGCCCACGGCTTCCGCTAAAACCTCTTTCTTCGCTGAAAATAGGCCGCGCGGGATGCCATCCGGCGCAAACCAGGCAACTAATCGTACGAGAGCACGGGCCAGTGGGCTTAGCCTTTCGAGCGTTATCAGCCAGGTCTTGGCCACGGATGCCGGGTAGTGGGTGCCCCCTTCTGCTTGGTAGTCTAAAAGCTTAGGCCGGGCTTCGCGGAAGGTTGCTTGATATCTGGCGAAGGTCCATTTGACTTCGACGATCAACGCGGCGGCCTGTTCAAGAGCAAGAGGAAGGTTTCCAAGCTCGTGCGCTAGAGACTTGGCTGCGGCTTCGTCTCCAGCATCGTGCCCTTCTTTCGCGACCCGATTAAGGAGGAAAAGGGCGGCATCATCGCCTCGCAAAGAGTCCAGCAAAAGGTTAGGCGTGCTTAAGGGCCAGCGGCTGAGGCGCGAGGTAATGAGAACATCGCCGGGAAAATTTGGAGGCAGCCCCTCACGGAGCGATTTCACTGCCAACTCATCATCTACGCTGTCAGCGATCAAGAGCCAGCGCTCGTGCTCGCTAAGCCAATCGAGCACGGCCTTTGTCTGAAGGGCTTGTTCACGTTCTTTTGCTTCGGGCAGGCCGAGGAACGCAGAAAGCGCCGCCAAGCTAGCATCAAGGGCTTCAGGGCCATCCGCCTTCACCCAGAACACAGCAGCGTAATCGCGAAGGTGTTTCCAGGCATACTCGACGGCTAACTGCGTTTTCCCCACGCCCCCGAGCCCGTGGACCGCAACGACCTGCGTGACCGCCACTTCGCCTTGCCTCTGCAACTGCGCTTGCAACCTCTCCTGCTCCCTGTCACGGCCGGTGAATAAGGGATTCGGCGGAAACGGTAGATTGTGAATCACGCTCGGGACTGCTGGAGGAAACGCCGGTTTGGGTTTAACCGATCCGGGGAATAATGGCCCTTCGGTCGGCTTGGCGCGTTCCTGTTTGACGCCATCAAGCAATTTCTTGCGGGCAGCGTCTTCACCAAGGCCGACGAGATCGACGTAAATTCGGGCACGAAGCAAGCCCGGCGGCTCGCATTCGGCTACACGAACTGGTATGAGGAGCCCAAGCTCGCCCGTCGGGTCCTTGGCAAAAGCCGAAGTCCACTCGGCGCTGGTAAACTTCGATTCGAAGAAGTGCGGCGAAAGAACTGCCAGAATGCGACTCCATTCCGTCGTGCCGTCTTGCATTTTTGTCGCCCAGTCTGCCCCTGGCCTAAAATCCCAGGCCTGGATCAGCGTCGTGTAACCGGCGGCTTCAAGTTGCCAGGCGATCCATTCCGCTCGGCCAAAGTGTAGCTAATGAAGAAATCGCGGCGCTCTTCGCCCACGCTGCACAGCGTAACTCAGAGTGTTCGGCCCTGCAAAGCTGTGCCACCGTAGCATTCGGCTCTAGACAGTGGGGCCAACTGATGCGACAGCGTCCGTCTGCTAAATGCATGGCCTGAAATTTTTGTTCCTTTGGTGAAGCCCCATTAGACGAAACCCGGCCGCTTGCAATCGGCCGGGTTTTCTTTTTTTTCTCTTTCGGTTATTCCTTCAGTCCGTGATAACCCAGAAATTGGCAGATGACGTCCCAGTCAATCTCACTGAGTTAGCGGAAGCAATGCGTGTCAGCAGATTCACTGTGGCGCGATGGAAAAAGCGGGGATATCGGTTCGAGTTCGGGCACCAGACCACGATATTGCAAGGAATGGCGCCGCGAGCAGGCCGCTAATGCGCCGGCCCGGGATCGCAAGAAGACGGAAGAACAAGAGATCCTAGCATCAGTCATGGACCGGCTGAGGTAAAAATATGAGCTGGAGATTCCGCAAACGTCGCGCTCTCCGTTGGGGTTCTTTGGTTGTTGTTCGGGCGATAAGCTGCCGCGTCTGCCAATCCCTTAAAGCATCAAAAGAGCTATCCACGGATCTTCAAAAATGGACCGAACCGCTTCGGTATCTCCTCCATTTGCTCGGTGAACCACTTCATGCGGTCTGGCCACACCTCAGCAGTCCGGGTACGCTGCTCGCCTACGTTGACAGTCACGGCCAGGTCGGTACACACACGCCTCTTTGGCACAATCCAGCCAATGACCCCTTCAAAATCAGTTACCAAAAACTTACCCATCCCCTTTATGAGCTAGAAACTGCGAAAGATGGGCTAGGAGGCGCCGCCAAGGGCAAACTGAAACTCAGCAAACTAGCTGTGCAACTGCACCTAAGATGAAAGGAAATGAAGAAAGAGAGATTGAGTGGCATCACCTGACTTCATTTAGGCATGAGCCGTGTAGTCGTTAATTTTATGTAATCGATTTCTGGACTTTGACAGAAGTCTTCGACCGAGGCACGAGGCGAATCAGGCGTTCAACCCAAAGCTCGTATAACTCCTCGCAAACTGTTTCATGGCTGGACGCAGCACTGTCACAAGCTAGCGCCGCTCCAAGTGAACAGTTCCAGGCGATTGCGTGTGTTAGAGTTCTATATGTCGCGGCGCCGACAGGCCGACTGGTGTTCCTATCAACAGTACTTTCAAACCGATGGAGGTGTTTCAAACCTCTACCGGGACAAATTTGTTGGCAGTAAACTAGTTGCACATGCTCGGGGAGCGTCGGGAACAACTCCGAGACGATGGCGGACTTAACCGGCCGTTTGGTTACAAGATAATTATCAATGATTAGATGTGTGAGTCCCGTCGTTAGAAAACAAGTCATCGAATCTTCAACAGAATCGACTATGGGCTCCAGGTTATGGTTGAAGGAGGTGTTAAGCACGACGGGCACACCAGTGCGCTGTCGAAAAGCTTCGATCAGCCGCCAATAGCGCTCGTTAGTCTTTCGCGAGACGGTCTGGATTCGCGCCGTTCCATCGATATGCGTGACTGCTGCCAATTTCGCACGCATGGCGTCCCGAACCGGCACTGTGAAGGTCATGTATGCCGGCAAACTGGAGTCTGGCACTTCGAAGAATTGCCCGGCATATTCTTCGAGCACAGAAGGGGCAAAGGGGCGATACCATTCTCGATTCTTCACCGTCTCGTTGATCAAGTCCTTATTTTCCGCCCGCCGAGGGTCCGCCAAAATACTTCTGTTCCCGAGCGCACGCGGACCAAACTCGGATCGCCCCTGCGCCCAACCGATTATCTTGCCCTCTGCGATAAGATCTGCCGCTTCGGTCGATGGATCCTTAACTGGACGAATTTCGATCAGATCCTTCCATCGCAGAAGTTCTTCGAAGACCGCCTCGCTACTCCCTAAATCAGTGCCCCAATACAGATGCGAAAGGGCTTCGACAGGCTGATCCGGCGCCAACTCTTTGTGGACGCTAAGTGCAGCTCCCAGCGCGCAGCCGGCATCGTGAGCTGCGGGTTGTACGAATACTGAATCAAATAAGCGACTACGCAAAAGTTTTCCAACGAGAGTGCTGTTGTGGGCCACACCGCCTGCTAGACAGAGATTTCCTAATCTAGTTTGCTCTTTGTAGTGTCTAAGATGATGAAAAACTGCCCGCTCGATCGTATCTTGCAAGGCTGCCGCTAGATCCCGGTGCACCTCTGTGAACGGTTCTCCGGCTCTCCGAGGCGGACCAAAGGCGTCCAGGAGCAGCAGCTTCTCGGAGTTAACAGAAAATCTCCCCTCCGGTTGTAGCACGCAGATTTGTTCGAAAATCGGGCGAAAGCGCGTGGGATCACCGTATGGAGCCAGCCCCATCACCTTATATTCATCAAACAATCTGTACCCTAGGAATTCGATAGCAGCCATGTACAAGAGACCAAGCGAATCACCCTGCTGGAGTTCGAATATCCTGGTGAGTTGACAACCTTCGCCCACATAAACTGTCCCCGCTAAACCGTCTCCCACACCGTCGAGGGTCACAACCAGCGCTTGATTATACGGGGCCATCGCGAAAGCGCTCGTCGCATGCGCGAGGTGATGCTCAACAAAGACGAAGCGCTCGGGACTCAGAGCCCAATTCAGATGCCGATTTAACAGGTCGATGGCGAACTCCCGGCCTCTCGAAAACGCCCGCGTCCGCGGATTCTGAAGCACATAGGTACGCACCATCCTATCGGCGCACCGCTCGTCAACATAGTAGGCAAGCCTATCGATGTCGTCAAACGAAAGACCTGCTGCGCGAAGGCAATACCGAATCGCATGCAGTGGGAGTTTATTCGTGTGCTTCGTGCGACTAAGGCGTTCCTCTTCGATTCCGACAACGACTTTGCCGTCGCACACCATAACAGCGGCGGAG
>JBEEIB010000076.1:0-11661 GCA_041167675.1 Verrucomicrobiota bacterium
TCTCCGAGACGCTGGCTCAAAATAAGACAGCTGTCCGCGAGGCGGAGGATGTAGTCGAAAAAAGAAATGCGGAATGCGGAATGCGGATCGCGGAGTGTTAAATCCGAAATCATTCCGCGATCCGCATTCCGCATTCCGCATTTCTTTTTTCGACTACATCCTCCGCCTCGCGGACAGCTGTCTTATTTTGAGCCAGCGTCTCGGAGAATGGTGCGGTCGCGGGCCAGTCTTGGAGGAGGATCTAGCGCTTACCAACGTCGCACTCGACCTGAACGGACAAGCGCAACTCTGGCTTGGATATGCTGCTGAAATCGAAGGAAAGGGGCGCACCGAAGATCAACTCGCTTTTTTTCGTGATGCCCACGAGTTTCGGAATCTGCTTTTGGTCGAACAAGCAAACGGCGATTTCGCGATGACGATCGCCCGACAATTTTATTTTGATCTCTGGCACTCTTGGTTGCTGAAAGAACTACTCTACTCGAGCGATCAGCGGATTCGCGAGATCAGTGAGAAGGCCCGCAAGGAAGTACAGTATCACCTTCGACGAAGTGCCGGCTGGGTGATTCGTCTCGGCGATGGGACAGAAGAGAGCCATACCCGAATGCAGCACGCCGCCGATGAGCTTTGGCAGTTTACCGGCGAATTCTTTGAGACCGACGCGATCGATAACTCGATGGTTCAAGAAAAAATTGGGCCCGATCCTCGGACGTTCCAGATGGTATGGATGGATCGGGTTAAATCCACATTTGCTGAAGCTACGCTTGTTTTACCCGAAACGGGTTGGATGCAGCGCGGCGGCAAATGCGGAATACATACCGAACGCCTCGGCTATTTGCTGGCCGAGATGCAATTTCTACAGCGTGCCTATCCGGATGCACAGTGGTGATCAATCAAAGCGATGAATGCAACATCACCGGTGCTGGAGCAGATTTGGAGTTGGTTAGAAGAAGTTGTTGATCCCGAAATACCGGTGGTTTCCGTGGTTGATCTCGGAATCGTCCGGGGTCTGAGCTGGTGCGAAAATCAAGGTGAACCGAAGCTAACTATCACCATTACGCCCACCTATTCCGGATGTCCGGCGACCGCGGTTATTAAGAAGGATATTGTGACCGCGCTGAGTGAACACGGGGTCACCCATGTGCAAATCGAGACTCGATTAGCCCCCGCCTGGACAACCGATTGGCTTTCGGAGAAAGGAAAGAGATGTCTCCGGGAATACGGTATCGCCCCTCCTCAACGCTTGGGTCTAGATTCAGAGGGGACGCTGACGGAGTGCCCGCGCTGCGGCTCTAAGAACACTCGAATGGTAAGTCAATTTGGTTCAACGCCGTGTAAAGCGTTTTGCGTGTGTGACGCCTGCTGCGAACCGTTTGAATATTTCAAATGCCACTAACCGAAACCGATGTTCCGGCCGCCAAAGGCTTCTTTCGGCTGCGCGTGCGCAACGCTCGCCCAGAAACCAGAGACGCCATCGTGGTAACATTCGATGTCCCTCCGACCCTCGAAAAGCAGTTCGCCTTTGCCGCAGGTCAGCACCTGACTCTGCGTAAAGAAATCGATGGCAAGGAAATTCGGCGGACCTATTCCATTTGTGCCGCCGCGCAGGACAAAGTATTGCGCATCGCGATTAAACGAATGCCGGATGGCATTTTCTCGAATTGGGCCAATGATCATCTGACCACGGGTGATTGTTTGGAAGTGATGCCGCCAGCGGGCAACTTTGGTGTGTCGTTGTCACCGGAACACCAGAGAATTTACGTGGCCTTGGCCGCCGGCAGTGGAATCACTCCGATCTTTTCCATCGTGAAGAGTACCTTGCTAGCCGAACCGCAAAGCAGCTTTACGTTATTTTACGGAAATCGCGCAACCGGGACCGTGATCTTCAGAGAGGAATTAGCAGATCTCAAAGATCAATTTCTTGGTCGTTTTAATCTTGTTCATATCCTAACCCGTGAACGTCAGGAAAGTGAGCTGCTCAACGGTCGCATTACTGGGGAGAAGGCTCATCAATTGCTGGAACATTGGTTCGGAAATCGCCGGATCGATGTGGCCTTCTTATGTGGGCCCGGTACATTAATCCGCGAAGTCGCCGAGGTACTCAAACTTCGTGGGTTGGCAGATTCACAAGTTCGGTGCGAACTTTTTATCAGCGGTCCCCACAAACCGACGCCGAAGATAAACACTCGCGCGGAACAGAAGATGTGTGAGGTGACACTACTACTCGATGGCGCGGAGCGCAGATTTTCGATGCCGCGAGGCACGGAATCGATCCTCCAGGCCGGTCTGCGCCACGGAATCGATCTTCGCTACGGCTGCCAAGGAGGAGTTTGTTCTAGCTGCCGCGGCCACCTGCGAACCGGCGAGGTTGAGATGGATGCTCATTATGCCCTGGAAGATTATGAAGTGGCACAAGGTTTCATCCTCACCTGCCAAAGTTACCCGCTTACTGATCAAGTGACCGTCGATTTCGATCGCGTTCACTAGTAGCCTAACGTTGTCCGATTTTTCGCTACCCTCCATAACGAATAAACAGAAGGAATCCCCCCACGTGTCTCATCTCTCTTTTCCTCAACATCAAGATCTTCTGGAGAAAGCAGTTCAGGCGATCAATACGCGCGGTTATTGGAGCCCATTTCCGGAAATGCCCAGCGGAAAGGTTTACGGAGAGACCGCCAACGATGATGGGAAAGCAGCGTTTCAAGCTCGGCTAAAGAAATCATTTCCTCTGGACGAACCTGGCGTCACGGGACAGATCGGCGTGGAGATTTCACCTTATGGTTTTCCTTTGGAGATCACCTATCCGAAGGTCGATCTGAATGCGTTCTTCTCTGGCGTCCACGCGGCAGCCCGAAATTGGCGATCGGCCGAACCGGAAATGTGGGTCGGTATCGCGCTGGAAATCTTGCACCGTATAAATCGTCGTAGTTTCGAGATTGCCTACGCCGTCATGCACACTACCGGACAGGCTTTCATGATGGCATTTCAAGCTGGCGGCCCGCACGCCCAGGATCGCGGTTTGGAGGCGGTCGCATACGCCTGGACGGAAATGAAACGCATTCCAAAAACTGCGTACTGGGAAAAACCACAAGGCAAAAACGAGCCGCTTAAAATGGAAAAACGGTACCGAATAGTGCCGCGCGGCATCGGCCTGGTAATCGGTTGTTGTACCTTTCCTACCTGGAATTCGTATCCCGGATTTTTTGCCAGCTTAGCAACCGGTAACTGCGTCGTGGTGAAGCCACATCCGGGCGCCATTCTTCCGCTCGCCATCACGGTGGAAATTGCGCGCCAGGTGCTAAAGGAGGCTGGGTTCGATCCCAATGTGGTCACCTTGGTAGCACACGAAGCCCATGACGGCGTTGCTCAGGCCTTGGCCAAGCGTCCAGAGGTGAATCTGATCGACTTTACTGGGAGCTCCGAGAACGGCGAATGGCTGGAGCGAGAGGCGCGACAGGCTTTGGTTTACACCGAGAAAGCGGGTGTTAATTCCCTCATCATCGACTCTACCGCAGATTTCAAAGGGATGATTAGGAACATCGCACTTTCGATCTCCTTGTATTCGGGGCAGATGTGTACTGCGCCCCAGAACATTTATATTCCGAAGGACGGGATCGATACGGCGGAAGGACGAATATCGTTCGATCAAGTCGCCGTCGCGCTGAGCGAAGGAGTCAGTAAGTTACTAGGCGATCCGGTCCGCGCGGTCGAAGTGCTTGGCGCCATTCAGAATGCTTCCGTGCTTAGTCGGCTGGAGCGAGCTCGTAAATTTGGGAAGATTATTCTCGATAGTCAATCGATTAGCCATCCTCAATTTCCTGAGGCAAAGATTCGATCACCGCTTCTACTGCAAGTCGAAGCGTCGGAAGAAAGCAAGTTCATGCAGGAGCTGTTTGGACCAATCGCCTTCGTCATTCCTACCGAGGACAGTACCCACAGCATCGCTCTCGCCCGGAATGGCGCGCTCGAGCATGGCGCGCTGACGTTATCCGTTTATTCCACAAATGATTCGGTATTGAATAACGCGAATGAAGTTGCGGCCGCAGCGGGAGTCGCTCTTTCCTGCAATTTAACCGGTAGTGTTTACGTAAATCAATCTGCCGCTTTCAGTGATTTCCACGGAACCGGAGCGAATCCCGCAACGAATTCGGCATTAACCGATAGCGCTTTTGTGGCAAACCGTTTTCGCGTCGTGCAAAGCCGGGTTCACGTATGAGCGAGCACCAATTCCTGGGCCGCACGGCCACCCTAACCTAACCCAAAATATCGGTTCTATGCCTCACGTCTACTCGTTGGATGGGATTACACCAGTCGTGGACTCATCTGCATTTGTACATCCTACTGCGGTTCTGATTGGCGACGTTATCATCGGTCCGAACTGTTTCATCGGACCGGGAGCATCTTTGCGCGGTGATTTCGGCCGCATCGTTTTCGAAGAAGGTAGCAACCTGCAGGATAACTGCGTGGTCCATACTTTCCCGAACGCGGAGACGATCGTCGAGCGCGGCGGTCATATCGGGCACGGAGCGATCCTTCACGGCTGTCGAATTAAACAAGATGCAATGGTTGGCATGGCGGCGGTCATCATGGATGACGCTGAAATCGGCGAATCCGCCGTCGTAGCGGCGCTCACTTTCGTAAAAGCCGGCATGCTTGTGCCAGCCCGCAGCCTGATCGCCGGTACTCCCGGCAAAGTTATTCGCCAATTAAGCGAAGGAGAGATCGAATGGAAAAATGAAGGGACCGCGATTTATCAGGCGTTATCGCTGCGTTGCAAGGCAAGTTTGCGGGAAACTGAACCGCTTAGCGAAATCGAGCCGGGCCGTCAACGGATGCGTGTGCCTCAATTTGAGCCGCTACTAAAATCAAAGAAGAACTCCCCGCTAAAGAAGGATGATTTGAGAATTGTATGAGCTATCAGCACGTTCTGGTCGAAACCCAAGGCCCGGTTGGAATCATTACTCTCAACCGCCCGGATGCATTGAATGCGCTTTCCAACGGTCTCCTGCGAGATTTGGTCTCTGCCCTCGATTCCTTTGAAAACAATGAGGCCATCGGTGCGATCGTGCTGACCGGAAACGAAAAGGCGTTCGCGGCCGGCGCTGATATTAAGGAAATGCAGGATCAAAGCTTCGTTGACATGTTCCTGGCCAATTTTCCATTCGGTCGTGGGGGCGCTTGGGACCACATTTCTAGAATTCGAAAACCGGTCATCGCGGCAGTAGCCGGCTATGCCCTGGGCGGCGGCTGTGAACTAGCAATGGCTTGTGATTTTATTCTTGCTGCCGATACCGCAAAGTTCGGGCAACCGGAGATAAACATTGGAACCACGCCAGGTGCCGGAGGCACCCAACGGCTGACTCGTCTCGTCGGAAAATCGAAGGCAATGGAGATGTGTCTGACGGGAAGATTGATCGGGGCGGAAGAGGCGGAACGCATTGGGCTCGTTAGCCGAATTGTGCCCCCGGCCGAGTTAAAACAAGAAGCGATCAAGACCGCGGCCAAGATCGCCGCACTTTCGCGCCCAGCCGTGATGATGGTGAAAGAAGCAGTGAACGCGGCTTATGAAACAACGCTGGCCGAAGGGCTACGTCTGGAGCGCCACGCTTTTCAATCAACGTTTGCTTTGGAGGACCGCAAAGAAGGGATGGCGGCCTTCGCGGAAAAACGGAAGCCGGTATTTCGGAATCGATGAAATGAGTTACCAAACCATCCTCTATGAAATAAAAGATGGTGCCGGTCGCCTTACGCTGAATCGTCCGGAGAAGCTCAATAGCTTTAACGAACAGATGCACGAAGAAGTGCGCGAGGTTCTAAGAAAGATAAAAACCGAACCGGTTCGGGCATTGCTAATTACCGGAGCCGGCCGCGGGTTTTGCGCCGGGCAAGACCTCGGAGACCGTCGAATCGCGCCGGGCAACTCGAGCATCGACCTCGGTGCAACCATTGAAAAATACTATGCGCCGCTGGTCCGCGCGTTGCGGGCTCTGCCTATCCCGGTCGTTGCCGGAGTAAATGGCGTTGCGGCTGGAGCTGGCGCAAACTTGGCGTTTGCCTGTGATCTCGTGATTGCGGCAAAATCGGCCAGTTTCATCGAGTCTTTTGCCAAACTTGGCCTTGTTCCCGATACTGGCGGGACCTATTTCCTGCCACGGTTGGTCGGAACCGCGCGTGCACTCGGATTGGCAATGCTGGGAGACAAAGTTTCAGCAGAACAAGCGGCAGCATGGGGTCTGATCTGGCGCTGCGTGGACGATGCCGATTTTCCTGCGTCCATCAACCAGATGATGACGCAGTTGGCTTTGGCGCCCACTAAAGGATTGGCGTCAACCAAGCAGGCCATCTACGCGTCGCAAACCAATAGTTTGGACACCCAACTCGATTTAGAGCGCGACCTCATCCGGGAATTGGGAAGGAGCCGCGACTATCAAGAAGGTGTCGCCGCATTCCTCGAGAAACGAACGCCGCGATTCACTGGCGAATAAATCAACCGGTTGTCGATGACTGATCAGACATTCAAAACCAGTTCTCGACCAGAAGATATCCCTGTTCCTAGCCACACGCCAATCGGCGTGATCGGAGCTGGCACCATGGGATCTGGCATTGCCCAGGTCGCAGCGGTAGCCGGACACCTCGTAAAGATCTTCGACACTCAGACCAGCGCCGTAGCTCGGGCGATCGAGAGCGTAAAGGCGAGCTTACGAAGAGGGGTCGCACGCGGAAACGTCTCGGAGGAAGATGCGTTGGCAACAGTGAACAGAATAGTACCGGTGACGAAACTGGAGGAACTCGCAGACACCGGTCTGGTCATTGAAGCGATTGCCGAAAATCTCGCCCTGAAGCAAGAAGTCTTGCAGGCCTTGGAGAGAATCGTCGCCCGAGACTGCGTCCTCGCCACCAACACGTCTTCTCTCTCGATTACCGAGTTGGGTACTGCTTTAGACCAGCCGGAACGATTTGTCGGCATGCATTTCTTTAATCCGGCTCCGCTGATGGAATTAATCGAAATTGTCAGCGGCCTGCGGACCGATCCGAAAATTGTCGCCATCGTAGCAGCGACGGCCAAAGCCTGGAACAAAACACCAGTACATGCAAAATCGACGCCAGGCTTTATTGTGAATCGCGTCGCCCGGCCATTTTATGCAGAGGCGCTGAGGCTTCTTTCCGAACAAGCCGCCGATCCGGCAACGATTGACGAGTTGGTCCGAGAATCGGGCGGATTCCGCATGGGCCCTTTTGAACTAATGGACCTCGTCGGCAACGACATCAACTTTGCCGTCACTCAATCGGTTTTCCGAGCCAGCTTTTTTGATTCTCGGTTTACTCCCTCATTGATTCAGCAAGAGATGGTTCAAGCCGGTTTTCTTGGCCGAAAGTCGGGCCGCGGCTTTTATTGTTATGCCCCGCAGACGGATCGACCTCTTCCAGCCTTTGAGCCGCTAGGGTCGAGCCCGGAAAGAATATTTCTTTCGGAACCGCGACCGGTTACCGAAGCGCTGCTGGAGCGACTGCAGAGCGCTTTCCCTCATGCTTCGCGCTTTTCCCGGACTACTGACCCGAATAAACTGTCACAAGCGGACGACGCAGTACTGCGTCTAACTGACGGAAGGACAGCCTCACGAGTCGCTCGCGAGCTGGGAATACCGAACGTTGTGTTGATCGATCTTGCCCACGATTACAGCCAAGCGCGAACTCTGGCGATCTCCCGCTCCGACCAGTGCAGCGATCGCGCTTACCGTTCGATAGTGGGCCTGCTACAGGCGACCGGATTCAATGTCGTGCGTTTGAAGGATCTGCCAGCTCTAGTTGTGATGCGGATCGTAACGATGATCATCAATGAAGCCGCCGATACCGTACATCATGGGTTGAGCAACCAATGCGATGTTGACCTCGCGATGCGCAAAGGAGTGAACTACCCAGCAGGACCATTTGCTTGGGCGACCAGGCTGGGAACGACACCTGTTTACGAAGTCCTCCAAAATCTCGCGACTCACTACGGCGAAGACCGTTACCGAACTTCGCCACTGATCGAGCGAAGCTTCTGGAGCGGAAGGAGGCTGGATGAGGCAACCAATTGAGCGCGACAAACAGCAGATCGCTGAACGCGTTGCCGGTGAAGTGATCCCTTCATCCTGACCTGTTGATCAATATGTTCCCCCTCCACACAGGACAACCAATCGAGCCGATTGAAAAAGCCGATCGGGAAGCGCTGCAAACGCTTCAGACTCAAAGACTGCACTGGTCACTACGGCATGCCTGCAATCACGTGCCGCACTACCAAAAGAAGTTTCATGCCGCCGGTATTCAACCAGACGATCTACGGCAACTCACTGATCTCCAGCACTTCCCATTTACAACGAAAGATGACTTCCGCGAAAATTATCCATGCGGGATGTTCGCCGTATCCCGCAATGAGATTGTCCGGATACACGCATCGAGCGGGACAACCGGGAAGTCGACCGTAGTTGGTTACACCCGAAACGACATCGACGTCTGGGCTCAATTGATGGCACGCTCAATTCGGGCGGCGGGCGGGCGGCCCGGGCAAACTGCTTTGGTGTCGTACGGCTATGGATTGTTTACTGGCGGACTCGGAGCGCATTACGGCGCTGAGTATCTCGGATGCGCGGTGATTCCAATGTCCGGCGGCCAAACGGAAAAGCAGGTTCAAATGATCAACGATCTGCGCCCGGAAATTATCTTAGTGACACCTTCATACATGCTCACGATCGCTGACGAATTCGAACGGCAGGGCTTGGATCCAGCCAAAAGCTCTCTGAAAGTGGGGATCTTCGGAGCCGAGCCATGGACCGAAGCGCTCCGCCACGAGATCGAAAGTCGATGCGCGATCGACGCCGTCGATATCTACGGATTATCGGAAGTGATGGGTCCGGGAGTCGCCTGTGAATGTGTGGAGACCAAGGATGGCCTGGTTATCTGGGAAGACCATTTCTATCCGGAAATTATCGATCCAAACAGCGGACAGATTTTGCCGGACGGCACCATGGGCGAGCTGGTGATCACCTCTCTCACCAGAGAAGCTACGCCAGTCATCCGTTACCGAACCAGAGATCTCGCACAGCTCCTTCCCCCGACCGCGCGCTCAATGCGGCGAATCGGACGCATTCTCGGTCGAGCTGACGACATGTTGATCATTCGGGGAGTCAATGTCTTTCCATCCCAGATCGAAGAGTTGCTTTTAAAGGAGCCGCTTTTTGCGCCGCAATATCAATTGATAGTCACCCGCGACAGCCACTTGGATGATCTGGAAGTGCGAGTAGAAATGCGCGCGAACAGAGACATGGGAGATCACGGACGGCTGGCTCGCGAATTGCAGTTGCAAATCAAGGCCTGGGTCGGAGTCTCTTGCTCTGCAACCGTACTCCCTCCGGGCAGTATTGAGCGAGTTGTCGTCGGAAAAGCAAAACGGGTAATCGATAAACGCCCGAAACAGGAGGCGGCAAGTTTGCCATCGAAATCCAGACCAATTTTATGAAAGTGTATGAGGCTATCGCCGAAGGGGTAAACCAGGAATGCCCCGACATTTTATTTGGTGTTTTAGGCAACGCGAATATGTACCTGGTGGCGGAGCTCTGCGGAAAGCACGGGTTCAAGTTCGTTCAAGCGAAACATGAACAGAGTGCCACCTCGATGGCAGACGGTTTTGCCCGCGCCAGTGGAAAGATCGGTGTCGCCACGGTCACCCAAGGCCCCGGATTTACTAACACGATCACCTCTCTGGTTGCGGCTCGGGCTCACCGCACACCGCTCCTCATGTTGGCCGGCCACGCTCCGCTCAGTGACCCCTACAATATGCAAGGATTGGTAGACCAACATGCGATGGCACTTCAAGCAACCCAGGCCGCGGCCGTGCTGAATCACCCCAAAAGTGTCGATTACGCCCTGGGTGAAGCATTCCGGCACCTCAAAGGGAAAGACGGTCCGTTCGTTCTCAATCTACCTCAGGATGTGCAAGGTCTGGAAATGCTCGACTCAAACTGGGTCTATCGGCCGTCCTATAAGTCGGCCGAGTTTCAGCCACCTGGAGCCGACGATTTAGAAGCCGCAATACGACTGATCGAGTCGGCCAAAGCGCCTGCCCTGATTTGCGGGTTAGGCGCTCGATCCGCTCATGCTGAAGCCGAAGTGCAAGCATTGGCTGAATATCTAGGTGCTCCACTGGCGGTAACATTGCCCGCCAAAGGAATGTGTTCGGATTATGCTCTCGGTGTTGGGGTCAGTGGCAAGCTGGGAACCGGGCTGTCCGCTGAGGTGCTGGAAAACGCCGACCTTATCATCGCGGTTGGCGCCAGTCTAAACCCGTGGACCACCCAGAACCGCACCGTTCTTCGCAATAAGAAATTAGTCCAGATCGACCGCAGACATACCGCATTTGGTTTCTACACCTCCGTCGATGTCGGTCTTGAAGGTGACGCACGAGTGACCGTCGCAGCCCTCCTAGAAAGACTCCACTCCGCCGGCAAAAAGCCACGCCAACCAAACGCTGCCATCGCCGAGCGGATCAAAAAATTCGATCCAATACGTCCGAAGTTTGAAGACGGCGACTTCATCGATCCACGCCGAGCTGTCTGGTACCTGGAAGATAAACTGCCGAAGAAAGATCGTATCATCGTAATCGACGGGGGGCATGCTGGTCTGGTAGCGCAACAGATCCTCACCTCACCAAACGCCGATAGTTGGGGTAACGGATGGGACTTCGGTTCAATTGGCCAAGGATTATCGATCGCAATCGGAGCAAGCTTTGCTCGCCCGGGCAAGCGGGTCACCCACGTGACCGCCGACGCCGCCTTCATGATGAACGTCGCGGACTTCTACACCGCAGTCGCTTTCAACCTGCCGCTCACCGTTATTGTTTTGAACGATCATGCCGTGGGCCAAGAAAAGCACGATCTCATCCGCAAACACATTGATCCCAGGCTGGCCGATACGCCTCAGCCCGAACTTGATCGGCTAGCGATCGGGTTCGGAGCCAAGGGATTTCGCGTCCGACGGCCCGAAGACCTCGGTGAGATCGATAAAGCATTTGCCGTGACCGACGGCCCCGTTGTGGTTGATGTACGAATCAACGGAGAGATGGAATTACCCATCAGCAAAGAAATCGCTGAACAGTTTGCCAAGGGAGGGTGAGGTGGCACCGGTAACGCCGGGAACGCCGGGAATGCTAGAAACGGTGAGAGGTGATTGGTGATTAGATCAGTGATTGGCGAAGGCGGAGCAGTCAGAACATCGGTAACATTGGGTTAGGTTTTAGGTTACGATTTTTCTTTGTTTTTGCCCAGCTTCTTGCGGGGGGCATGTCGGCCCGTAAGAATCTGAGATTGTTTGGTCGATGTGCCCAGCAGCAATCGAACAAACTCTACTCTCTGCTCCATAGGTTCACTCTTCTTCCAGGACATGAGCGCTTCTTTTACCGCTCTTTGCCCAAAAAGTGTTACCTATGTATTGAACCTAAAGTGTTACCTATGTTCTGAACCTGCACCAGGCATAGGAATGCCGGGAACGGAGGGGGACACTGGAGCAGCGAAGCTGCGATTCAGGATAGCCTAGGGCTTCGCCCAGGGCGAAGCCCGGGCGCAGCCCTAGGACTGCAATAATACCGAGGATCAGCGCTGAAAGTGCGTGACAGCACAATATGCTATGTCT
>JBEEIB010000077.1:0-3144 GCA_041167675.1 Verrucomicrobiota bacterium
TCCCCAAAGAGATCGTGACCCTCCCGGGTGAATCGTACCCGAGTTCCGCCCTTGTGGACGCGTGCTCCACGCTGTTGCTTGCACCGAAGTCAGCTGCGCTCAAATGATCTACCGCCACTGAGCGAAAATTCTTGCGTCGTTCTTCCGGTCTTCTCGGCGACCGGACCAGCCTCAGTGTGCAGACCAGAGATACCGGCGTCCAAGATGAGATTGGCCGATTAGTCATCGGAAGGGATAATGCGCAGCGATTTCATCGAACTGGCTCGTATCTGTATTGCGCACTCGCGTGTAACGGCAAGACCAGAGAGGTCGCGGACGAATTTCGGCGAATTGCGGAAGAATATAGAATTAAGGGGCAGCGGATCTAGAGTGGGAGAACTGGCCTGCTGATGGTGAAGAAAATGTCGGAAAAGTTTTGCAAGAGGGGTAAGGACGGTCCGCGGCAACATGTAACCAAAGACGGCTCCATCATGGACAATCCTCCCTCAGTTCCAAGTTTTACTTCCAGATACAACCAATTTCTGTATACACCGATCTGCGATGAAGCTAACGGGATGCAGCTCAGCGTCCTTTCCGCATTAGCGCGAATGGATGTTGATCCGTGGCAGGAAGCGACTCGTTTAGCAGCAATGCCTAAAGCAATCGCTGAGAGGACATTGGTCTCGACACTCGATCAGGTCCTCGGCAAAAGTTGCCACCGATCGGAAACGGAGGTAATTGCCGCGCGATTAGTTCAGCTTCTTCCACACCGAGGCGAAGGCGGGACAATTACCCCAACGGAGACTGCAAGAGTCGGCGCGCAACGGACTTATTGGTTGGTGTGGCTGGGTTTTGCGTTAGCAATATCCCTTCTATCGCCGCGCCATCAGGTAACCGACCAGGGTGGTTCTACGTCTAAATCAAGCGCAACATCTCAATTAGAGAGCGGCAGCATTCGGTCACAGGGAAATTAACCTGCCTCTTTCACCGACGCGCAAGGTGCGTCAATGCGAGAGCTTTAGAGCGAAGAAAGCCCCCGATTCAGGAAGACTTGGCGCCACAGGTGAGTGCCATGATTGAAACCAGGCCAAACCTTCACCGCAGTTGGTATGACTACAATTGGGACTGGGCTCTGATCTTACTGCTCGCCTTTGTGCTGTTAGCAGGCATCGTCGTCCTCTGGACCTATGCCGATCATCCGCAAACCGCCGCTATACCCGACGACGCTACGACGGGACAGAGCACCCGACCCAGCGTGCCGACTATCCCCAACTGATCTGCTTCTCAAATTCCGTCGTTGCAACATGTCCGTGCGGGGGCAAAGAGAAGTTCGGGTTGGGACGCAAAGCGAGCGTCGCGGGTAGGCCCGACAGCGGCGCGGGCACCGGCACAAAACGAAATTCGACGATGATTGAGGTGAAGAGCAAATTTATTGAGTGAGCGCAACGGTGCGCTCCATGCTTCAAAAGCGACGAAACCGGTAGCGCGGCGCGAGGGCGCTGGCGTCGGGGTTGCAGTGGCCGCGTTGAGCTTGGCCTTGACGCTGGTGCAAGGCGGCGCACGATGACGTGCAGGGGACCGATTTGCAGAAACATAAGCGGGTCACGCTCCGGGTCATTGAATGATGGTACGATCGCGAGTGAGCGTTTGAAAAATGTTCGAGAGGATCGGCGGTCAACCTTGGAGGACTGCGTGCGGAAGAACACCGGACAAAAGAAGCAGAAGTGTAAAAATTGCGAAGGAAAAGGCACCCTCAAGAAGGGAGACAAGATTGTCAGATGCCGGAGGTGTGGGGGGACTGGGATCAAGCCGTAACTAGGCATGACCAAGATGACGTGGAACTGGTCCATAGGCTGGCCCAGGTCAATATCCAGGCTGTCGAATGGAATTTCGAGCGTTTGGGTATCCCCAGTCGCAAAATAGGCCGCCCAATTGAGGGCGGCCCAAACACTCCTGCAGGTTGCGGACCTGCAGGTTGCGAATCAGCCGACGCGTGCGACCCGTTCCTGGGCCTTTGCCTCGGCTGTGGTAGCCGGTTGTACTGGAAGCTGGAGCACCGTTGCTTCCTGCCCTTCAAGCACGTGCGTCAGGAGCACGATCTGCCCATCTGGAAACTCCAACGCATCATGATGGGTTCGCGGGTTGTCCTTATTGACTTGCCGGAAGATCGCCGTCGAATGGGCGATCAAATTCGCCTTCCAGCCAAACAACGCACGTGGGCTGCGCATTATCGGCTTGGCAAAGGCGAGCTCCGTTCCCGGAAGAACGCAAACCGCCGTGTTGGGATCTTCCGGCGCAGCGAACCCGCGAGTTCCAGTATAGAAGTTGTGGGTAGTCAGCTTGTCGCCAACTTTGGCAGGCCGTGACTTGACGTTCTGCAGACTGTAATCGCACATGCTGAAGACCTCCTCTGTTGTCCCCAGCCCCAACCGACAAAAAAGCAAGAATTGCGCCTGGGGGCTTAATGCTCCCCACGGCTCCGCCATGAGGGCACGACTGAGTGGTAAAATGATGGCAGGACACCGTGAGCACTCGCGACGGGTCAGGAATCCGCGCGGCTTTGAGTTGCGGTGATCCTGGTCCAGTGCGGACCGAGATGGAGGTATTGCGCGGAGGAGCCCTGCGAGGCCAAATGAACAATTAAAGAGCCTCACGTTCGGTAGAACCGAGGCTCTCCCTGTCGGCACCGGAGCGGCCCTGCGCCCTGCCGTTCGGTAAGGACACGCACAATCTAGAGATCAACCCCTCAGGCGGCATTGATCCAGATCAACCGTTGGTTACCAAAAGCATTGCCCCCGCCGTCAACGCCACCGGGCCTCACGCCTTATTGATGGCGATCTTCTTCTCGCTCTTCTGTGCTTCTGGCCTCTTCGGCAGCGTGACCGTGAGTACGCCGTTCTTGAAATGCGCCTCGATCTTGTCGGCATCAACGCCGTCCGGCTCGCCGAACGAACGCTGGAAGGAGCCGTAGCGGCGTTCGGAGAGATGAAAGTCCTTCTGCTTTTCCTCCCTTTCGTCCTTTTTCTCACCTTAGATGGTCAACGTGCCATCAGAGAATTTGACGTCGATATTACTCTCGTCCATTCCCGGCAGCTCGACCGTGATTTCGTACGCCTTCTCATGCTCGGCGATGTCAACGGCTGGAGCCTTGCCCCAGGTGACCTC
>JBEEIB010000078.1:0-49121 GCA_041167675.1 Verrucomicrobiota bacterium
CTTTTCGCCACGCTGAGCCGCATAGAATAGAGGCGTCCGATTCAAATTGTCAACGGAATTCATTCCTCTCGTGTCCCGACTTAACAATAATCGGACCGCTGCTGAATGGCCTTGAGCAGCTGCTACCGAGAGAGGTGTACGACCTCGCTCATCCTTGCAGTCAGGGACTATATCGATCGTATCTAGAATCACTGAGATTTTCTGATCGTACCCTGCGGCGGCTGCTCTAAAAAGCAATTCTTCGGATGTTCTGAGGTCTAGAAGACGTAGTGTTGCAGTTTCTTCTTCTGTAAACATCCGTATGTTCAACAGTTCTGCGCTCAGGTCTGTTGCGGTCTTGAGAATGTCCTGATCTAGATCGTTGGTTAGCTGATTACAATCTATTTTAACGAGACTTCAAAGACATACGAATGTGTAGCTCCACTATACGCTGTACGTTGTATTCCTATAAGATATTAATGTGATTCCTATATCAAAGTCGTGTCACCCTTACAGTAACAAGGTCTAAGAGATTTATTGTTGCCCTGTCTATCAAGCATTAGCTCAATAGTTATTGTATCTAGGAGTAGTTTTCGATATACACACTCTGCTTGAGTTTCAAGTTCTGGATACAGTCTCGCACCCGAAACTTCCGCTCTATGTGATTAAGATACCCTTCCGTCGCTGCTTCTATAGGACCTTTCTTTTTGTACTCATCAAGCCCAACACTTTGCAGCCCTCTATCAACATCAAAGCGATAATACCGCTTTTCGTCAAAGTGCTTAGCCCATCTAGCTATAAATTTCTTCTCTGTGTTTTGCGTCTCAGTGGCGATGTCCACTACGGTCTGGCTAAGGAACTTAATCATGCTGTCTTCAAATGCCTTCATCTCTGGGATGCCTGTCCCAATCGAGAGGAAACATTTGACAAGAGGCTTCAAATCTCCTGTTTCAGAGCACCAGATATTGGACGCTTCTCCTTCTACTTCGTCGACTGGATTATTTGCGCCAAGGCCACCATCGGCAAACGTACGATCTCCGATGCTCGCGGGGTCAAAGAATGTTGTGGCGGCCGATGTTGCAAGGGCAGCTTGGCATATCGTGGCTCGAATATTCGGCTCGTGGGAGAGGCTATAGCTTCGGAGACGGACAATGTCCTTTGTGTCGCGGTCGGCAGTACAAACAAACCTGATTTCACGTTAGAATTACTCTTCTTGTTTTAGTAGAACACCTACGATCTACATCCACGCTCTGTTCCGTCATTAAACAAATCTGTTTCGGGCACACTCCTCTGCACCACCTTTTGGACCGCTTTCTCCAGTTTGGCTGAGTCGAACCGGGACTTGATTTTACCCTTCAAGTTAAATGGAAAAGAGCTCAGTTTCGCTCCAAAGACAACTTCTGCGAGTTCGCTATATGCGATAATACATTCATCCACGTCCATTTCGAGCCGGCCAAGCATAATTGCAATGAGTCTATTACCACGGTTACACTTTGCTCCCAATAAAGGAGGTTTACTTACCCGCCAGTGCTAGTGCCTCCGATAAGGTCAAATACTTCGCATGGCTTCACTGGAGGAAGGTTGGCAGTCTTTCTCCGTTCGTCGTTCAGTCGATCCATGATGTTTTTTAAGATATAGAGCGTTGAAAGCCCTCGTACGCCGCCGCCGTCGAGGGACAGCAAACACAGTCCTGTGCTATCGAGAGGATTTGACTCTCCGATGTGCCGAGTGGACGTCACTTGCTCCATATTTCAATTGATGGTTTGCGTAGTAGTTGATTAAGAGGGAGCAAAAGGTGGACAGGAGACTACACAGCGATGGCTCTAAGCGCCCTCTGTCAGCTGAAAACGATGAGGCCGCCGAAAAGGGCGATCTGTACGCCGGCCGCCTTCGCACCGAGAAAGTGCAGCCGACTCACGATAGTTGCGGTGAAGATGCCAAGCGGAACTGTGGCTCCGAACTGGAGGAACGCACAAATCAGGACCGGCAGCCGATGAGTATCAAAATACGCAACAATATCGTTGGCTGGTGCAGTCGGTCCGGGAAAGTACGGCGGTTTGATCCCAAAGGTGAAACCGAAAACGCTGGCTGGAACAAGACTAGCGAATTTCAACGCGGTGAAGACGATGGCCACAAGCCCCAGGTGAGGGCCGGCATGACGAGCGCTGCCAGCAATAGTTTCGGGCGGATTCATGAGTTTCTCGCATCGGTAGGTTTACCAACTGCGGGGAGTATCCGTAATCGACGTTTGCGGTTGAGCAGGTGGCGAGGACCGTTCATACTCTTAATTGTGATATTCATTCACATGAATAATCGTTAATGTCAATAACGATTCAGCTTTGCTACGATGCCTGACGTTGAATGTTCGCAAACCGGCCCACGGGGAGTAGCCTTTCTATTGGCCCAGATCGGGGCCCAGGGTGCCGCGAAGTTCGCGGAACGACTGGAAGTGCTAAGGCTAAGTCCGCCCCAGGCCGGTATTATCGGGTTGATCGGGAGGCGGAGCGGTCTCAGCCAGCAGGAGTTGGCTAATCAGCTCGGGATGTTTCCTAGCCGGCTAGTGTCGATACTCGACCAGCTAGAGCGATCCGGACTGATCGAACGACGGGCAAACGCCAGCGATCGACGAACCTACTCGTTGCATCTCACTGCATCTGGAAAAAAGACATTGCAAGCGATTGGACGGATCGCGCGGGAGCACGACGAAGCCTTGTGTGCAGCCCTCAACGAAAATGAGCGAGAAACGCTCGCGCGATTGCTATCGCTTATCGCGGAGGAACAGCAACTCAAACCCGGCGTTCATCCTGGCTATCGGCGATTGGGAGAGGAGAAGAAGAAATGAAAAATAGCAGATAGCAGAAAGAAAGGGAGCAGCTTGCGGCATCACCTCAACTGGATTCCGGGAGCACAACGTCAGTCCGCAAATAGCGCCGACGTGATGGCATCGCAGAGAACCTGAAATCCGGGGACGTGCCGCTCCCCAATATCTCGCTTGAAACTGCGATAGACGCGGAAGCAAAAAGCCGATCGTCAAGAAACGGCCGACTCTAAACGGCGACCCCTGACGGCAACTAATCGATGTTCTAACCAGATACTCTGTATTCCGGCTCAGCAGGTCAGATGCAGGATCGCATTGGTATGTGCTGGGCTTTCCTGAAGGGCCTTAATCGCTTCGACTGTCGGTACAATCGTTAGTTCGATCTCGCGGCGACGAGCTTCTCGCTTCACCTCTTTCATGACCGGTAAAGCTCCGCCACCAGTGCCGATTACTAGCCGTCGACACTTCCAAGGTATGTTCTCCTCGATCGAAAGAGGGGTATGCCCGAATTCTTCCCTGAACTTTTTGGAAGGCTTCTTCTTCCTTTTGCGGATCTCTCCTCGATCGATTACCACATCGTGTTCATAGGTCGTGCCATCAATGCAAATCGACCCAAAAGAAAACGCATCAAAGCGTAGCCCCTCCACAGAATCTTTGGGCCGCTGAGACTCAGCATTGTGTTTGCTCATGGTACTACCCAAATATAATTATCACAAACCGCCGACTTTGGCAGCTAGGAAATTATAGGATGGTAGCGCGCTTGTTTCATTTCTCTAACCCTCACTATTAACGGTCAGTATTGGCAGCTCAGCCATGAGCAACGGCAATTACACCAACCACAATGATTGAGGCTGCCGTCAAACGCCGGCGAAGATGTTGCTCGGCAAACAACCGCCCGCCAACAAAAGCGCCGATCAGTGTACTCATTTCTCGGACGGGGGCAATTTGGCTGACGGGTGCCCTGGTCATCGCTATCAGAATCAAGATGTAGGAAATCGGATTTAGCAGCGTGACGCCAAACAGCTCGCGCCTGTTCCTAGCCCAATATTTTGGTATGGCGGTTCGTTGGCGCCAAACTAGAGGAGTCAATAACAAGGCCTGAACTGGGTTTCCCGAGAAGATCCAGAAGGATAGAGGAAATATGCACCACGCTGACGGCATATTTGTCCCATACCGTGTAGGCGGATATGGTCATCCCGGTTAGCAAGCCAGCGACCGCAACGGCGCTGATTTGGGCGTGCTCACCTGGACGAATTCCGCCAGTGAGCAGGAAGATTCCTGCGCCGATGGCCGCGATTCCGAGAATCCCCAGGGTGCTTGGCCGTTCGCCTAGAAAAAGAATGGCGACCAAGGAAGAGAGCATCGGTCCACTACCCCGCGCGATTGGATAAACCAGGGAGATATCGCCTAGCCGATAGCCGCGTTGCAGAAAGAAATAGTAGCCGATGTGGATCACGGCACTTCCTAGAATGAAGAACCATTCTGTGAGACCAAGTGGGCTTTTGTCCCGCCAAATCACCCAGGCGACCCATGGCGCGAAGAGGAAGCTTTGGAGGAAATCAACGCACCAACGAAAGGATAGCCCTCCTTGGACGCGCTTCAGCAGGATGTTCCATGAGGCGTGGATAAAGGCCGCGACGACGACAAGCGAAAGAATAGCTGGACTCATTTATGGCATAGGACTTCAGGGGTTATTTGCGGACCGGATGTGGACACATTTCGCTTGCCTAACTCATCGGTCCCCCTCGAGCCTTTTATGCCTTGAGGTGCTGGCCACTGATCCTCCCCAAACAATCGGAGGATGTGCGGCTGGATGTAGCGCTTGGTCCAGACTCCAATCGGACGGAACCCTAGCTACCAACCGGGTCGAATTCTATGTTAGATCCCGAACAAGCTGAAGCAACTAGAAATCGAGAATAAAGGAGACGGGAGGAGGAGCGGACGTGATGAACAGCTAGTTGGTATGGCCGAGAACTGCACTAAGCGAAATAGGAATCGCTTAGTGCAAATGGGTACGCAAGAACTTGATGATCATTGGTTCCACCGCGGGTCTTCGAAGAGGCCGATTCCGCCATCGCCGGTGTCGTAGTTCCCGGTCTTTGGGTTTATATTGAGACCGAAATAGGGATTGTGACCTCCGCCAACCACTGTGTGGAAATGATATTGTGCGTGAGCCTTGTCCATTGCGTCCGCCAAAAGTTCCGCCTGTTCATAAGGAACCAATTTATCGTTGGTTCCATGAACAATCAGCATCGGTGGTTCGTCTCGATGCACGTAAGTCACCGGGCTCGCACCCCGGACAAGTTCCAGATTATCCTTGCCGGCTGATCCCAAAAGTCTGGCCGCGACCGAGGGCTCTCGAGTGACGTCGCTGAGACCAAACAAATTGACGACACAGGCAACTTCGCTGGTGTAATCAAGATTTTCGCCGACATCAAAGGTGCGCGTACCACTCGTTGTTCCAAGCATTGCCGCGAGATGACCACCGGCCGACTCACCCACTACACCAAGCCGATTCGCGTTGTAACCGTACTCGCGTGCGTGAGCCTTCAGCCAGCGAATGGCTGCCTTACAATCTTCGATTTGTGCCGGCCATAGTGCTGTACCCACGAGCCGATAATTGATCGAGGCTATGGCGTAACCTTGCCACAACCATTGGAGATTGTTCGGGTTGATGCTATCGCCTGCCTTGTCCCAGCCGCCCAGCCGCCCCCGTGAACATAGACCACCAACGGCTCTCCTTGGCGGTTAGTTGGAATATAAAGATCGAGCTGCCGTTCTGGTCCGGCACCGGCAACGTAAGGAACATTCGTGATCCATGCCACGCTCTTCGAGACCGTGGGAAAGGGCGACGTCGTTCGGGTGCGAGTCTGCGCTTGACCCGCAGGAATATCAGCGAAGACGAGGGGCATGAGGAGAATAAGCCACGAGTGATGCGGCATCGCTAATCAGTAATCAGTGTGAGGTGGGAAAGTTGTTAATTCGTTACTTGTGTTGACGGCGTTATTCCGGGCTCACAAAGACCGCGGTGACCTGGTCGAGTTTCAGCGGTTGGCCGGACGCCGGTGTATTCGCCAGCCGATATACCGACTCGCCTACAAGTGTCTGCTTTCGACTATCGTAAACCATCACTTCGGCGCTCGTGCTATTGCCTTTCGCGGATGCGATTGGAATCGCAATAAAGCGTTGATTGTCGTCTGCGGGTCCTAATTTACGAACCACCTTCAGAGCGATCTTCGTTTCCTCATCAGTTGCCCAGCGCTTCGAATCATAGCCGATCGGGTTGGCGAACACGAAGGTCCGTTCCGCCAATTTATTTGGTGGGTAATTTGTCTTTTCTGCTTCGCCTTGGTTGATGCCGGTATCACCGACCAGACGCCCTTTGGCCAGGTCGGTAGAGCAATCGGATAAAATGAGTACAGCCGGCAGTAGCGCGGCAATGGAATACAGAATGCGGAACACAAAACAAAGAATACAGAATATAAGGATCAGAATCCAGGATTCGGTACAACCGGAGATGGGGACAACCGATCCCGCCGACCCGCCCGGCATAGCTATGCTTTGGCGTCCCTGGCATCGTGCTTAGGAACTCTGTGCAACAGGCCATCGCGGGCTCTCCCTGGTTGGGGCCTCGGATTACCTAACCTAAATTCTAAATTCTGACGTCTGGATTATGTCTCCTAGCTCCGGTATTCTTCCAATATGACCTCATGGATCGGCACTTCCGGATTCCAATATCCCGAATGGCGAGGAACTTTTTATCCAGAAAAATTTCCGACAGCGAAAATGCTACCGTTCTACGCGGAACGATTTTCCACTAGCGAGATCAACTACACCTTCTATCGCATTCCGAACAGCAAGACGATTGAAACCTGGGATAGCTCGACTCCAGAGCATTTTCGGTTCGGGCTTAAGGCGCCACAAAAGGTTACCCATGTCGCTAAGCTTCGAAATTGTGCAGAGCTCTTGGACGTTTTCCAGCGCGTTGTTTCCGGCCTGGGTTCGAAACTCGGACCTGTTTTGTTTCAGCTTCCGCCAAGCTTTAAGAAGGATGCCGCGCTTTTGGATGAGTTTCTTTCTAACTTGCCCGCTGGAGTCCGTGCCGCTTTCGAGTTCCGTCATTCGTCCTGGTTCGATGACGAAGTTTTTGGTCACCTCCAGAAGCATAGTGCCGCTCTGTGCATCGCGGAAAGCAGCGATCTTGTTACCCCGAGCCTGGCAACCACTGATTTTGGTTATCTCCGCCTTCGGCGCGAAGATTACGAAAAAGCGGACCTGGCTCGTTGGGCGAAATTCATCGAAGCACAAAAGGAACATTGGAGTCACACCTTCGTCTATTTCAAGCACGAAGAGAGTGGGATAGGCCCGCAGTTAGCGGCGCAACTGGCGAAGGAGTTAGAGGGAGAAGGTAATAGCCCGATAACCACCGACCGATTCTCTTAGCAGCGATCGTACTTGGTGTCTACGCCACCAATGTTCACGCCTTCGATGTTCTCTCCATTCATGCTAGCTTCCGTTTTTTTCTCCTCGTGCCATAGTCGTTTATGCGCGTCGTTGTCATTGGTGGAAGTGGACACATTGGAACCTACCTCGTTCCCAGATTGGTGGCGACTGGGCACGAGGTGATCTCGGTCAGCCGCGGAGAACGTGAGCCGTATCGAGCGCACGGAGCGTGGAGATCTGCTCAACGAATAAAAATCGATCGCGAGAAAGATGAGAGATCGGGAACGTTCGGCCGACAGATCGCCGATTTGAGACCGGACGTGGTGATGGACCTGATCTGCTTTACCCCGGCGAGCGCTGAGCATTTGGTCGAAGCGCTTCGTGGCAAGATCCAGCATTTTCTTCATTGTGGTACTATTTGGGTTCATGGACCCAGCGTGGTTGTTCCCACTACCGAAGAACAACCGCGACGTCCATTTGGGGACTACGGAATACAGAAGGCGGCGATTGAAGAATATTTGTTGGCCGAAGCGCGCCGACGCAGTTTCCCAGCTACTATTCTTCATCCTGGGCATATAGTTGGTCCTGGCTGGAACCCGCTTAATCCAGCCGGTCATTTTGATCCCACGGTGTTTGATCGTTTAGCCAAGGGGGAGGAGCTAACGTTGCCAAATCTCGGGCTGGAAACCGTGCATCACGTCCATGCGGATGATGTCGCTCAATCGTTCTATCAGGCGATGATCAATCGGAGCGTGTCGATTGGTGAAAATTTTCACGTTGTGTCCGCGGCGGCGCTTACGCTACGCGGTTATGCTGAGTCAGTCGCTGGTTGGTTTGGCCGGAAAGCAGTTCTGCGTTTTCTGCCTTGGGAAGAGTGGAAGCAAACAACTACCGAAGAGAGCGCATCAGCGACCTGGGATCATATCGCGCACAGTCCCAGCTGCAGTATCGCTAAAGCGCGCAGGCTACTCGAGTATTGTCCCCGTTACACGTCGCTCGAAGCCGTCAAGGAATCGGTCGATTGGCTGATGAAGAAGGGGTAACCGCTACAGGTTGCAAGTTGCAAGTTGCAGGTCCCCTAGCTTGGGTGTTCTGGGTGCGTTATATTAAGATCGTCATGGATGACGATCATCGAACCTATCGGCGCCAATTTTTGGCGAGCACCTTTAAGGCCGGAGCGGTTCTCGCTTTTGGTTGGACCGCTTTGGCCAAGCGCGGCTTATCGCAGGGAGAGGATATGAAACAACCAGATACTGCTGTCTTCAAGGACGACGGTACAATTCCCAACAGCCGATACCCGGCCCTTTTGTATCGGGGCGTCATCAATGTCGGACGCACTGATCCGGCGGCTCAGGTCGAGGAACAATTTGGGGCAAATAACTGGACCAATTCCTGGCGCAACGGCATTTATCCATTTCACCATTATCACAGCACCAGTCACGAAGTCTTGGGTATCTATCGAGGCTCCGCGACGGTGCGATTAGGAGGCGAGCAAGGACGTGATTTTACCGTGCGGGCTGGCGATGTGATTGTGATTCCGGCAGGAGTCGGGCACAAAAATCTCGAGGCCAGCGATGATTTTGGAGTTGTGGGCGCTTATCCGGATGGACGCCACTGGGACTTGCTGACCGGCAAGCCCGGCGAGCGGCCAAAGGCGGATCAAAACATTGCGGCCTTACCTTTACCGGATAATGACCCGGTCTATGGTCCCGATGGACCGTTACGAAAGATATGGCCTAGTTATTCGGCTGTCGGCCGAATGGCAGACGACAAATGACACATTGCTTTCCGGGTTATGTGCAATTTGCTATCTGATCAATGACCATTGATGATTTTCGTCGGCTTGCTTTGGCGCTTCCCGAGGCGACGGAAGCGGCTCACATGGCACATCCCGATTTTCGGGTACGGAACAAAATCTTTGCCACTTTGTGGCCCAAAGAAGGCCGTGGCGTCGTGATGCTCACACCTGAACAACAAAAGGTTGTGGTCGAATTGAAACCTGCAGTATTCGCGCCGGTGCCGGGTGGTTGGGGAAGACGTGGATCGACTAACGTTAGTCTGAGAGCCGCAGACGAGATGAGTTTAACCAGTGTCCTGCTCATGGCCTGGCGCAATAAAGCGCCGGCCAGTAGTAAGAAGTGAGCAGTAAGCAATGAGAGGTCAGCAGCAAGCTGCTAACCATTCACTACTTACTACTCACTCCTTATTACCCGCTGCTTCAGGCCGCGTGCGTCCGGAAATAGCTGATTTTCCACTTTCCTTCTCCGACGGAAACGAGGCGCACTTCAAACGGCGTGCCGACGGTAAATTCCAGACTGAGTAGATTCGGATCGAGCTTTCGCCCCGCTAGCCAGCGCCGTAGGCGGTTCCCGTATGTTTGAAAACCGCCTCGTTCGCCTACCCATTGGATCGGAGGATGAGCCGCGAATACGGTTTGATCGATTCGGTTCTTGGTCCTGGTTTCGAATGCTTCGAAAGTCGCACCGGATAAGTCGTCCTGCGTAGTGAGCGCGTATGCTTCCCGCAGATTGCCGGATTCGATAAGCGAGATAAATCGCCGCGAAGTCTCTACCGCCTCGAGCGGGATGTATCGTTGGTGCAAAGCCCAAAATGCGACCGTCCCCGCCGCGATGACAACAGTCAATAGTAGGAACAATAGCAAAGTCTTAGAATGAGAAGACATGAGAACAAAATACTGGAACGAGGAGTGTTTGGCTGACTACTCCAAGTAAACGGAGAAACCGCTCACGGAAAACCGTCAATGGCTAACCGTTTATCGGATCGATAACACGAAATCGTTCTGAGCCGTCAAGGGCTCCTTTCACCCCGGTTCTTAGCCAGGTTTCATCCCTTTCATTCCGAGATAGGACAGTTGAGTCAGGATTTCCCTGGATGGTCAATGGGATGGGAAGAAAATCTCCCGCCACGAGAAGTTCTCCTGACTCGGAGTCCTTTGAACCTCCCAGGACGCCATCGTCCGGTTTGGTTGGCGGGAGCTCGAGTTTGTATCGGACATCGTCAAAAAAGCTGCCAACCCAATGCTCCTCGGCGCGAGATTGGAACTCCTTTAATGTGCAACTCGCTAGCGGCGTTTCTCGTCCAAATAGCAGTTCGATGTTACCGTGTTGGCGAATTGCGGAGAAAAACTCAACATCCTCGGACGTCAGTGGAGCGTCTAACACAAATACTTTCTGCAGCGGTGAAGTACTGGAGCGAAGGTATCGATTCAGGAACTCTGCTTTGGCTGCCACCCTGTTCGGCTTAAATTTGTCCACCTGTCGGCGCCGGCCAGTTGGAGTGAGCAGCCCTCTTTTCAGCGGAATTACGCTAGTGAGCCCAGCAGCCAGATTTGCCAACAGATGCAACGGGTTTCCGCAAAGATCGATTTCGCCAGCTTTCATCCGTAAGATCGAGACCAAACGCTGAGTTGTCCGAGCAAGTGTCTCTTGATTCCAGGCCCAAGCGCGAAACGTACCGGGCGATTCCCTTCGTAGTTCGATCCAGGCGATCTGATCTCGATTCAATTGAATTGGCTGACCAAATCTTCCCAGCCGGAGCCAGCGACTCTCGAACCGAAAGGCATGAACAAAAAGCCGCATCGGAATCAAACGCAATTGCTGGTGGAAATGCTGAGTCAACCAGCGCGACTGGGAAAGGACACAGGCTTGCGGTCGAACGTTTTTGACCCATTCGGTGAGAAATGAGCTGCCTAGCGCTTTCCGGCAAATAACCGGGATGGCGCCAATCTGCAGCAGGGCCAGTGCAAAGAGATAGAACTCTTGGCTTGGATCCAGCGCCAAAAGAACTTGGTGGCCCGACTCGACTCCTTCTTCCCGCAGTCTGAGTGCGAGAAAATCGACCGAACGATTGAATGCTACGAAGCTTACCACCCGGTCGCCGCGCACGGTTCTATCTACTATCGCCGGCACTCCGGGCTGCAGCTCTGCTCGATGACGGAGATTCTGAACGAGATTCATGCGCGCGAATTAATAAACCGATCTAGCCAGCAAATGTCGCACGCAATATCGGGTTCAAGCGCTTATTGCGGCCTAGATACCTTAAATCTGACGCCGATCGTCCGATTTTACTCTCTTTTTTCAGACGTTTGATAGACGGACCGTTCCAAACTCCCCCCTCGCGGGCTAGCGAAAACGAATGCTGCAACTTCGGCTGAGGGTTGCCTGGGGCGGGACAACTTGAATGCCGATCTTTTTTTCGAATGGTTTTTGGTGGTGATGATCAGGCAGACCCCAGCACGGTTCGACACAGATGAATGGATGGAGATCACTCCAGATCGTAAAGAAGGGCGCTTCAGCCAGATCGATTTGAATCTCATGATTTGAACCATAATCATGCAGGCGGACGACAGATTCCTCCCAATCCAATGGCTCGATCAGAAAGGAGTCGGGAAGCTCGAAGGGCTTGAATGACATGGGACCGCCTTCGAAAGTGAAGTCCACGGTTTCGCCACTTAGAAAATTCTCCGGAGCGATGTGCCGGCGATATCTTCCTGGTGGAAGGAGGACACGCGCGTTCTCGACCGAGCTCACCGCGAACCCAGGATGGAGGCCAAAACTAAGGTGCGCTGGCCGATCCGGCTCCAAGTTCGCGAACGAGAACCGAACCTCGAGGCAGTCCGCCGTCAAACAGTAATCCAGCGAAAAATCCACCTTCCGGGGATACTCTGACTTTTTAATGCGATCGCTAGGCAAATGAAAGTGTATCGTTGCGCCGCGATCATTCAGAGTAACTTCTGGATTGGAGAACTGCTTGGTTCGAAGGAAACTATGATTTCCACCGCGAATTTCCTCGCCTTCGTATAAGGAACGCTCTCCGAGCAGGCGGTGGATATAGTATCCCATCACGGTTGCGTGATTTTTCCAACCATCCGGCGGAGTCGAAAAATCGCCGTCGCGATACAGATAACCGTGCCAGGCCCCCTCCGCGTTTCTACGGGCCAGACTTATCAGTTCCGCTCCGGCATGATCAGCCAGAATGCGAAATCCGCTTCCTTGGTCGACCAATTCGGTAAAACGGTGGCCGGCCTGCTCAAATGATCGCTGCTCAAATCGCATGGCGGCAATCTCCGCAGTTTCCGGCGATATGCCAGGGCAGCGATGGCGGAACACCGAATGCGAAGCAAGGAACTAGCCGGTCGCGACAACCGGCGCACCAACGCCATAGGTGAGTTGATCGCGCATTGCTTTATCTCCCACCCTTATCTGGTTGCCGCTGTCGACGCGAGCCCACCCAGGCCGATTGTCCATTGGCGCTGATCGGTCGCTCAGCCGGAGCCCGCACTACTCACTTCGGGCTCCCGCATTCTCGTTTCCGGCTTCTTATCCCCCCGTTCCGACGTATTCGGCGGAATAGGTATCGAATTTTGATACCTGACCGTCTTTTGGTGCGCTTTTCACGTCGTAGACGTTGTTGCCAACAACCTGTTCGGTCTGCGTGTCATAAACCATGACGCTCTTTGCTCCCTTAGAGTCCTGTTCCCGAACGGTGGCTACGGCAATATATCGGTGCTTCTTTACCTGAGCCTTACGGTCGGCTGACATCCTTTCATAGGCCAATCGCGCCCGCTCTTCCGCGATCCGCCGCTGTCTTTCGGTTGCCTGATGTTTTGCGATTACATACGCCATAGCACCGACTGCAGCCCCAGTGCCCAGGCCAACGGCTACAGCCGTAGAATCGCTCGCACCGGCCGCCTTGGCGATTCCTCCGGCGGCGGTTCCAGCCAGTACTCCGGCGACAACGCCGGTCGTTTCCGGCGACATATTTTCACACCCAGCCAAGGCGAGGCCCACCACCAAGAGCATCGCGACGGTCTTAATAAAACTTCCGTTCATATGAGAAGATAGGGTCCCGAGATTAATGGGCCGGTTCCAACGGTCAAGAACGTTTTGGCCCGTTTTTGGCTCGACCGAGAGTAAGCAGCTCAAAGGACCCATGGGACGAGCGGAACTTCGCGAAACTAAGCGCCAAGCGCTTTACTGATAGTTGATGTTCTTTGTCTTACACCACTGAATGGCTAGAGGGTTGCCAGCTTGGGCCGCCTTTTTCGCCCATTCGGTCGCGGTCCCAACATCTTTCTGCACACCTTTGCCTTCAGCCAGGCACTCAGCATAGAAGAACATGCCGTAACTGTCCGAGCGTTCGGCCCCTTTTTTGAACAGAGCGGCCGCCGTTTGGTAGTTCTGGGTCACTCCCTCTCCCTGCAGATACAATACGCCTAGGTTCACTGTGGATCGAACGAACCCAAGCTGTGTCGCTTCCTCAAAATAGGTTTTGGCCTTTTGGTAATCTTTGGCCCGTCGAAAATGTGTACCGAGCAGATCCATTGCCCGCGGTTCATGCATTGCTGCCGCTTCTTGTAAGAGCTCGAGTGCTTTGGGAACATCAACGGTGGTTCCTTTGCCGAGATAATAACATTCGCCCGCGGTGAACTTCCCCTCGCCATTTCCGTTGTCCGCCGCCGACTTAAAATATTCAAAGGCGCGAACCGCGTCCCCGTCTCCACGCCGATTCGATAAGACTAATCCAGCCTGAACCTTGGCGTGATCGTTGCCTTTGGCGGCGGCAGCTTCAAACCAACGGAGCGCGTACTCCTGATCAGTTTGACGGGTGCTCTCGCCGAGCACCAACATCGCCTGGATGCTGCCCAGATCCGCCGCTTGTTCCAGGTCGGACCGGTACGCCTGGACGTTCGCAGTACCAATCTTTTTACTCGATCGTACCTCAGCGATCAGGTTCTCGAGTTTCTCTCGGGGAATGTTCGAATCCGAATATTGGTTGGAAAGTTGAATGTATTGCTTGATCCCGGAATACCAGTCTCCGTTTTTGATCCTTTCCGCCGTGGAGTCGAGTTGTCGCTGTAGCGCGGCTTCCCGGGTTTCCACGGGTGTCGCTGTTGGAATCGGAGTTGGGGTGGGCGTATTTTCGACGATTGCAGTGGGCCTTGGCGTCGGGCTCGCTACGGCGGTGGCAGTCGGCTTGGTCAAAGGAGTTGCCAGGGTAGTCCCGGTCGGTTTCGGTGAAGGAGTGTTCAGCGCTGTGCTGGTTGGTGTTGGCGTAATTTGAGCGAACGGAGTAGGCGTCGGATTGGTTGCGCTTTGGCCGGTAAATTTCCAAATTAAGAAGCCTCCCAGCCCGAGAATTGCGATCAGAATAAAGACTAGCACCGCTACCAGGAGGACCCCAGTCATCGAAACGCGCGGACGAGGGGCGTCTGCGGCCGGAAAATCCGGAACGGCCATTTCGCCCGGCCGAGAATCGACTGGCGGCAATGGTGGTGGAACACGCGTTTGATCCGCGACAATCGGATTAGCCGGAACAGGCGTGGGCCCGGAAACGTCGGCGCCGCCCACACTGCGGTGGATGGTTTCGGGTTCCGAGCTCCGACTGGCAATCGAGCCAGGCAGGAGTTCCGGATCTTGATCGTGCAGAGGCTCTCGCACCAGTGGCTCAACCGGAACGACCGTTGGTTCTGCGCCGCCAACGATCTGGCGAAGCTCAGCCAACATCGCTGCCGAGCCCGGGTAGTCGTCGGTGATACCGCGACGCAGCACAACATTGCCGCCCTCGGTCAGACTGGCTACCGGGCTGATACGACCGGTGGTCTCGACCACGCTCCGCTGTCCGCCAAGAAGTTCGTACGCCAGCAGCGTCAACAGCCGGAGATAACTTCCACGCGGTCCGTTGGCTGCGCCGGTGCCGTGAATCAAAGTTGCCGACCCGGCCCAAGTGGCTTGATCGGCACCTGGTCCAGACGAAGAAAAGTCGAGAGCAGCAACCTTAACGACTAGTCCCGGCCAGCCTGAAAGTGGCTTTTGCAAAAGTTGGGTCGAAATGGCCGCTTGAATGAGGCCTGGGTAAGTCAATTGAATCCCGCTTAACGTCAGGTCCACAGTTTGGAGATTCTTCTTGGTCGCGTGATCGGTCAGTGGTGCCAGCTGATCGAGTAACTTGACTACCTCCGGTCCCGTTAACGCGCTTCTTGCTCGAAGGATCTCCAGCAAGGTGGGGCCGACAATCCATTCCTGGACCAGAAAGGAATGATGCGCGGTACTCTCGAGCGAATAAACCTGCCGCAAGGAGGTATGGCTCGCTGCGTGAAGCTGATTCACTTCTTCCTCCATCGAAGTGAAACGCACCTTGTCGGCCAAGAACCCGGCGCTGAATATCAGGAGCGTCACTTGCCGGCTCTGGCGTAAATCGTAGGCCAAAAACTGGCGGCCCTGCGGAACTTCGTCCAACTCACGGATAAGTTGGTATCGTCGACCCAGAACTGCTTCACGGGTCAAAGGCTCATCTGGTATCGGTTGGACTCCTGGTTCAGCGTTTTTTTTCGCCGACTCCGGAACAATGGAAGCGGCCGCGGCTTCCGCTTCGATCTGTACGGTTGTACTGCCTGCACCCTGAAGTTGTTCCAAACAACTGGCGATTTCTCGACGCAGTTCTGCCGGCGTTTGCGGACGCTTCTCTCGATCCTTCTGCATCATCTTTTCGATGAGCGCGGTTACGCAGGCAGGAGTGTTCGCGAGTGGCTCGGTCGGGATCGGCTTATAAAGATGCTGGCTCATGATTTGAGCCACCGAGCCGGAGTATGGCGGCCGGCCGGTCAACATATAGTAGAGCGTCGCTCCGAGCGAATAGATGTCTGACCGGATGTCGATGTCACGCTCCTCGAGCTGCTCCGGGCTAGCGAAATGGGGTGTACCGACAAAGCCGCCAGCGATCGTAAGCGTACCCGAATCCTCTCCTTCCCGCTTCGCAGTCTTGGCTAGGCCGAAGTCGATCACTTTCACGATCTTTTCGCCATCTTCGTCGACCAGCATCAGGTTTGCCGGCTTCAGGTCACGATGTACTAGTTGCTGGCGGGCAGCCGCCGCCAACGCACGCGTTACCTGGAGACAAATTCGAAGCGCCTCGACCGGTTCCATTTGCCCCTTAGCTGCCATATGCGCATCGACAGTTTCGCCGTCGATGTACTCCATCGCGTAGAAGTAACTGTCATGATCTGAACCAAGGTGGAATACAGAAGCGACGTTCTGGTGGCGCAGCGCGGCAGCGGCGCGAGCTTCGCGAAGGAACCGCTGACGAGCTACTTCGCTATCGAGATAAGTATTATTTATGACCTTGAGCGCAACAGTACACCGAAGATTGGTGTCGAAAGCCTTGTAGGTGATACCCATCGCTCCCCGACCCAGCTCCCAGAGCGAGCCATCCTCGCGCCGGAGTACCTGATAATGCTGATAGTTCTCGGCGTCGGGCATGGTTTCGTGGCGTTAACTAATCAAATGCGATCGAAAGAAGCAAACGGAATGGGAGCCGTCGACCCCAGCAGTAGACGCGCCCGATTGCTGGAAAATGCGAAATATTTTAGTCATTCCGAAGTTCAAATCGAACGGTAGGAGAAAACCCGTTCCCGCCGGGAGGCGGTGGTAATCGCGTGATCTTTTGTCCGGCCTCCTTGACGGTCTCGTCCACTACCGAGTTGCCGGATCCTTCTACAATTGAGAATTCGGTAACGGTGCCATCTGGTTCTATCTTCAGGTGGACGGTCACTACGAGCGCGCTGCCCGCCGGAATTTCCCCGTGAGGCTGATTCCAGGCTCCATCGAACCGGTTTTTGATGATTTCAGCGTACAAGCCAAAATTCGCTTCGCCGTTCCCGGAAGCGGACCCAGTACCGTTTCCGTTGCTGCCGGCTGAAGAGTTGCCTTTGGGTGGCTTGTCGGAGGGGCCGCCTCCGCTCTCGGATTTATGGGCGGTCGGCGAAGGCGCGTTTTTCGCCATTTTTTCCTCATCTTTCTTTGCGTTGGCCGGTGACTTGTGCGTTGGGCTTTCGCTTGGTTTGGGCTTCGGCGTGCTGTTTTCTTCCGGAGTCGGCTTGGTAGTCGATTTGGCACTTGGCTTCGGAGTTGGTCTGGGTGTCGATTTCGGAGTCGGTTTCGGGGTAACGGAGGGGCTTGGTTTTGGAGTAGCCGAGGGACTTGGTTTCGGAGTGGAAGATGGGGTGGGTTTCGGAGTAGGCTTTGGAGTAATTAAGTTCGGCGGCGGAGTAGGCGTGATCTGAACCGATGGTTTCGGAGTGGGAGTATCCTTGGGGATTTCCGGGGTCGGCTCGGGAGTAGTAGGTGGAGTTGGGGCAATTGACGGTAATGGAGAAAGAGTTGGCTCCGGTTCGGGCGGTAAATTCTCTTTCTGACCGGTTGCATTATCTGGGTTAGCACCTCCGTCCGAACCGTCGCTCATTGGACTGCCGGAGGCGAACGATCCCGGATTCATCCAGACAACGTTCTCCTCTTTTTTACGGGTGGAAAGAATCGCAAGGAGCAGAACGGCGCCTAGCACGAGTAAATGGAGCGCTGCGATTAGGACAAAGTTTAGGCGAAATCCGCCGATCTCTGTCGGCCGGTGGTCGTCGTTCTCCCTCATTCGGATTGCTCGGAGCGAGTCGCGACTCCCACTTTGGCGATCTTCGCCCGCTGCAGCACATCCATGACGGTCACTAATTGCTGTACAGTGAGGGATTTGTCCGGGCGAACAATTACCGGCGTTTCCGGTTTTTCTGCGTGCAGGGAAATGAGCCGGCTCTCCAGAGTCGCGAGATCCACGGTTTCCTCATTCAACGTAATCACATTCTCTCGATTGATTCCGATCGTTTGTACCGCGGAAGAGTCGACGGATTGATTCGCTTCTCCGCTGGTTGGAACCTCGAGATTGACACTCTTTTCCATGAGTGGCGTCGTGATGATGAAAATAATCAGCAGAACGAATGCGAGATCGAGTAACGGCGTAACATTGATCTCGGTGAGCGTGTGCAATGTTTGGCGATCGGAAAAGCGTCGCATCGCAGCGGATTCTATTTCGTCACCAGGGCGGGCCGAATTCCATGGTTGACATATTTATGCTCAAACTCAGATGCAAGTTCCGCGGCGAAGTTGTCGTTTTGCACAATGAGTGTGCGAATGCTGGTGACGAGGAAGTTGTAACCGAACATTGCGGGAATGGCCACGAGCAGACCGGTGACCGTGGTGATTAGCGCACCAGATACCCCGGGAGCCATTGCTGCCAAGTTCGCCGAACCGGCAATCGCGACACCGGAAAAGGTATCCATGACGCCCCAAACGGTTCCGAGCAAACCCAAAAAGGGAGCACCGCTCACTGCGGTGGCCAAGAGGATCATTTGTGCTTCCAACCGCAGTGCAGATTCGCCGACGGCACGTTCCATCGCTGTGGTGACGACCCGCATTTGGGCCGGTGTGATACGCTCGGCGATTTCAAGTCGCGCCCAGAAAGTATCATCCACCTCGCTTGCTCCCATCAAATGAAAGGTGAGCTCGCGACATCCAGCTCGGTATATTGCGTATAGCGGAGAGCCGTCGAATCGAACTTTGGACTCATAAATTCGCAAAGGCTGCCGCTCCGAACGGAATCGTTGCAGAAACTCTTCGTTCCTTTTTCGAGAGAGGCGAACGACCCGCATTTTGGTCACCATTACAGACCAGCTGAAGATCGAGGCGACGAAGAGCGCCAGAAGGACGAGTTTTCCTTCAAAAGTTGCGTTCGTGAAAGCGTAAATTAACCCACCAGACGGGGCAGCAAGCAACAAGAATGGCGCCAACACATCTCCTTAAGCGATCGTTCGGCCAAGGATACCGGGAAATCCCAAAAGAGCCAACCGCTTTTGTGGTTAAATGGAGTTGGACGTTAATGGGCCCCTTCGGTGCATGCGTTTTCATTGGTCCGGTTAGATTCGGTGCCGGTAGTTCAGAAGCGCTGGCGCGGAACAACGGATTGAGCTAAGTGACAAAACGCAGTCGCCATGCCACGCATATCTGAATGGAGGAGCCTCATTGCCATCGCGTTTTTTCTCTTCGGGCCGCGCATTTGTTTGGGGCAAAACAAATATGATGTGCTGGCAAAAGTGCTCCAACCTTATGGAGCTCTTTTCTATTCTAAGTCGCTCAACAAGGCGATGCTCGCTGAACTGACAATTCGCCAAGCATCGAAAGTCACTCCACTCTTACTGAATCGCCGGATGCAAATTAGTTTTCAGTTTCCGGACAAGCTGCGGGTCGAAACCAGCGATCAAGACCAACGAGTGATATTGTGCCGGAACGGCCAAAACGTATGGGTGTATCCAAAGAGTCTGGCCGAGCAATTGGGAGCCAATACCGGGTCGACCGAATCCAGACAGGCGATTCCTGATTTCCGTCTCCCAATCCGAGATCAGCAGATCGTTTTTCTACCCGCTTTGTTTCAGATTCTCCGGTACGAATCGACTAAGGATCGAAACAATCAGCCAGCCTGGAACTTAGAGTTTCGGATTGATCCGCAATTGATGAAGAATCTAAAAGAGTCGTTCGTGGTGGACGCTTTGGTAAGACAAAACGATTACCAGGTAGAGAATATCCGAGCTAAGAGCAATGCATTTTCCGGTGAATTAGAGGTGGCATCGACTAAGTTTTTGCCGTCGCTGCCGGCTGAAACCTGGCTTCCCGAGGAATCGATTGCCGTTGATGCCGTTTCCCTTTCACCGAGTGGCTACCGAGGTGCGCTGCAGAAACTTTCGAGTCTAACTTTGTTCTAATGAAGTCAGGTTTTTTGGACAAATTGATCGAGCGGATTCGGCGGGTACAGCCGGAGGAAGTACAAAATTACCTTATCCGGCTGGCTCAGGAGAAAGGTTTTCTTGAGCGGATCTTTGATGCCCTCCAGGAGGGAGTGATTGTCACTGATGTGCAAGGCAAAATTCAGTTCTTCAATGCCGCTGCCGGCCACCTATTTGGGGTGGAACCCGAGGAGACTCGCGGCAAACCGATCGATGATTTCCTGCGAGGGCTGAGTTGGACTTCGTTGCGCTCGAGTGAGGGCACCGTAAGCCGCGACATCGAATTGTTCTATCCCCAACATCGGTTTCTCAACTTCTATGTTGCTCCGCTGCACTTGGATAAGGCTGTTCCTGAATCGGCTGCCATGGTGCAGGACCTGGTCGCCTTCGCCGTGATTCTCCGGGATATCACTGAGGACCGTCGAACCACTGAGCGGACTATTGAAAGCGAAAAGCTTTCTGCCCTAACGATGTTAGCAGCTGGTGTCGCCCACGAGATTGGCAATCCACTTAACTCCCTCAATATTCATTTACAGTTGATCGAGCGGAAGATTAAACGGGTGGCGGCACCACTCCGAGATTCGATTGAGGATCTCTTGGAAGTCGCGCGCACTGAGATTCAGCGTCTCGATTCAATCATTCATCAATTCTTACAAGCGATCCGTCCCACCAGACCTTCGTTTGAGCTACGTGACCTGAATGAAATCATAGAAGAATCGGTGGCCTTCCTGCGACGGGAAATCGAGGATCGCGATATCCTGCTCGAAACCGATCTGGCTTCCGGATTGCCACGAGTAGAGGTCGATCGAGATCAAATGAAACAGGCGTTTTACAACGTCATCAAGAACGCTTTCGAGGCGATGCAGGCCGGAGGAATCCTCCACATTCGCTCCTGGCGCGATGATAATTTTGTGTCAATCGCGTTCGTCGATAGCGGGGGCGGGCTTTCGGCTGAAAATATGAGCCACCTTTTTCGGCCCTACTTCACCACCAAGTCTTCCGGTAGTGGTTTGGGTTTGCTGATAGTCCGCCGAATTGTTCGGGAACATGGAGGCGAGATCGAAATTGAAAGCAACGAAGGAAAGGGAGTCAGAGTGACAATCCATCTTCCTTATGGCGAAAGGCGGACCCGGCTCCTGAGCGATCGCAACGAAGCGGCGAACGAGTCAGCGGAATCGATGCCTGGCGCTGGAGGTCAGTCGACCGAGTAGTGAAGGGACGGTATCTTCAGCGGCGACTGTCCCGTTAGGCCTCTCGCCGCGGCCAAAGACAACGACCGTGGATGGTCCGGTCGGTGACGTTTATCGGTCTTCCCGGCATTTCACTCCCATCTGCGCCGACTTGGCACACCCCGGCCTTGGAATCTGTCCCGTTAAGTGGCATTGTTCCGACACGAGATTTAATTCATGCAGGGCACGATTCTGATCGTCGATGACGAAAAACATACTCGCGACGGCTTGCGACAATCGCTGGAAGAGGATTTTGATGTCTATACAGCGAGCAATATCGATGAAGCGCTTAATGTCATTGCTGCTGACCGCGTCGATCTGGTTCTCACGGATCTGCGGTTGGGTGGCGAGGATGGGCTAAGTCTGATCGCTAAAATCCAGCAGAACCCGCGCGCCCCAATTTGTATGCTAATGACTGCGTATGGATCGATCGCGACAGCGGTCGATGCGATCAAACGTGGGGTATACGATTTCGTCACTAAGCCAATTAATCTCGACGAGCTCTCGATCAAGATTAGCAGGGCGATCCAGAGCCGGCAGCTCGTGGAAGAAAACGCGCAATTGCGTCAACAAGTAGACGATCGTTATGGGCTGGAGAGTCTAATTGGTGAATCGCTGGCGATGCAGCGGGTCTATAATACCATCCGCCAGGTCGCCCCAACCCTGGCTACGGTCTTGATCGCTGGCGAGAGTGGTACGGGCAAAGAATTGGTTGCTCACGCGATTCATCATCTTAGCAGCAGAGCGAAGAACCGCTTTATCGCCTTTAATTGTGCGGCTTTTTCTCCGCAGCTGGTTGAAAGCGAGCTTTTCGGGCATGAACGCGGAGCGTTTACCGGAGCGATAGAGAAAAGAATCGGCCGGATCGAGCAAGCGGCAGGGGGGACGCTTTTCGTCGATGAAATTGGTGAGATCGATAGCAACGTTCAGGTAAAATTGCTTCGCGCGCTGGATCCGGGTTTGT
This sequence comes from Verrucomicrobiota bacterium, assembly GCA_041167675.1. Taxonomy (GTDB): domain Bacteria; phylum Verrucomicrobiota; class Verrucomicrobiia; order Chthoniobacterales; family JAFAMB01; genus DASTDH01. The sequence continues at coordinate 22,056 of JBEEIB010000078.1, forward strand.
TCGAGAGAGTCGGCGGCAATCAAACAATTCAGTCAGATTTTCGACTGATTGCCGCCACCAACCGGGATCTGCGCATATTGGTCAGCGAAGGCAAATTCCGTGAGGATCTGTTTTATCGGCTCAACGTGGTTGAAATTAGGCTTCCACCATTGCGCGAAAGGAAGGAAGACATTCCGTTGCTTGCGAACGCATTTCTTAGAGAGATTAGCCAACGCGATGGAAAACCATTTCGTCCACTGGCGTCGGAGGCAATGGATTGTTTGCTCCGCTATGATTGGCCTGGCAATGTCCGGGAGCTCAAAGGGGCGATCGATTCCGGCGTTACGCTGGCGTCCGGCTCCCAAATCACTTTGCACGACCTTCCCCCAACGATCTCTCAGGCAGCCGGGTCGAGGTTTACGGCAGGCGCAGAAAAAGCCGGACAAATGAATTTACACGAACAGGAAATGCGGCTCATTATGCGGGCGCTCGACGAGACCGGCGGGAATCGGACTGAGGCGGCGAAAAAGCTTGGGATTAGCCGCCGCACACTGCATCGCCGGCTGAAGGAGCTGAACATTTCCGAAGGCGGCGGCTAATAAAGAGAAAGAGATGAACGTACAAAGTTTCGTTCATTCACTTGAACAGGGAAAAATCGCTGGATTTTTTCGACTAGTACTTTCGCTCGTGGCCGTCATCGCCTTGGCGCTGGCTTATCTCCTGATTCAATTTCGGGGTCTTTCGACCCAGGCGGGTATCGATCAGGCGCAGATTGCGCACGAGATAGCTCGCGGGAACGGATTTGCTACTAAGAATGTCCGTCCCTTAGAAGCGCATCTTCTGCAGCAGATATTCGGGCAGGTACCTGCTGGGAATGTTCCGGACCTCTACCACGCGCCATTGAACCCAATTGTGAATGCCGGCGCCCTATACCTGTTAGGCTCACAGCTCGATCAAAGAGTAGACACCGGGAATCCGGTATATCGAGGTGACCGTTTGATTGCCGCGGTATCGGTTCTTTTTTTCTTGTTGGCTTTGCTCATCAACTTCGTCCTCGCCCGATCGTTGTTTGATGCCAAGGTGGCTTGGCTCGCCACTGGACTGGTGCTAGTGGCCGATCAATTTTGGCAGTTTTCGCTCTCTGGTTTACCCCAGATGTTGCTCCTGTTTCTCACCACCTGTTCGCTGTGGTGTCTGGCTAAGGCGGTGCGTGCAAAAGGGGATGACCGAAATCCCTTTCTTTGGCTGTTTGTCCTTGGGGTTTTTCAAGGTGCGTTGGCCCTCTGTCATCCGATCACTCTTTGGATTTCTGGAGCGAGCTGGGTGTTTTGCTGGGCATATTTTCGTCCCCGGCCGCTCGGAGCGCTTTTACCCGGCCTAATTTGCCTCGCTTTATTTTCTGTTTGGATGGTACGGGATCTGCAGGTCTCTAAGACTCCATTTGGCATTAGTCCATTCGCGCTACTGGATCACGTGGTCCATTCTGAGGCCGGTTGGATGCGACTGAATGATCCCGATCTGGCGGAGATTACTCCTCCCGTATTTGGAGGACGAATGATCATCAACTTCAAAGAGCAGCTTGGTTCTTTGTATCTCCTGCTGGGCGGAATAGCGGTTACGCCGTTCTTTCTTGCTAGCCTGTTCCATCCATTTAGACAGCAGGAGACTAACGCCTTCAAATGGCTGCTATTTCTGATGTTGTTCGGTGCGTTTGCCGGCTCGGTGTTTGTCGGTACGAATGCGCAGGCCCTCAGTCCAAATCAGACGCTAATCTTACTTGGTCCATCGGTAGCTATTTACGGGTACGCGATGGTTATCGTCTTTTTCTATCGGCTTAAGTTGGAACTCTCGATCTATCGGTATGCAATTTACGCTGCATTCTTTCTCATTACTGGATTGCCAACTCTCCTAGGATTTTTCTTCGATGGCCCGCGCATTCAGTTTCCTCCTTATGCTCCAGGAGCGATCCAGATGATCGGAGCTTTGACCAAGCCGAGCGAAATTGTCGCCTCTGATATGCCATGGGCGATGGCCTGGTACGCCGATCGCAAATCACTTTGGTTGCCTTCATATCGGAAAGACTTTGCCGAGTACCACGATGATGAGTCCTTAGGCGCGCCGATCGTCGGTTTATACCTGACCCCGGTCTCGCGCGATGCCAATTTTCTGTCGGACATTGTATTTGGAGAGTACAGAGATTGGGCTAGCATTATCCTCGGTCTTCCGCAGGGCTTGAATGACTTTCCACTGAAATCGACTGTCGGGTTGATGAACAATCAATGTTTACTCTTGATGGATCGGAACCGATGGAGCGAGGCTGCGGAAAAGCAATAAACGCCCTATGCGGGATCCGGCAACTGCCGGCTAGCTGCCGGACCGCTATCGAAGACGACGCCGGAGACGCCATGTACGCATCTCTGGTCACTGCCGATTCCCTTGGTCCACCACTCTTTTGCTCCATTACTCCTTTGTTTCCGTCCCCCTTCGGCCGGTGTTCGTAACCGCTTGCCTACCTCATCTGACCGTTGACGGAAATCGGGCACGGCTTAGTGGGGCGTGCGCGTCTTTGTATGCGTGAACAATCGCTGGCCGCGCAGTTGCTCTATGACTCGGCACGAAAGGTGCAACTCGTCCGGGAGCCATTTCGACACGATGCGGCTGAAGAGGAATCGTTGAAAATCGAACGGCAAAAACCATGAATTTTGCAAGAAAACTGACGCGATCCGCAAGGAGGACAAGGAGAGTTATTTTTTCCCCATTACCGGGCGGTCGGAAAACCGTGTATTATCTTGGATCGCGGCCAAGCCGGTTATCGGAACCGACGCGATCCTGGAAATAAGATATGCGCGGGCCTCGTTGGATCATTCTTCTAATCCTTTTGGCCGGAGTCGCCGGAGTGTGGTGGTATCTGCATCGGCCGTCAGGCTCTCCCTCTGAGAATCCCGCTCAGTCGGAGGCACAAGCAAAAGACTCGCAAAGCCGCGCTAAGAGCCCCGGCGGAGCAGCGGGAGCACCTGTCCCGGTGGTGGGTGGTACGGTGAAAAAGCAGGATGTGCCAATCTATTTCAATGGGATCGGCACCGTTCAGGCATACAACACGGTAAATGTCCGAGTCAGAGTTGATGGCCAAGTAAAGGAAATTGACTTCAAGGAAGGGCAGGAAGCGAAGACCGGCGATCTTTTAGCTTTGATTGATCCCGCGCCATATCAAGCGGTTTACGATCAAGCACTGGGGAAACGAGCTCAGGATCAAGCTCAGCTCGATAACGCAAAGGTCGTGTTCCAGCGCGATAGCGATCTTTTGGCGAAGAACGTCCTCGATCACCAGACCTACGATACTGCCAAATTCCAAGTTGCCCAGTTTGAGGCGCTCGTGAAATCCGATGACGCCAATATCGAGAGTGCCAAAGTAAATTTGGACTATACTCGCGTAACGTCACCGATCCTGGGCCGGGTTGGCATTCGCCAGGTCGATGTTGGTAATATCGTGCACGCGTCTGACACGAGTGGGATCGTGACCATAACCCAGATAAAGCCGATTTCCGTGCTGTTCACGCTTCCGCAGCAGCAGCTGGGTCAGATCAACCAGGAAGCTGCCAAAGGAGAACTCAAGGTGTTTGCCGTAGATCGCGATAATACTAAGCCGTTGAGCGAAGGCGTCCTTGCGGTGGTAAATAATCAGATCGATCAAACGACCGGCACGATCCAGTTAAAGGCCACTTTTTCGAATGAAGACCAGAAGCTTTGGCCCGGCCAATTTGTTAACGCGCGACTGCTGGTTACCACCCGTAAAGATGGACTGGTGGTACCGGCTTCTGTGATTCAGCGGGGACCAAACGGCTCGTTTGCTTATGTGATAAAACCGGATCAGACCGTCGAGATGCGACCGGTCACGGTCAATCAAATCGACAACGGTCTGGCTCTGATCGATGACGGTCTGCAAGAAGGAGAGCAGGTCGTGGTTGACGGGCAGTACAAGCTACAGCCGGGTTCAAAAATCATTCTGACTGCTCCGAGTAATTCGCCACAACGAATGGGCAAATCCAATGGTACCGGCCGAAATCAGAAGGGCGGCCAGAAAACGGCTGCTTCCGATGAGACGCCGGCCGCGCAACCACAAAGGAGTACCAGCGGCGGCTAAGTGAGCGGTAGGGACCGCGCTCCTACCGGTCCGTTCCGGACGAGCGGGAGCTCGTCCCTACCGATAACCGGTCCCTACCAGCTTATGAATGTTTCGGAACCCTTTATCAGGCGGCCAATCGCTACCTCGTTGCTTATGGCAGGCGTCATCCTGCTGGGCCTGCTCGGATATTCGCTGCTCCCGATTGCGTCGCTACCGACAGTCGATTTTCCTACCATTCAGGTAGTGACCCGCTATCCGGGAGCAAGTCCGCAAGTGATGACTTCGGCGATCACGACGCCGTTGGAATCGCAGTTTGATCAGATCAGCGGCCTGACTTCGATGATCTCGACCAGCTCGTTCGGAGTCAGCACGATCACTTTGCAGTTCGACCTCAACCGCGACATTGATGTCGCAGCCCAGGATGTGCAGGCAGCGATCAACGTAGCGAGAGGGTACCTCCCCAACGATCTGCCAAATCTTCCAGTCTACAACAAGGTTAATCCGGCTGATACGCCAATTCTGACATTGGCAATTAACTCGGAAGCTTTGCCTATCGCCAAAGTCAATGATTATGCCGACACACTCCTTGCCCAAAAACTAAGTCAGGTTGCTGGTGTCGGACTGGTCACGATCGAAGGCAATCAGAAGCCTGCGGTTCGGATTCAATTCAATCCCGCTGCACTCGCTTCTCTTGGTATGGGTCCGGAGGATCTGCGTAACGCGATAACTCAAGCGAATGTGAACGCACCAAAAGGCAGCTTTAACGGATCAAAGCAAGCCTACATGATTGGGTCGAACGATCAACTGCTTACGGCCGAGCAATACCGCCCGGTGATCATCGCGTACAAGAACGGAGCGCCGGTCCACTTGAGTGACGTAGCGGATGTAATCGACGGAGTAGAGGATGATCAACTGGCCGCGTGGGTCGGCTCCACCCCCACCGTGTTGCTTGACGTGCAAAGACAGCCGGGCGCCAACATCATTCAGACTGTTGATCGGATCAAAAGGCTACTCCCCAAGTTAACTGCCTCGATTCCTCCCACCGTACACGTTTCTATCCTGACGGATCGGACCGAAACTATCCGCGCCTCAGTACGCGATGTGCAATTCACGCTCATCTTGACCGTGGCCTTGGTCGTACTGGTTATCTTCATCTTTTTACGCCGGCTCTGGGCCACGGTGATTCCAAGTGTCGCCTTACCGCTCTCTCTGATCGGTACCTTTGGGATCATGTATCTGGTCGGCTTCAGTCTGAATAATCTCTCCTTGATGGCGCTAACGATCTCGACCGGGTTTGTGGTCGATGACGCCATCGTGATGATCGAAAACATCTTCCGTTACATTGAGGCTGGTGAGGAACCATTGCCCGCAGCATTAAAAGGCGCGCGACAAATCGGCTTTACCGTCATTTCGCTGAGTATCTCCCTGATCGCTGTGTTCATCCCGCTGCTCTTTATGACCGGCATTGTTGGTCGTCTCTTCCGAGAGTTTGCGATTACCTTGAGCGTTGCCGTCATCGTTTCGGCCATCGTCTCATTGACGCTCACCCCCATGATGTGCGCGAAATTCCTTAAGCCGATCGATCACAAGAAACGCGGTAAATTGTTCCAACTAAGTGAACAGGTGTTCGACGGAATGCTGCATTTCTACGAGGTGGGACTGAAGTGGGTTTTGCGGAATCGACTATTTACGCTCTTCGTTGCGATCGGAACCCTGGTTTTAACCATCTATCTTTTCCTGATTGTTCCGAAGGGTCTTCTGCCGCAGCAAGATACCGGAGAAATAATTGGGGTAACCGATGCTGCTCAGAACATCTCATTTAAGGCGATGCTGGAGAGGCAGAGACAAGTTTCCGATATCGTTGAAAAAGATCCGGACGTTCAAAGTGTCGCGGCATTTGTCGGTGCGGGAACCGTGAATCCGACCGTAAACACCGGCCGCCTGTATATCATATTAAAACCACGCGAAAAACGGAACTCCAGCGCCGAACAAATCATGGGTCGGCTTCGCGAAGCGACCAAAAATCTGCAGGGGATCAGTCTTTTCATGCAGTCGGTGCAGGATCTGCAGATTGATACTCGAGTCAGCCGGACTCAGTATCAGTATGTGTTGGAGGACACAAATTCCGAGGAACTGGCTCAATGGACGCCGAAGTTTCTGGAGGAGCTGAAGAAGTCGCCCGCCTTGAGCGACGTCGCTAGCGACCAACAATCGGAAGGACAGCAGGTTGTCGTGGATATCGATCGGGAGAAAGCTTCCCGGTTAGGCGTGCAAATCGATGCGATCGATAATGTGCTTTACGACTGCTTCGGCCAACGGCAGATCTCGATCATCTTCACGCAGCTGAACCAGTTTTGGGTGGTGTTGGAAGCGCAGTCCAACTTCAAGACCTCGCCTAATGCGCTGGACAAGATCTACGTCAATGCTTCCGGATCCAGCCAGGCTAACCTATCGGCCAGTGGTTCCGTTACCGCGAATGGAGCGATCACTACGGGTGGCCCCGAAATTCCGCTATCAGCTTTTGCCACCTTGCGCACGACTACCGCGCCGCTTTCGGTGCTGCATCAGAATCTCTTCCCAGCGATCACGGTCTCTTTTAATCTGGCTCCGGGACAATCACTCGGTGCGGCCGTTAAAGCGATTCAAGCGGCCAAGGCAGGGATCGGGATGCCTGATACCATCGCAACCAGCTTTTCCGGAACTGCCGCTGAGTTCCAGCGATCGCTGGCTTCCGAGCCTTATCTTATCCTCGCGGCGGTGGTGGTGATCTATATCGTACTGGGTGTCCTCTATGAAAGCTATATTCATCCGATCACTATCTTATCGACCTTGCCCTCCGCTGGTGTTGGCGCGTTGCTGGCGCTGCTGATCTTCAACATTGATTTTTCGTTGATCGCGCTCATCGGCATTATACTGCTCATCGGTATCGTGAAGAAGAATGCGATCATGATGATCGATTTTGCTCTCGACGCCGAACGTGAGGAGGGCAAGACACCGGAAGAATCAATCTATCAAGCCTGCCTTTTACGTTTTCGGCCGATCATGATGACCACGATGGCAGCTTTGTTGGGCGCTCTGCCTCTTGCCATCCAGGAAGGAACTGGAGCCGAGCTCCGCAAGCCGCTCGGCATCACGATCGTAGGGGGTCTTCTGGTCTCACAAATCCTGACACTCTACACTACGCCAGTGATCTATTTGTATATGGATAAACTGGGCAAATTCCTTAGCCGGCGACGCAGGCAAACCCCGCCTTTACCTGTTGAGTTGGAGCCTGTGATGACCCATTAACGCTATTGCGGAATGCGGATCGCGGAATGTCCAATCCGAAATCCGCAATTCGAAATCCGCAGTTAATGTATGAGTATCTCCGAGCCATTTATTCGTCGACCGATTGCTACCTCGCTTTTGGCAATCGGATTGATGCTGGCCGGTTTAGTTGCCTACCGCGTCTTGCCCGTCGCCCCGCTACCGCAAGTTGATTTCCCGACGATTAACGTGCAGGCGAATTATCCTGGTGTTGACCCGGCGACTGCGGCCACATCCTTGGCCGCTCCGTTGGAAAGGCGTTTTGCCAATATTGCTGGCGTCAACGAAATCACTTCTGTCAGCCAGTTAAACGGTACGGTAATTACGCTCCAGTTCGATCTGTCGCGCAATATAAATGCTGCGGCTCGAGACGTCCAAGCTGCGATCAACGCCGCTCAGAGTGAGCTTCCGCCGGGTCTGCCGAATCCACCCAGCTATCGGAAAGCGAATCCGAATGATTCACCGGTGTTAATTCTCGCGTTGACCTCTGATGCGGTCCCACTCTCGCAGATCTACAACCAGGCGACCGAGCTACTGGTTCCGGCGTTGTCGCAGGTACCTGGCGTAAGCCAGGTCGGCGTCGGCGGAGGGGCGAAATCGGCCGTCCGGGTGCAGGTTGATCCAGCGGCCCTCGCTGCGATGGGACTCAGCATCGATAATGTGCGCACCGTTTTGCAGGGCCAAAACAAAGATGAACCCAAAGGCGCGATTGATGGTGATATCGTTAGCTTCACGGTTAATGCCAATGATCAGTTGTTTACGGCTGCAGATTACAAAAATCTGATTATCGGTCAAAGAAACGGCGTACCCATCCCGCTCAGCGCGGTCGGTCGCGTGCTCGATGCGACCGAGGACCGGCTGCAGGCTGCCTGGTTCAATTCAAAACGGGCGGTCGTAATGTTTGTTCGCAAGCAAGCAGACGCAAACGTCGTCGAGACGGTGGATCGCATAAAAGAAATTCTGCCCCAACTCCGCCGCTGGCTTCCCCCGGCAATTCATCTTGATATCCAGAGTGATCGAACGCTGACAATTCGGGCCTCCGTGGCCGATGTACAGACCTCTTTGCTTATCAGCATTGGGCTAGTCGTCATGGTTTGTTTTCTGTTTCTGCGGCGAATCTCGACCACCTTTATCGCCTGTACCGCGGTTCCTCTGTCACTGGCCGGCACCTTCGCGGCGATGTGGCTAATGCAATTTAGCTTGGACAACATTTCCCTGATGGCGCTCACCATCTCGGTCGGCTTTGTCGTGGATGACGCGATCGTTGTAATCGAGAACATCGTTCGATATGTCGAGCAAGGTCTCTCTCCGATGGAGGCTACCTTTAAGGGAGCCAAGCAGATTGGGTTCACGGTACTCTCAATGAGTATTTCGCTGGTCGCCGTTTTCATCCCTCTGCTGTTCATGGGAGGAATCATTGGGCGGCAATTCCACGAGTTCTCGGTGACGTTAAGCATCGCCATTCTGGTATCCGGAATAGTCTCTTTGACCGTAACGCCGATGCTCTGTTCCCGGCTCATTAAAGAAGAGCGTCCCGATCAGCCGCATGGTCGTTTTTACCGAGTTACTGAAAGCATGTTCAACGGAATGCTTGGGTTCTATTCTCGATCGCTCCGCTGGGTGTTAAAACATTCCCTTCTCATGTTGCTGGTGACCGTAGTAACGATCTGTTTGACGATCTGGCTTTACGGCATTGTGCCGAAGGGATTCTTTCCGCAGCAGGATACCGGGAGCATCATGGGAATCACGGAAGGCGCCCAGGATATTTCATTCGACGCCATGGTGGAGAAGCAGAATCAGGTGACGGACATTGTGAAACGCGATCCGGCCGTTGCATCGGTTACCTCAGCCATTGGCAGCGGCGGCGGCGGCAGTAGCAATCAGGGACGCATGTTTATCACTTTGAAACCTCGGAACGAGCGAAAAGATAACGCCACTCAAGTTGTTACTCGCCTACGGGCAAAGACTTTAGGCATTCCGGGGATAGGATGTTTTTTCCAGGCCGCTCAGGATATCAGAGTCGGTGGACGCGCTACCAAGGGCCAATACATCTACTCGCTGGTATCCACCGATCAAAATGAGCTCAATACCTGGGTTCCGAAGTTAATGGTCCAGCTCCAGAAGGATTCAAAACTCAAGGACCTCACAACTGATCAACAGCAACGGGGCTTGCAGATGGATGTCGTGGTCGACCGGAAGAAAGCGGCTCAGCTCGGCATCCAACCACAGCAAGTGGACAGCGCATTATATAGCGCTTTTGGTCAACGGCAGGTCTCGGTTATGTACACCGAACGCAACCAGTTCCACGTGGTCTTGGAAGCTCTCCCGGAATATCTCATGGATCCGACTGCACTGGACAAAATTTATGTGACCGGTTCGCACGGAATCGTCGTCCCGCTCAGCGCGATCTCTCATTTTCAGACATCGAATACACCGACTGCGATCAATCACCAAGGTCAGTTTCCAGCAGTTACTTTTTCCTTCAATCTTGACCAGGGTACTTCGCTCAAGGAAGCGACTGATGTCATCGACCGAGCCGCCGCTGCCATCCACATGCCGGACGATATCCGCGGCAGCTTCCAGGGAACCGCTCAGGTTTTCCAGGATTCACTCTCGTCGGAGCCCGTGTTGATTCTTACCGCGATTATCGCGGTTTACATCGTGCTCGGCATTCTTTACGAAAGTTTTATCCATCCGATTACAATTTTATCGACCCTGCCGTCGGCCGGATTAGGTGCCTTGTTGGCGCTCCTTATTTGCCAGGTCGAACTTTCCATCGTCTCGATTATTGGAATCATTCTCTTGATCGGGATCGTAAAAAAGAACGCGATCATGATGGTCGACTTCGCGCTGGAATCTGAACGGGACCACGGACTGGCCCCGGCCGAGGCGATCTACCAAGCTTGTATCGTTCGTTTTCGGCCAATCATGATGACCACATTGGCGGCCATGTTTGGTGCGGTTCCGTTGGCCTTTGGGCAGGGTGATGGTTCGGAAATCCGCGAACCCCTCGGTGTGGCGATCATCGGTGGATTAATCGTTTCGCAAATGCTTACCCTCTACACCACTCCGATCATTTATTTGTACCTTGATCGCCTGCGCCGGCGCACCGAAGCGAAGATCGAACATGGAGCGCCGCAAACGGCATGACGGCGTGATGGCCCAGACAGATGGGACCATCGCTGTGGCCGAGGTACCGTTAGGTCCACGCGCCCAACGTCGTCCCCGCCGCCAACGGAAATCCGCGCACAAACTCGCCAGCACTCATCCGGCGTTTACCTTCCAATTGCACCTCGAGCAATAATACGCTGCCGGTCCCCGTCCCAACAATTAATCCTCGTTTTGTGCTGCCGAGTACTTGACCCGGGGAGCCTGTTCTCCGGTGCATCGGTAAGACTCTATGGAGCTTAAGCCGACGAGGTGGTTCGTCGGGCAACGAAACCAACGTGTAGGCTCCCGGCCATGGATTCATCGCTCGAACCAGCCGATCAATCTGCCAACATGATTCGGTCCAGTGCACGAGCCCTGAGTCTCTATCCAATTTACCTGCATAAGTCGCTCGGTCCTCTTCCTGTGGAACCCGCGGTGCCTCGCCTCGAATCAGCATTTCCAGCGCCGACTCGAATGCCTCGGGCGCTAACTTCGCTAATCGGTCGTGCAAGCTTTCACCGGTCTCGCGATGGCGAATCGGCACGCTTTTCTGCAGGAGAATATCTCCGGAATCGAGTCCTTCGGCCACATACATTACCGTAATACCCGCAGCGGCATCTCCGGCCAGAATGGATGATTGGATTGGCGCCGCACCACGGTGTCGCGGAAGAAGCGAGGCGTGAAGGTTCAGGCAAGCTACCGTGGGCATTTCCAAAAGCGGTCGAGGTAAAATCTGTCCATAAGCCGCCACCACGATCAAATCGGGCCTCAATTCTGCGATCTGGTTTAGAGCTTCTGGTCTGCGGACACGGATCGGTTGTAGCACCGGAACTCCGATCGATTCCGCCAGTCGTTTGGGCGCGGGAGCAGTCAATATCTGCGATCGTCCGACCGGTTTGTCCGGTTGGGTGACGACTCCTACCAAATGAACTTTTGTTGACTCGATCATCCATTGCAGAGTGGGCAACCCGATTTCTCCGCTGCCCATAAAGATCGCGCGCAAAGGAGTGTTCACAGCCTGGAAATTTCACCGGGGAGGAGCAGCTGTGAAATGAAACGAAGGAGCACCGGCGAAATTCCAGGCTTACGCGTTGAACTGCAACGATCCGTCCCGGGTCGCCCAGATTGCCAGCAGCATGTCGGACAAGACCTTCATCGGAGGCTGCGTCGCGTCGATGGTAGTCACGACGCCTTCGAAAAAGGAGAGAATCGGTTTGGTCTCTTCTTCATAAGCGCGTAGACGATCTTGAATAACCCTTTCGCTTGCGTCATCGAGACGATTGTCTTTGAGCGCGCGTTTCCGTAAGCGACGGACCAATTCGGTCCGGTCTGGACATGAAAGATGGAGTATCTGTCTTACGTCGATGATGTCCTTCATCAGACTCGCTTGATTCGCAGTCCGCGGAATGCCATCAAGTACCAACGCGTCAATATCCGGTTTGAAATGGCCCCCTACTACCTGTGCGTCAATGCTGCTGTGCCAGAGTTGGACTGTTAAGTCGTCGGGTACAAGCAGTCCCTTGCTGGAATACTCGATAAATTTCTTTCCCAGCGGAGTTCGAGTGTCCAAAGATCGAAAAACCTCTCCACACGCGCAGTGAAAGAAGCGAGGTATATTACCCAGGATCTTACCTTGCGTCCCTTTTCCGCTTCCTGGTGCGCCCATGATCAAATAGGTGATGTAGCGGTTCATATACGGCTTGACGGGGGAATAGGGAACAAGTCCAAGGAAACCGTGCGATTGGCAAACCCTTTTTGAAATTTCCGGGAAGGCGCACAGCCAGTCCGACGTAGCCTTGCTGAGGCCTCGCGTCACGATGCTGGAAGCAGTTGCGACGTCGGACCTCTTCTGCGCTCCGGATCGCGAGGCCGCCGTCGCTTCGCTTTGGCACGCCCTAGCGCTCAGGCCGAGCAAACACGGTTGAGCTTGGCCGCGATCCGGCAGCTGCCGGACGAAGTCGGGACGCGATCCTCCCTATTGGTCATTCAACGGAACGCGGGGATAGCTTCCCTTGGGGGTAAAGCTTTCTCAAAACACAATCGGTTGGGTTTTTTTGTTGATCGGACTTGTTAGTCGTTCGCAGCTGCGATACAAGGGTGAAAGTGTTTAGCCTCACCGTTCTCGGCAGTGGAAGTGGCGGTAACTGTGCGTTGGTGACTTCGGACCGTTGTCGGGTTCTGATTGACGCTGGTTTCAGCGCAAGGCGAATCTCGCAGAGGCTGCAATCGCTGGGTATCGAGCCGGAATCACTCGATGGCATCCTGCTCACGCACGAGCACAGTGATCATATCGCCGGCTTGAAAGTCTTCTGCGGAAAATTTGACGTGCCTGTTTATTGTAACTCGCTCACAGCGGAATACCTTTGCCGAGGGGGATTCGCGGAGGCCAACCGTTATAAGATCTTCTCCACCGGTTCTTCCTTTACGATTCAGGACATCGACGTCCAGGCATTTTACGTGCCTCACGATGCGGTCGATCCGGTCGCATTTGTTCTAACCAGCGATCACGGTTCGATCGGATTTCTCACCGATCTTGGCTATGCCCCGAAACTTGCTCGCGAGCGCATCCGCGAAGTGCACACTCTCGTCGTTGAGACCAATCATGATGAGCAGCGGTTGCAAGCTGACCCGAAGCGACCCTGGTCTGTCAAACAGCGTATTCTGTCCCGTCACGGACATCTTTCCAACGAAGCCGCGGCTGCGTTGGTGGCAGATATCGCTGGCGAAAATTTGCGCCGGGTGATTCTGGGGCATTTGAGCCGCGAATGTAACTCTCCGGAGTTGGCCCTGGCCGCCGTACGCCGGCTCGGTCTCGATTCTTTGGAACTTTATTGTGCCGAGCAAAACCAGGTGAGTCCGCAATTCGAGATCGGACAGCAACCCGTTGAGAGACCCTTGCGCCGGGATGATTGCCGCAGAACCGGCTGCTCATCCTTTAGTGAGCAGGTAAATCCAGTTGCCGGTAGCCGCGATGATGAGGAGCAGGCTGAATACCTGCTTGATCTTGGCTGGAACGTCGGTTAGGCGCAATCGCGGTAGTCCGAACCAGAGTGCGCCAATCGCGTACACGTCGAATACCCCGATGCCGAGATAGGCGGTGAATATCATTGGGTTCAAGCGAAGCGCGGACCCTACGTTTCCGTGGGCCAGTGCGAGAGCACATCGAGTCGATCCACAGGTGGGGCAAGGAAACCCGAACGTGTGTCGGACCCAACAATGCGGCCAGGGTAAACCCAGTCCGAGCCAACAAAAGCATCCCACCGCTAGTATCGCCGAGGCAAAGAGGAACCATGCCTCGAAGTTTATCTCCCCTGGTGCACACGACCCATTTACTCTGTGAATCTGCATCAGGACGAATAGCGTGACGATCCGTGCGAAGCCGCGAGGGCGATAAAAATGAAAGAGCCAACCAAAACAAGACAGCAGAGCGCACCTGGCAAAATCATTGCAACGGCCGCTTTCCAGGTTTCAGTGCCATGCACCTTCTGTAGCCCAATAATACTTGCGATGTAGAAGAAGACGAGTGCCGCAATCGAACCGACGCAAGGCACAAAAGCAAGCAAATGCGCGCAGTTCGAGTAGCACAATACCTTGTACGTTCCTTCGTAGCTCTTATTGGCGCCTCCCAGCATCATGAGAATAAAGTGAAATATTCCGGCCGCGACAAAGTTGAACCCGATCGCCATGGCAGCCAAAAATAGGAGACCAAAAGGGAGTATGATTTCTGCCATTCCAACGGATATACCCGAGCGTTGTAAATCGTTGGTAGCGCCCATGAATGGGATGTAAATGGCATAAAAGAGGTAGGCCAAAGCGTACTGGATCAGCAGCAGCATCAAATAAAACGTGGTTGGGCGCATCAATTGACCGGTAATGGGCAACCGCGAGAAAGTCGGGCCAGGTTCGAACAGCACTTCCCGGATGGTAGAGAAAAAAGCCGGGAAAAGTTTGACCTCTGGTCGTCGTTCCCAGGCTGGTGCGATGGAAGGACCTTCAGTCGTCGAGATTTCGTGACTTGGCGGCGGCGTCAACGGATATGCCTGAGGTGCTTCCGCCGCGGCACTCGGTATCCGAACTCCCGGAAATTCCGACAATGGCTTCCATGTCTCCATACCTTCCTGCCAAGCCAGGTCGGTAGCGACGAATTGACCTTGGTCGAGACCGCGCTGGACTTCCTCCAGAGAGAAAGTGCCCAGATTTTGTCCCGATCGATTGATCCAAATCTTCATGCTGCATGCGTTGTAGAGGAAGAGCAGGGTGTGGTCAATCGTTGATGAGGTGATCAGTAATCATCGGTATTCTGTAATCAGTAATCAGTAATCAGCAATCGGTGATCATTTGTTTTACGGTTGCAGGGAGAACGCGCCGTCCTAAACGGACACGATACCAATAGACAACACAAATTGATGGGCGCGTGGCTCAAACCCGGCGCAAAGCACGTTAAGGGAGGTGGCGGACATTCAGCGCGCCGCGGTTTTCGCCCCACCTTAATGGGCCAGCAACCTGCCCTCTCATCGAATACCGAATACCGAATACCGAATACCGACTACTGCTTACTGCTCCTCGACCTCCGGTCGATTCATGAGCGCAAGGATGTGCCGCCGTTTTGCGTCATAGGTGAGCGCGTGGAAATTGCGGATCTCATCCAGGCGACGCGCCCCGTTGAGCGAATCCAGATAATGAGTGTAGCTGGCTGCCAACTCGGTCGTCTCAAGATAACGTGCGCGCAAGTTACGATCCTGATATGCCTCGACCGAACGAGATTCGAATAAGTGAAATCTCAGCCATCGCCGGTCGGTGCGAGATACCTTTTGCGTGCGCCGGAAAAAGGCCACGAAAAGAAGCAAAACCAGGTAGGTATCTACCAGCCCTTGTAGTTCGAGATTGCGAGCAAAGTCTTCACCGTCAATCCGGCGCAGACCAGCCTTGAATTGCAGGGCGCCGTGTAACGCGTGATTAATCTCTTCTACAAACATGATCAACGAGCGAATATTTGAATCGGAAAGCCCGAAGCGGGGATCATGTCGCTCGAGTTGTTCGATGAGCCAACCGGAGTAATAAATGCCGACATACAAGCGATCGTCCGCTGTACGCAGAAAGGTCCGGGCTAAATCACTGAGTTCGTGTGCTGCTGCGCCCGCCAGCCGCGTCAGTTGACGACATCGAGTTCGGTCAATCAGACAATCCTCTAGATTAATGCCGACATTCGCGTAAGTGCGCTCAAACAACCGCTGCACCTCACTAAAAAGAGTGGGACTCATAACGAAATGATCGGCTGCGCATGGCGGTGATCGCCCAGATCAAACAACTCATCGGCCAAGCGATTCAGGGCTAGACGGCAATCATGGAATTGATCAGCCAACTTCTCGAACACAGCAGTAAGTTGGAATTTTTTCGCCACTTCATGGCACGCTGCGTTGTGAAAGCTTGTCCGCCCTAGTTCTTCGTAAAAGGAAAAGCTGGGAGCCCCGCGTTGCCATCTTGATTCAACGTTCTCGTAAAAAATCCCGGTCAGTAACAGCGAATAATTTCCGAGGTAGGTTCGAATCAAAAAGGTCTGATAGGACGACGCGTTTTTTAGCGCGGATAGGAGGTCGGAGAGGTATGCGGTTTCCAGCGCCTCTACTGGAGCCGACCATTGTCGCATCTCCGAGAATTTCTCAAGCAAAGCAGCAAGGTAATCGGCCATGGTTCGATCATCAATTTGCGTGCGGCGCAAAACCAATCTGGCCAAAATATAAAAATAGAATTGTGGAGAAATGACCAAGTTGCCTGGATTTTCCAGCACAGCCCGGGAAAGAGCCTCATGATCGAGGATCTGATCGCGAACCTCCGGATCGGTAAGCAGATCGACTAGACTAACAGATTGACTTGGGTTTCGCCCAAGAACGCGGACGACAAAATCAAAATCCTCCGCGGTAAATCGGGCCCGACAGTTCGGTTGAATCATCGGGAGTTTATCTTTAGCACATGCCGGGCCAAACTGGAAGAACAATAGCAGGCATCGAAGCCCGCCCCATCTTTTTGCATATTCTTAAAGCCCGAAGCCCCGGCGTAGTCTGACGAAGGAGCCCTGGCCGCCATAGCCTCATCCATTGCGATTCGCAACGCTCCAAGTTCACTAGCTAACCTGGTGCTTACAGTTCGTATCGCAATGAATCTGCGGCTTTCCTTTTTTCAACTTTGGCCGATCATCCGCAAATGCTTGGCCGTATTGCTCGTATCGTCCGTTGGCCAGTCGGATTACTGTTGGTTGCGGCGATTGCTTGGATCAGTTGGTATGGCTACGCAAAAGGGTTTGGTCGGCGCTGGCGCGGTCTGCTCGAAAAAGAATTCGATCGCTATGGTCTATCGATTGATGTAACCAAGCTAACCCTTGATCCCTTCCATGGATTAATTGCTCGAGATGTCGCGATTTTCGATAGCAAATCCGGCGATACGCTTCTCGCCGAGATCAACAACATCTCCCTCGATGTTAACTACGCCAATCTTTTCCAGCATGAACCGGCGTTAAATTCCGTCGATCTTCGCGATGCTCGGATTGTTATTCCACTTGACCCGAGAAAACCCTCCGGAGAAAAGATTCGTCTGACCGATTTTCACGCTCGGATCTATTTCCTGGCCGGACGTATCGAAATACGCCAGGTCTCGGGGAAACTTTACGGTGTTCGATTTGAGGCGAGCGGAACGATCCTCCATCCGCAAGATTTACCCGATCTTATTCTGACCGAGGAGCATGACCCTGATTCGCCCAATGAACGTCTCGGATTCATCACCGAAATTGTTCATCAACTCAAGTCTGTTCGTTACCCCGACCAATCGCCGGAGGTAAAGTTTACCTTTCAAGCGGATTTAATGGATCCAGCCGACTGGCGTTTAGACGGCGGTCATCTAGTTGCGGCTCGGCTACTTTATGGAGACGACGAGCTGCGAAATTTGACTGCCGATTTTACTTATCAGAATCACTCTTTGCGCATTACTCACTGTCATGTGCAGGATGCACAGGGCGAGTTGTTTGCGGCGGCCGATTGGAACGTCGCCTCCGGAAAGAAACAGTTTCAAGCGCGTAGCACATTGGACATTGGCCGCTTGCTGAAAGATGAGCCACGAGCTCGTTGGCTAAAGGATTGGGTGTTCAACGCGCCGCCGCAAATCGAGTTGGCGGGAACGCTCGAGCGGAACTGGGCGTTACAGTTCATCGGGAAACTGAACTTTGAACGATTCGCGGTTCAGGGAATTCAGTTTCAAAGTATGCGGGCAAGTTTCTCTCAACAAGGCGAGGACTCCTGGATGATTTCTAATGCTGAGGTAACGCATCGATCGGGCACACTGACCGGCGAAATCTTACACCGGCCGGATAAATTCCGCCTTCGGATCCAATCTGCGCTCAACCCACTCGCCATCAGTCCGCTGTTGCCCGAGGAATTACGCTCGATCTGCGCTCCTTGGGAGTTTGTGGCACCGCCGGTCATTCAGCTCTCGTTATCCGGAACGTCGCCGCGCCCCGAAGATATCAGCGGATCGGGTCAAGCCTGGCTTGGGAGAACCCGGTTTCGCGGAGTCTTTCTCAACTCTGCTTCAGCGATTTTCCATATCGGAAATGGCAAGATCACCGCTGAAAATGTCCAGGTCGCGCGAGATGAGGGCGCCGGAAACGGCAATTTCAGTTATGATCTAGTCGGTCACGCAATCTCATCGATCAGCGCTCAGGCGCACATCAATCCGTCGGCGTTAGCCAATTGGATAGATCCAAAACTGGCGGCCCTAATCGACGTTTTCCGATTCAATGTTGCTCCTTTGACGGTGATCGAATCCGTCAGTGAGTCGGAGCAGGAGGATCGTGCGCTTTCAGTCAAGGTCCATTCCAGCGAGCCGTTTTCTTTTCGCTGGGGTAGCCTCGATCTGCCGTTTGCTAGCGGTGACAGCGAATTTTGGGTTGGCCCAAAGGAGGTTCGCCTTACCGGATTGAACGGTAGCCTCGGTTCCGGTATTTGTACGGCGAACGCGAGCGCAACGTTGCAAGGTGAGAGCCCGACAATCGAAGCCCAGCTCCAATTCAAGGAGGTCGATT
The DNA here is from genome assembly GCA_041167675.1 of Verrucomicrobiota bacterium. Classification (GTDB taxonomy): domain Bacteria; phylum Verrucomicrobiota; class Verrucomicrobiia; order Chthoniobacterales; family JAFAMB01; genus DASTDH01. Next base: position 40,685 of record JBEEIB010000078.1, read on the forward strand.
TGGCCGAAGTGGGCCATGCAAGTCATTGGCTGCAGCCGTATTCGGGGCAGATCACTGGTACGCTCACCATTCGACAAACGAATCGAAAGGACGCCGTTGTGGCCGGGTCCATCCATTTGGCGCAGGCTCGATTCGAGGATGCTCCATTGTTTCAGCCGGTGGTAGACCGTTTGCGCGCAATCGGATTGCGGGAACCCTCCACGGTTGATCTGCAATTTGAGGCCGCGGGCGAGAACGTAACCGTTGAGACGCTTAAGCTGTGGTCTGGCGGTCATTTGCTGAGTTTGACCGGTTCGATCGGACTACTCGGTGGTCTAATTGATCTTTCTGGCGCAGTGGATGAAGAGGCTTTGTTTGCGCGTGTGACCGGTACGATTGAGTCGCCGGATTGGCAGATGGGTGAGCCAAAGAAATAGCGCTATCCGGCTGACGGTGGCAGGGAATGACAGATTACAAATGACCGATGATAAATTAGCATCAAAAACTGCTGGTGTCAGAGTGAAACCAAAACAGCTAAGTCCTGACCCGCTTTTGCTCGGCGCTCACATGTCGATATCCGGCGGTCCGAGCAAGGCTCTGGAACGCGGTCAGTCAATCGGTTGTACGGCGATTCAGATTTTTGTGAAGAACAACATGCAATGGTTCGCCAAACCGTTTGCCGAGACGGAGCTCGCTGCTTTCCGCACGTTTCCGGAAAAACCAAAAGTCGTGTTTGGACACACCAGCTACTTGATTAATTTGGCGGCAAACAATGACGACATTCTCGAGAAATCGCGACAGGCTCTTAAAGCAGAGTTGGAACGAGCCGATCAACTCGGATTACCTTTTCTTGTCCTTCATCCCGGTTCGCATCTCGGCGCAGGCGTAGACGCCGGCGTTCAATTGGTAGCACAGAGTCTGGATGCCGTATTTGCAGAGTTGCCAAAGGGGCGCTGCAAGATCGCACTTGAGATCACGGCCGGCCAAGGAAGTTGCCTCGGACATACTTTTGCTGAGCTTGCTGGCATCATTGCATCCTGCCGTTATCCGAAGCGGCTGCTGGTTTGCCTGGATACCGCGCATCTATTTGCAGCTGGCTATGATATTCGTTCAGCGAAAGGTTTTTGGCGGACCTTCGAGGAGTTCGAAAGAGAAATTGGCATCGATCGCTTGTCCGCCTGGCATCTAAACGATTCGAAAGCAGCGCTGGGATCTCGGGTTGATCGACATGATCACATTGGGAAAGGAAAAATTGGAACGGCACCATTCCAAGAAATCATTCGGTCCGAGCGGTTCGCTCATCTGCCGAAAGTTTTGGAGACACCGAAAAAGGAAGATCTAGCCGAGGATCGCGTGAATCTGGCGTTACTGCGCAGTTTTGTGAAATAGCCCCACAAGAGGTCGCAAAGAAAAGATTTTGAACAGGAGGTCACCGAGATCACGGAGGAGGTGGTACTTTGTCCAGAGATAGGTCAAAACGCCGCATCTTTGGCGAATGCGGAGCCGCTAATACGCCGCGAGCGCTCAGATTCAGTTCGCGGCGTTACTTATCCGGCGCCAGATAAACATCGTTTCTTCGAAAGGTGCCGGCATATCGGTAATGTTCCCGGATATAGGCCATGGTCTGAGCTGCCCAAACTCTGAAGCGCGACGCTTCCACCACGTTCATTGGATCATCATTTATCAAAATTGCCGCTGGCCGGTATCTCTTAAAATCGGCAATTGCTTGCTCGTCGAAGTGCGCAGGTCGGGTCGCGTTGTCGATGTACAGATTATGAAGGTAGGAGCGCCGGTTGGTCATGAAATTGACGGTTGGCGCGTAGGGAAAGCAGACGACGTAATCGTTTCGATTCGAATGAGCTATTATCGTTTCGTAGAGCTCCTTACTCTCTTTCGCGTCGGCCGGAGGAAGCAATGCGGTTACTCCGTTGTCAGCTTTAAACCAGACTTCGTTTGGCTTTTTCCGAGCAATTGAACCCATCCAGGGAACCGCAAGTCCGTAGTCGCAGTAAAGATAGACACTGAGTAGGCACAGAGCGATCCAAGCCATCATTAATCCGCGCAATAAACGGTTGGCGGAACGAAATCGATCCAAAGCGATTGCACAGCTGCAGGCCATGGTCACCAGAAAGACGCACATCATTTCGCTCACGTGCTGCGGATCCGGTCGGAAGAAGAAGTATTGCGGGAACAGGGTGAAAGCTGAGGCCAAAGCAATTCCCAATATCAGGGCGTCGGTGCCAGCTCGCTGACGCGGGTCTTGGTTCGTCGAAAGAGTTGGTCGTGAGCCTGTCGAAAAACTGTAGAAAACCAGCGCCAGTGTTCCGCCGCCAATGATCAACCCAGCTACTAAGGGATAATAGATCAGGAATACGAGAATTCGCGTTTTACCCCATCGACTGGTGAACATGTCTGTCCAGCGGGGTAGTGGCCGATTGGAACGATCGTTATTTTCTGTCGGAGTCAATGCTTCGGAAGACTGCTGCGTCAAGTGAGTGTTCGGCGTAGCATTGGCGGCGATCGGGCTCGCTTTGGTTGCGGCTGGCTGCGGCAGAAGATGCACTACTCGATAGTCGAGATCGGCGACTTGGCTGGTGTACTGGTTCCAAAAAGCGTCACCGAAACCATGCGCTTGGGCGTAGAAACCGATCGGTAGATGCAAAGCAAAAAATGATATCGGAAACAGCAGCGCACTGGCCAACAGCGTCTGAAGACGGGCCGGACGCGGCTCAGTTCCAAGGACGGAGTATGCCAGTGCCGCGCCGATCAGTACGACCGCGAAAAAGAGGCCCAGGTCGATCCGCACCAGAAACGTTGCCGTTACGAGCAGGGCAGCTACCAAGATCCAGATCAGTCGCAGACGCGGGCTCCGCTGCGGCAGAGCAAACGCTTCCAGGATCGCCATCAGATTGGCTACACCAAAAAACGGGAGATAATTCCGGAACTGTATCCCTGGTATCAGGATCAGGACCACTCCAACCAGCAGACCGAGAAGAGGTCGGTGGGTTGCTCGTAGGACGGTACGATAGGCCAAGAGGGCCATGATGACGGATAGGGCGAAAAAGAATATCCGAACAACCCCGAAGTTCGTGCCGAAGATCCGGAATAACCAGACAATGGGATAAAACCACAGGAGGTTATAGCCGAGAAAAGTATCTACAAACGGCCTATATCCATGACGGATTCGGTCCGCGATTACTGCGATCGTGCCACCTTCTCCATTCAAATCCAGCCCGCAGAACGCGTAAGAGCTATAATAGGCCAGCGCGAAAAGAACGAGCGCGACTGGGAACCAGGGCGCGATCCGAGCAATGAATAAACCCGGATTAGCCGCTTTTGATTGCAACATTTTTTCGCGTTAATAAGCGCGGAAGCATTCGGAATTCTAAGGGCTTGATTCGAAACCTCGCGTGGCGCGAACCGTGTATGGCGAACGGCTCACAGTCAAACGGAAAGAGGTGAGACAGGTAGCAATGAACGCCAGCGAACGCCAATGAACGCCAGCGAACGTCAACGAACGTCAACGAACGTCAAGGAACGTCAAGGAACGTCAACGAACGTCAACGAACGTCAACGAACGTCAACGAACGGCAGTGAGAGACAAAGCTTTGTCAATCGAAGAAGGCGCCAATCTTCGCTCGGGGTAGCCATACGGTTACCGATTTAACTGGATCGAGACCGTAGCAATCTAGCCAGAGATTTGTCTGGGCCTATTGTTGTCAGCTAAGTTACCAGGGCAATCAGTCGCGCGGAAGTGCGAAAATCATCTTCCGGACTGGCGCAAGCCGGTTTTTGTATAAGTTCGAACCACTACCGCCACCTCCTCGCTGACCTTCGCTGACGTTCGTTGGCGTTCGCTCCACTACTCCGCCATCACGGCGTCGTTCTCGCTCGTCATTGGTCCACGTTGCTTATAAAAATCATATCTTGCTAGAATTGTTCGCACGTAATGTGCGGTAGAAGGAAAATCGATGCTATCCTCGAAGATTTGGGCACTTAACTGTGGATTTTTTTGTGAAGCGACTCGAACCCAGCGATCCACGCGGCTGTGGCCGGCATTGTATTCGGCCAGAGCGAACGGCACCGCGTCCTCCTGATTGTTCCAATGCTGCATGGCTTTTCCGAGATACCAAGAGCCGATTTCCAGGTTGATTTTCGGGTCGAATAATTGGTCCGGTTCGAAATTGGGGATGGCGTTGACGGTAGCCCATTCCCGGGCCGCGATTGGGGAGATTTGCATCAGCCCACGTTCGCCGTTCTTTCCCACCATATCGCTTTGAAACCGGCTCTCTCGCCACACCACGGCTTTTACCAGTCGCGGATCTAGCTTATGTTCCATGGCAACTTTGGTGATCAGGGCATCAAAGCGATGATAATCGCCCCAATCTTTGATCTCGCGCACCACATAAAGTGGATCTTTGGAGCGAACAATGAGGTAAGATACCGCAGCAAAGCCCGATAAAACGATTACCAGAGCGAGCCGGAACAAGAATTTAGCCACCGCGGGAATGCGGGCAAACGTGTTTTGGCTTCGCTCTGGCTTAGACAGCATTACACTACCACTAAGAAACCATGCAGCGGTATGCGCGAGTCGTTACTGATGACCCTACCGACAAGGAATTAGATTATTTCATACCCGCGGCCTGGAAAAGCAAGGTCCATGTAGGTTCAAGAATCAAGGTGCCGCTTCGCAACCGGGAAGTGCTGGCGACGGTGACGGCAATAGTCGATGAAACGGAGGCACCCAATCCGCGTGCCATTGCTCAGCTCCTTTCAGAAAAGCCGATCCTGAATCCCGAGTTGCTACGCCTCGCGCGATGGATGTCAGAGTATTACTGCTGTTCGGTCGAAGCAGCCATTCGTTCCACTCTGCCGCAGGTCATTCGCCATGCTTCGCTCGGCTTCAAAAGGACTCGTACCCTACAGATAGCGCACAGACCTGATCCGGTCGAGCTGAAGCAGCTGGCAACCCGGGCGCCACGGCAAGCCGAGGTCTTTCGGCTCCTTTTGAATGAACCCGGCCCAATTCGTTGGAGCGATTTGGTGGAACAGGGCAAGACAACCGATCGAACGATCCGTCAACTGGTGAAGAGAGGCTGGTTGGAAGTCCATTTTGAGACTCATGATCGTGATCCTTTCGCCGCCGATCAATATGTTCGGACGCAGTCGATACCGCTTAACGCCGCTCAGTCCGCCGCTTTGTCCGTCGTCATCGCAACCATACAGGATGAAAATCGAAAGCCGATCTTGCTGCATGGGGTGACCGGAAGCGGAAAAACCGAGATCTATTTGCAGGCGATTCAAAAGTGTCTCGATCTCGGCCGGGGTGCTCTCGTGTTGGTGCCGGAAATAACGCTTACTCCGCAAACGGTCGAACATTTCAAAGCACGTTTTCCGCGAGAATTGGTTGCGGTATTGCATAGTCATCTCTCGGCCGGCGAGAGGCACGACGAGTGGCATCGCCTGCATCGCGGTGCGGCTCGAGTGGCGATCGGAGCTCGCAGCGCGGTGTTCGCGCCCGTACAACAACTTGGGCTGATCGTCGTCGATGAAGAGCATGAGATTTCTTACAAACAGGAGGAGACCCCCCGCTATCATGCGCGCGATCTTGCCGTAGTACGCGCCCAAATGGAAAAATGCGCGGTGGTTTTGGGTTCCGCTACGCCTGCCCTGGAAAGCTTTCACAATGTCCGAACCGGCAAATACCGATTACTTCGGCTGACCGCTCGGGTCGACGATCGTCGAATGCCGATGATCCGTATCGTCGATCTGCGCCAGGAGTTCGCTAGAGCCAAGCATCATCCCATCATTTCCCGGGCGTTAGGACTGGCCATCGAGGAACGCCTCCAGCGCAGTGAGCAGACCATTCTGTTCCTGAATCGGCGTGGATTCGCTTCGTCCTTGGTTTGTGGCAAGTGCGGCTACGTCTGTGAATGTCCGAACTGTACTATCCCGCTCACACTTCATTTAGCCGAGCAGCGGCTGAAGTGCCATTTATGTGGTCACGTTGGGCTTGCTCCGAGGAAATGTCCCGAATGTTCGGATCCCACTATTCGCTACTCCGGTTTCGGTACCGAAAAGGTCGAAGGCATTGTCCAGAAGCTTTTTCCAAAAGCCCGGTTGGGGCGGATGGATTCGGATACTATGATACGAAAAGATGCCTATCGACAAACCCTTGGCGCTTTTCGGAGTGGGCAGATCGACATTCTCATCGGTACGCAAATGATCGCCAAAGGCCTCGATTTTCCTAATGTCACCCTGGTGGGTATCATCAATGCAGATATCGGGTTGCATTTGCCCGATTTTCGAGCCGGTGAACGTACTTTCCAGCTGCTTACCCAGGTCGCTGGCCGAGCCGGAAGAGGAGAGATCACCGGCGAAGTTTTTGTGCAGACATCTACGCCGTTTAGTCCCTCGATCCAATTTGCGCGGCACCACGACTTTGACGGCTTCTGGGAGCAGGAGAGCGAGTTTCGAGAACGCTGCGATTACCCCCCCTACGTTCATCTGATATTGGTGCAAGTCCGATCGAAACATCAGCGATTGGCGGAGTTTACTGCCCAAACGGTTCATCGACGCTTAGAAGAACAACTGGACAATGCGACTACGTTGCATCCGGCAGTCCCGGCGCCGATCGAGCGAACGAAAAGCTACTATCGTTTCCAAATCTTGTTGAGAACGCGAAATGCGAAACGGCTCTCCGCCCGCATCAAACAAGTCTTGGATCGATTAACCTTGCCCGATGAGGCGCAAGTTACGGTCGATGTCGATCCGTATCACCTCATGTGAAGCCGATGACAGATGACAAATGACAGATGACAAATAGTCAGCGGCGACTGTCCCGTTATGTCCCAGATTTCCATCGGACGGAAGACTGCAGCGAAGTGATAGACTCGAATCGACCAAAAACTGCAGTCGCCACAAGACCGAAACCACGCTGGGATCGGTATCACCCCCCGGATTGGTAGGCCAAAAGCCTGAGGCGGTCTCAGCCACGTCGGCCTGAGCCGTTTTCCGCCCCCAATGCGTTGCTTTGCTCATCCTCGCTGATTACCGCGGCAGCGGCGACTGTCCCGTTGCGTCACACGGCGGAGGTTGACCGTAAAAGTTGCTGCGAGCTGCTGACGTTCCACCACCAACTTCAGTCGCCATCCCTCTGCCAGACGGAAACCAACCCCTTAACACGTTAGCGTAATTTCTGCGATTTCCGGAGGGCAATTTATCCGAATCGGTAGATCTACCATGCCAATTCCTTGGCTGGTGAACAATTGGGAATCGTTCACCTGGTAAAGCCCTCGCGGGTATCGGCGACCCCAAAGCGGCAAAATAACGGGACCGATCCCCGGGAGCCGAATCTGTCCGCCGTGCGAATGGCCGGAGAGCTGCAGATCGATCGGTACCTGCTGCGAATAATAATCAATGGCGTCCGGTTCATGAGCTAAGACCAGGGTGGGCGTATCACTTCGATGGGCAGTAAATGCTGCACGCACGTCCGGGGCACCTCCAGCCATCGAATCGACCCCGGCCAGATAAAGAGAGTCCGGCCCAATCGATAGGGTCACTCCTCGATTGTTCAAGACCTCGATCCCGGAATGTCTGAGGGCACGTTGAACAACCATCGCACCTTTCGCGTGATCGTGATTTCCGAGCACGGCAAACGAGCCAAGTTTCGGATTTAATCGTGCCAGGATCGGCGAAAGCTCGGCGGCTGCCTCCGCCTCTGAGTACACAAAATCGCCCGCGAACAGGGCCAGATCCGCGTTAAGCGCGTTCGCTTCGTGAATTGCCTGTTTGATCAATTCGGCTGAGGTAAACGGAAAGAGATGAAAATCGGCCATCAAAACGATGCGTAGCCCATCGAAACGCCTCGGCAGCCGCTTCATTTGCACCCGGGTCCGGCTGATTTTTAGCCGATTCGGTTCGAATAGCGCTGCGTAGCCGGTAGTTGTGAGTCCACTCGCCAGAGCCGATCCAACGGCGGTATTGCGAGCGATCTTTAAAAATTCCCTTCTCGTCATAGCCGCCTATTGCCTCGGTCAGAGTAGCCAATGGCCGATCGCAAATGGGGGGACAAACAAAAAAGGCTGCCCGCCTGAATCCCCAATCGACATAGACGAGGGACCAAGTTGGAAGAGCAGGCGGAAAAACAGGATGAGGTAGTACGAATCCAGGAGCATTGCACCGCGAGCTTTGATTGGCAACCGCCAATCGGTAACGACGAATTGAGAAACCGTGAAACGGCCAGTCAGTAAATGGCTATCGGCGATTGGCTAAGTTTCCCTTCAGACCATCATACGAGCAATTTGCTCATTTTGATGACTATGAAAGATTGCATTGATCGAGGTAGTCCGGAATCGAGCCGGTTCAGCATCACGGAAAAAAGTGAATTCCAAGCGTCCTCCGCAAAATAAGCGACGCGGCTTGAAGGTAGTGGAAAATGCGAAACCGCAACCGGCGA
>JBEEIB010000079.1:0-12239 GCA_041167675.1 Verrucomicrobiota bacterium
TCAAAGTGCTCCAGCTCGGATCTGCCGAACGCGTTGACGCGATCGTGGAGATGAAGAATCCGGGCGTTTGGATCCTCGGTACTCCCGTGGACGAAGATCGTAATCGTGGGATGGGGATCGTCGTGGAGTACGCGGGGCGGAAAGGTAAACCGCAGTGGCATTCCCCCGGCAAATCAGACTGGAATTACCTCCTGTTTGGCGAATCCAAATCGGGGGTCCAGCCTGATGAAGTGATCCCAATGGAGATTGGAAAAACCAACGGAGGCAAAGGCGGATTCAACATCTGGATGATCAACGGGCAACCTTACGATCAGAGCGAGCCGATTAAGATTCAGCAGGGTCGCCGGTATCGTCTCGCCTTTGTCAACAAGAGCGACGACATGCACCCGTTGCATTTGCACCGGCACAACTTCGAGATCGCAAAGATCCACGGAAAAGAGACATCCGGAATAGTGAAGGACACCGTTCTCGTGAAAGGCTTCAGTCGATTGGACGTCGACTTTCGCGCGGATAATCCGGGATTAACTTTGTTTCACTGCCACCAGAATCTCCACATGGATTTCGGCTTTATGCGACTCTTTGAGTATGTCTGATGTTTTCCTCTTAACTGACTGACAGCGGCAAAAAAAAGCTCGGAACGGCGTCCCTGCCAGACGGCACTCGCCCCGAACCGGGCGCATCGACGCGGAAGCTGTGGCGATTGAAGCAGGCGCCAATGAAGAGGAACCCCTTTCCCATTTGGAAAACGACAGCGTACCGGAAGGGGTGATCGGCGCGCGTTTTATTACCGATCGATCGACCACTCATGCCGTTTCCCAGGCTTTGGTAAAAGAAGGCTGGACCGTGGTGACGAGTGAGACCGGTTATCTGGCGAAGCAGATGCCGACGCTATGCGATTCGCAGCGCGTCGAAGTGGGCGAGTTTCTCCAGGCACTGGAAGATCATGATGATGTCCATCGAGTCTGGGCGGCGATGAAGTAGAAGGTAGAATACGGAAGGCGGGAGCCAGTCGCTCCTTTGGGCGAGCAGATCAAATGCTAAAATGAAAAGGCGCCCAAAAACTGACAGGGCGCCTTCTTGTGTGCGGAGAAGTTTTCGGCGCTAGATTGACTGATCAGATCCTACTCGCTGTCATGATCTCGGTCCGTATGGCCTAGGGCGTGCGTGAGATCATTAATTGTCGGATCTGCGTCGCGCGAAGATAGCGGGGCAAGATGGAAGCGACGCTCAATCAGTTTCAGGATCGAGACCGTCTCATATTCGGTGTTATCGATCCCGCCGTGTTTAGTGAACGGCGAGATGATGATTGTTGGAACGCGCACTCCAACACCCCAGCCGTCCGTTCGCACCGGCGGAACGACATGATCCCAACGACCGCCGTTTTCGTCGTAAGTGATGATTATTACGCAGTCTTCCCAGATACTGCTTTTCCGCACCGCAGCGACTAGTTCGGCGACGTGTTTTTGGCCGGCAACTTCATTGGCGTAGCCGGGGTGTTCGTTGTTCTTGCCGATCGGCTTGATGAAAGCCACTGGAGGCAGGTTGCCCGATGCGACGTCGTCGAAGAAGTCTTCTTCGTCTCGCAAATGCGCGTTCGATCCGGTGGTGGCGGGGTTGAGCTGCGGCGGAGTAGATGCCGAATAGTCAGCTGCCGGCGCGGTCAGGAACGGTGCATACTTCGTATAATAGGCGAACGGTTGATGATGGAATTGGAACAATTCGCTGTTGGCCGTTTTATTGTTCGCCAGTGCGTCATCCCAGCCGCCGGAATACCACTTCCAATTAATTCCCGCGTCATCCAACCGGTTGCCGATGTTTGGCAGGTAACCCGGCTTACTCGGATCGGTGTTATTGATCAAAAGGCGTTTGTCGATCGTTGTGCCCGGTGAAAACGGCGAAAGCAAGGGCTGAGTGGTATTGACCGCGTACTTGCCGTCGAACGTCAGTTGGTTGTCCTTCAAGATCTTGGCGACTTTATCGTAACTGGACTGCCAACCGGCTGGAATTGGTGCTGTCCAGGGCGGGGACGCCGCCGCGATCAGCCACTGATGGTTAAGGAAAGAGCCACCGTAGGCAGAGTGAAAGAAATCGTCGCACAGCAGGTACTCCTGCGCGAGTTGGCCCTCCGGCAGGTTGGTCGCATCAAGGTAGCTTAATACGAGACCGGGGTTGTCACTCCAAGTAACGAACTTGTCGAGATCGCCGTTCTTCGGTTCGAGCCGGCCGTTATCGATCTGTAATTGCTCGTGGTAAAAGCGGTGGACGATGTCACCGGTGATACCATCGGCCGGAATGTAAGTCGTAAAGTCGTAGGGAATCAGCGGCCACGGAAGGTTGGGATTTGCGGGAAGAGCCAGTTTTCCATTCGCGCTGGGAAACTGCGGGTCGATCGCTCCGTTGAGCGGCGACGGCGTCAGCAAGATCAGCGAGGAATACGCGGGTACGGCCGTGACGTCGAGCTGCGGGATTGTGTCGAAGCTATTGGCGAGGCCGTCGGCCCCAGGGAACTGACCATAAAGCGAGTCGAAACTCCAGTTCTCCTGGTAAATGACGATGATGTGTTTGATATCATGAAGATTTCTCAACGGTTTCCGTTCGTGGTCTTCAGCGCGGCCGACGGATGAGATCGCCAGGAAAATACCTAGCGAGAGGATAGTGGTCGCGACACCTTGCAGCGCCGCGGGCACCAATTTCTTGATGCAGGTGGTCATAGTCATAATTCGAGGGAAGTTGCCGGTTCTCTGTGAGAGAACCAGGACTTAAGAGACTGCGAATGTTAGCCGGTCGATGTGGCGTTTCCGTTACGTTCTAGTTAAAACCTTGAGCGATCGGCTTTTATCTGGTGAAGCCGGCGTTTTATGACTACTCGGTGCGGTAAAGTCGCCGATCAGTGCATGTGCCGCATCAATATGGTCATCCGATCAGGCGGTTGGTATAATGATGTAGTGTCCCAAAGCTTACGCCCGACAACTCCGATTAAAGCCGCGGAATCAAGATCCCAGATTAGGTTTCTTCTAGTCGGTGGCTTCATCATCTGGTCTCTGTTGGTTGGACTCTGTTGTGCCAATGATCTGCAGGCGGCCACATTTGCGCGTGACGCTGAGACCGAACTCAGCGTTGATCCACCCGGCTCTCCTGATGCGAGCGGTATTTTCAGTTTTACTCGCTTCACCCAATCGCCGATCGAAGAGGATTTTGATTTCGGCGGCAGGTTGAAGTCAGATGGAAAGCTCTATCGACTAGAAGAACCGCCAGACCAGAAAAGTAATGCGAGCGTCGTGATTGAAGGAGATCTGGAGGGCGAACAATTGGAAGTCAAGACCTCTGGACTAACCGACTCGCAAAAAAAGGAGTACGATTTTAGCGGTACGTACCGCAAGTTAGCGGACAACGAATTGCAGCGGCGGGCACAACGGCGTTACGATGCGGCCGACACTTGGCTAAACGAAATTTACCGGCAGGCCAGGGAAAAATTAGCTTCCAGCTCCTTTGCCGATCTGAAGAAGCGGGAATCAGATTGGATTGCGTATCGCGATTACTTTGCTGAACAGAGCGCCGGAATCAATGCAAACGCCGAGTCTTTGCCGGAAGAGGGTGCTCGGTTGCAAAGTCTTCGCGAGCTTACCATGTCCCGGATCAGTTTTATCCGCAGCTTACTCGACGACAGCTTACCGGCTGGCATTAATGCGGTATACCGCGACGAGTACGGCGGCGAATTGGATTTGGAGAAAGAGGACGGGGGAATCAAATTTCGGTTAAGTGTGGTTCGCGGTCCAACTGCGCACACGGGGGAGGTAAGCGGCAGTATTCTTTTGAAAAATGGAACCGGCCTTTATCGAGATCCGGATCCACCAAAAGATGAGGCGCCAGCAGAAATCAGGTTTAACATTCTGGACGATCGGCGGGTTGAAATCAAATCGCGTAATGACAGCTATTTGCTCGGCGCTCGCGCGTACTTCAGCGGCGTTTATTTCAAATCTGGTCCGCTGACTGAATCGATCAAGCTGGAGTGATGCAACGAACGTCAACGAACGTCAGTGAACACCGACGAACGTCAGCGCCGCTGTCATTGTCGTTCGTTGACGTTCGTTGCATCCCAGCCCTGGGATTTCTGTCTTAGAGTCGGGATCATTCGCTACTAATCCGGCCACGTGTTTCGGAGTCATATTCATCGCAACAACTTGATTTCGAGTAGATTACGATTGTCGATCTTGCGATGGCACAAAACATGTTACCCTCTGTTTCACGAATAAGTGATTGGAACAAAACGTTTAAATGAACTCGAAGGAGTCTCGTGATGAAAACTTCAAGAATACCCAGAGAACAGAATCCGTACTTCTTAACCGGACGTAGAAGGACGAGCTTTTTTAGCTGGTTTTTGCCGCGGCGTAACTCAGTCCGCAGCTCGGGTGGCCTGACAAAAGCTTCCTGATGCAACGAACGTCAGTGAACACCAACGACCGTCAACGAGTGACAGCAGCGCTGTCGTTGGTTGCATCCCACAGCGGCCGCCGACGTTCGCTGTTGTTCATTGACGTTCGTTGCCGTTCGTTGCATCGAGCCCCACCGACCTGCCCGGAAACCCCGCTGTATCAAAGTATTTTATTTTACCGACGAGCTGGTAATTCAACTTGGTTACTTGGCCATTGCTAGCCGGCTCCGACTCTATCGATTTGGTTTCGAACGCGACCTTGTCGGGTCCGCCTTGCAGTGCTTCGCTCAAAATACGGCCTACGAGGCGGCCATGTACGGGAAGGTCCAACTTCAAAATTTGGGCGAATGTTTTGGCGAGATCGACATTGCTAACTGGTGCCGGATCGACAAAGTGTTGCTTAAAGTCCGGACCGGAAGCGGTCATGCAATTAAGCGTGTCCGCTCGATTGAAGCTGCCATGCATGCCTTGTCCCTCTTGCAAGGCAGTGTCGCAGAGGGTAACCGCGTTCATCAGCGGATTGGTGGATTCAACAGCAAAGCTCCGGAAATTGACAACCAAGGCGGGAGTCGGTAACACGCCGATCCCTTTCAAGTTGATGTCACTAAGATTTAAGGCGCCTTTGATCGGGCCGTACTCTGGATCGGTAAAGAGTCCGCTGACATAATCTTGGGTGGTGAGAAACTCGACAATTTTTTCGAGAAGCTGCGGATCCTTGGTCGGCAAATAAATCAAATCGGAACCGCCGTTGGCGGCGACGACTACTTTTGCGTCAACCGGCGTCAAGGCGCCGGTTCCACCAATCAAACCGTCCCCGGACATCGGTCGCTGCTCGGAGGTGTCGCTGCTCGGGGATTCTGGATTTATCGGCTTATAGCTTTTTTTGCCGTCGATAGTTATAATCTTGTCGGGATCGAACAGCGATAGATCGAGAGAGTGCGCAAGGTCGATGGCTACGAATCCCGGTGGTAAAAATCCGGTTGGCACTTCCTGGCGTCCAGTGGCGTCCTTGTAGGTTTGCGAGGCCGCGTAACTCTTTACCAGATCTTTTCCATCGGCACTCAGCTCGTGCTTACTGATGGTTGAGAACCCGTGATCGGAAGTAACGAATAGATCGGTTTCCGCAGCCAGGTCTGGGGTGTTATTAATGAAGTCAAGAATCTGCTTAAGATTTATATCAGCATTCTTGATCGACGCCACCGAGGTAGGGCCATTGATGCCAGGTCGGAGCTGGTTGAGACTGTCGCCTTGGTTATGTTGCGTTCCATCCGGATCTCGACTCCAAAAAACAGCGACGAATGATTTCCCCGATTTGAGAAAACTGGGGAGAACCGCTTTGGTGAGGGCGTCAACGAAGAATTGCTGCTGTTTCAGATTAGGCGATAACGTTCCCGGCTTTTCGCTGTTGCCCGGGCTGCCGTTATCTTCCTGAGTTTTGGGATGCCCGTTCGAACGATCCGGAGCGATCAGTTCGAGTCCCGCATCTTTGAGTTCGACGGCGATTTTTGGATCAAGGGGGATACCACCATCCTTGCCGGTCGTATCATCGATAATGACCGTTTCAGGAATCGGAACCGAACCATCTTTTGCGCACCCCGCGGCGATGTCTTGAATCAGGGTTGGACCAAGTTTTCCGATGGCAGCGGTGGCGAAGCCGTGCTTGCGAGCGAGCGCCAGCAAGGTCTCTTTGTCCAGAAAATTACAGAGGAAGTGTTCGTCAATGCAGCCAAGCACCGCATCATTTTCAATAAATGGTGTCTCGGTATTGGCGACTTGGATTCCAATTCGCTGCGGAATGGCAAAGCCGATGTAGAGGGTATTACTGAAGTCGCCGGTATCACCGAGGTAATGACCGGTGGCGATGGCGGAAGCGTTGGGCGTCGTAAATGTCGGGAAGAGCGCATGACTGTTCGGGAAATCGACCCCCAGCTGACGCAGCGCGTATAAAGTGGGTGCGTCGGTCTGATTCACTGAGCCGTTGCGAAGACCATCCGCAACGAAAATGATCACGTTGCGACCAAATACAGGTGCAGAAAACAATAACGTTGCGGCGAAAACCAAGGCGGCGCCTTGGCGGTGAAAACGTTGAAAGGGCGACCGGAGTTCGACGATATGTGGGAAAAAGTTCATCGGCGATAGTAGTGCTACCAAGTTTCGACTCTTCGAACTAATAGCTCAATCGCGACGGTCAAAACAATTATGGAGCGGATCGTGACGATTTTGTAACACTAATCCGATGCGTCGGTGATAGCCGCAGATATAAGCTTCGAATAGGCGAAGGCGGCACGCTTGCAGCGTGCCGCCCCGAGAAAGCACCAAAAAGCTAGCCCTTAGAATCCGTATGGCTCGCCGGTGTTTGCATCCAGAAAAAGACGACGATCGGGCTCATCCCGATGATCGAAATCAAACGTATTGAGCAGTGAGCCCGCCAACGCATCGAAAGAGCCGTTTCCAATTCTTCCCAATTTCCAATTGTCTTCGATGAATCGTAAGATCGAGGACTGATCGGTGATAGTATGATCAACAAAGTTCTGCTTGGCAAAAGGCGAAATCACCAAGAGCGGAAGGCGCGGGCCATATCCGGCTCGACCTTGGAACCCGCCCAGCGGTGAGTTCGTACCGGTGCTGCCTGACCCGGTGAAGACTTCGTAGATCGTTTGAGATTGGTTGAGGATCGGCGACATCACATGATCGTACCAGCCGTCGGAGTCGTCATAAGCAATGATGATAGCTATATGGTTCCACTCCGGTGATTTCATCAGCTCATTAATCGTAGCGACCAAAAACTCCTGTTCCAGTAGCGGATCAGAATAACCCGCGTGACCATCTTGATAGGCTGGCGCCTTCAAGAAGGAAACAGCGGGCAATTTGTGAGCATGCAGTGCCGCCCAAAAGCGGGTGATGTCGTATTGGTGATTGGCTTGATCCGTTTTGCCGATCGCTGCCCCGGAGCTGGGAGGAAGGTGGCTTGGATTCGCAGTTTGCGGATAATACTGGAAGGGCTGGTGATGTGGAATGTAATCGGTTTTAGGGCTGCCGTTACTTCCAATATGGGATGCGCTGGGATTGTCAAAACCTCCTTCGAACCAGCCCCAAGTGATGCCCTTCGCGTTCAGCAAATCCCCTAGGTTCTTCCCGGACATCTGGATGGTGGTACCCGCTGACGCAATGTCACCGGTCGGATCCGCGTCGCCAATTACCGTCCCCTGAACTGTCGTGTCTGCCAAGTCGGTAGGAGTCACGCCATGGGTATTGCCAGAAACCAGGTTCAAGCAACCAGGAGTGGATGGACCAAACGTCGTATCATACGAGTTATCGTTCAGCGCGAAATGCTGGGCATAATTCCATAACGCGGTCACCGTGTTACCGTCGAAGTAATCCATGACTCTGCTAGGACCGCCTCCCTCGGGCGTGCCGGTGAATTGGACGAATTTATCCATGAGACCATGATCAAAAGCCTGTTGCTCAGCCTGATAATCATGATCCTGGTCAGCGGTATTTACGTGGGAGCGATCGATTCGCTGCGGTTGGAGTGAATTAGGATTGTTTGTTAGCAAAGCCTCGTCCAGGCCATTGACGCTGGGAGTGCCTTTTTTGGCGTAGAAAGCCGGTTGGCCCGGCGGGTTCAGAGCGAACGGATAGGTCGCAAAATAATGATCAAAGGAAACGTTTTCCTGAAAGATCACCACCACGTGACTGATCGGATAAGCGGTATCGTTATTGTCGTTATCCCCCCAAGCGATGCCGGGTTGGATAGTTGTAGCGGCCGCCAAGAGGCCGGCCGCACAGATTCTAAAAGTTGAACGCATATGTCTCTTAATTTCTAACGCATTTGCTGACGGGAACTGATCGACAGATTGACCGGCCAATTCCCAGAACCGACGACACCGTCTCGGCAACGCAATGAGACTGGTTGTCGTTAACCCATGGGAAGCAGAGGACTTCTGATGCGACCGAGTTTGATCAAGCACGTCCTGTTTAACGCTTGTAACGCTCTAAAGTGCAGCAACGAAGTTGTTACATTTTCGTCACGAGATCAGCGTCGAAAGTCGCAGGGCAAAAAACATGAAAACAACTAGATCTAATAGGGAGTTTTTCCGGTGAATCACGGTCTCCAATTATTTTTCCTCAGCCCTTCGAGCGTTTGGCTAATGCTGACGATGAAGATAGCGCTGAGCGACGATCGAGGGTTGCTCGAGCAAGCGGCCGGCCGCGATGTCGAAGGCGAGCCGGATAAACTGGGCGTGCGTCCAGGCCAGGGGAGTGGCCGAGAAGGTGCCGGTGCCTGACGCAAAGCCGGGCTGGCCAGCCGGCGGCTGGTTATCCCAGACCTGCTCGGGCAGCAAATCACCGCGTACTCTACCTACGGGCGCGGCCTCGAGCTACTCATGGGCACCTACAGAATCCTTGACCTGGTGCCCAAGGGCCGCGACGAAGACCACCTGGGCTTCTCGATGGAATGGGTCCGGTACCATGATCGTTATGGCACCAACGAGTTTGCCGACGCGGACAAACCCTATTGGCCCGAGACGGCGTCGCCGTCGTCCGCGACCGGCGGCTGTGGATCGGCGGAGGCGCACGCGTGAATGCGCCACTGCTGCCAGATCAAGACGCGAGCCGGCGACAACGCTCGTCGGCCTGCGTCGCGGTTGCGCCGTGGCGGGGAGATCGCTGGCTGGATCGTTCCGACCGCTACGCTGGCACTGCTTCCCAAGTGTCCCGCATGTGTGGCGGCGTATGTGGCCCTCGCGACCGGCATCGGGATCTCTTTGCCGACCGCCACGTACCTGCGGGCGATGCTTGTGGTATTGTGCGTGGCGTCATTGGTTTCCATTACTGCAGGACGACTGCGGAGTTTAATTGCGCGGGGAGTCAGCCAGTAGTGATCACTCGTGTCAGCATGACAACACTGACGAAAGATGATTAATGACGAAGCTCAAGCTCAACATCACGAAAGCAAGGGGGATAGGTGTTCAAGCAATTCTGGATCGTCGCGACGAAGTGCTGGCCAGACTGCGAGCCCGAGTCGGGGAAACAACCCTCGACAAAGTATAAGCTACTTCGCACACCAGCCTTGGCTGAACCCACTGAATTTTCTCTGGGATTTTTGGCGGATTTTCGACCGGCGATTTATCAATAAAAAACGGTTTTAGTCGATCGATCGCCTCCTTCAATCCCTTTTCGCTAAACCCGGTACCGGAGTGACCAAAGTAGCGCAGCCGCCCGTTTCGGTATGCGCCCAATAGCAACCGCTCCAAAATGTTTGCGGCTATTGTTTCCTTCAGTGAAACCGCACACAACGAATTCCTGCTGGGGCCGCGCCTTAATCTTCAACAAATCCGGTGATCGCTTTCCCGGCCGGTAAGTGCTGGTTTTGCGGTTTGGCAATTATGCCTTCAAGTCCTTTCTCTTTGGCTAGGTTTTTGCTCGAATTTGAGGGGCACCATGTTTTCAAGACGATGGAAGCTGAGCAGGCCCAGAGATCGTTCAACATTCTCCGGCGGACCTTATCCTGCCTGGGATTGGACGGCCTAACTTGAGCAGAAAACTCAAGCCTGATCAAAAGGCACGTAATCTTGGCGACGGTCGTCGCATTACCAGAAACCGCATCGAAAGATGAGCTACCGATCCAAGCGCCAGCTCCTTTTTTATCGGGCAATTTCGTCGATCTTCATTTGCTATCAGCCGCCGCGGGCGCACGTTTGCGTTGCAGCTAAGAATTTACCGATAGAAAGAACATTTCGCACCCCCGGAACCCCGATGCCTAACACTCTCATCAACGTCTCCAATCGTTTGCCGGTTACCGTGGAAGAGGATCGAGTTACCAAGTCTTCCGGTGGACTCGTGGCTGCGCTGGAAGGACTTCCCGAGGGACAATACAAGACTAAGTGGATCGGTTGGCCGGGTGCTGCGTTTCCCGAAGAAAGCCGGCGACAGGAAATCGCGCGGAAGTTGGCCGAAGAACATGGTTGCGTCGCGGTGTTTCTCAGCCAAGAAGAAGCTACCGCATTCTACGAGGGTTTTTCCAATTCCAGCATCTGGCCATTGCTGCATTACCTGCCCAATTATCTGCGTTACGAACCTGCCTGGTGGCAACATTACCAGAACGTAAACCGGACCTTCGCTGAAAAGGTGCTCGAGACCGTGCACGAGGGCGATTTGGTCTGGGTGCATGATTACCAACTCATGCTTCTCCCCACGATGCTGAGAGCCGCGGCTCCCAACCTCAAAATTGGATTTTTCTTGCACACGCCCTTTCCCGCCTACGAGATATTCCGCTGTCATCCGCGCCGACGCGAACTGGTTGCGGGACTGCTGGGAGCGAACAGGATTGGGTTTCATGCCTTCGGATATTTGCGGCATTTCTGCAGCACCGTCCGACGGCTCCTAGACATCGAACCGGAGCTCACGCACATCCCGAGCGGAGGACACAATACTGCCTTAGGCGTTTATCCGATCGGCATTAACGCGCCTAAGTTTGAGCAAACGCTCGATTCGAAAGAGTTTCATCAGCGTCGGGAGGAGTTCCGCCTGGCACATGAAGGCAAACGGCTTGTCGTTTCAGTCGAGCGAATGGATTACACCAAAGGCATTCTGCACCGCCTTGAGGCCATCGACAATTTCCTGGCCGGATCGGACAAGACCGATGCGATCCGTTTCGTCTTCGTGAGTGTACCTTCGCGCGAAGGGATCGAAGAATACCAGCATTTGGTAGAGGAAGTCGAATCGCGGGTCGGCCAGCTAAACGGCAAATACGCCACGTTGCTTAACAGTCCGATCCATTTCATCCACGGCTCGATCCCTTTTGTCGACCTGTGTGCATTGTATGCCTTGGCTGATATCGCGCTGGTGACGCCGCTGATTGATGGCATGAACCTGGTGGCCAAAGAGTTCATTGCCTGCCAGCGAGAAAACGCCGGACTACTGATTTTGAGCGAGTTTGCTGGAGCAGCCGAGGAACTCTTCAACGCCCTCCTCGTCAATCCTTATGACTCCGCGGCTGTGGCCGAGACCCTGACTGACGCCCTGGCTCTGCCCACGGAGGAAAAACGAAACCGTATTCTGCCGATGCGGGTCCGCGTCATGCGCTACGATGCCCGACACTGGGCGCGTTCTTTCATTGACGACCTGATGTCAGGCCCAATCAGCGATGCTCGCACGGTGGAGGCCGACATCAGAGAGGCGCGCGAGCAAGTCGGACAGGCTGTCTCGGCCGGTAAACGGATCGCTCTCTTCCTGGACTATGACGGCACGCTGCGCGAAATCGAACTTGACCCCCGGGCGGCGACGCCGAATACCGGCATTGAAACTTTGCTGCAACGGCTCGGCCAGCAGCAGAACGTGGATGTTACCGTCATCAGCGGCCGTTCTCAGGAGGACATGGAAGCATTTCTGGGCGGCCATCCTTTCCGGCTCATCGCCGAGCACGGCGCCAGCTTGCGGGGACCAGGAAAGAAGGAGTGGGAACGATTGGACCGCAACGTTAATTACGCCTGGAAAGAAGAGCTTCTGGCGATCCTGCGACTTTACGAACAGGCAACTCCGGGTAGCACGATCGAGGAGAAACATTCTTCGATCGTTTGGCACTACCGGAAAGCCGACGAAGACTTCGGTGCTTGGAAAGCGAGCCGGCTAACGGAAGAATTATCCGCGTTGACCGCCAACTACCCGATTAAAGTCCGTCACGGCAAGAAGATGGTGGAAGTGACTGCAGAGGAAAACAATAAAGGGGCCGCCGTTTCGCGGGTGCTCGAGCAAAACGATAATTACGAAGTAGCCCTCTGTGCCGGCGATGACCTCACCGACG
>JBEEIB010000080.1:0-3829 GCA_041167675.1 Verrucomicrobiota bacterium
GATCAGCGAAGCGCTGGCCCAGTTGACCGAATCGGCACAGCAAACCGTCCAGTCGCTACATCAATCAAATATTGTGATGGATCAATTGAATTCAACTGCCAACGATCTGCGTACCAGCGTCTCCCGGTTCAAGTTGAATGGCGCTTGACCGCAAACCCTCATTTCTTTCTGCATGCTTTTTATCTTATTCCAGATTGGCCGGGACCGTTACGCTTTATCTGCCAGCGGAATTATTGAGGTCCTTCCACTAACAAACCTGAAAAGAGTCCCCGGCGCGCCGGTTGGGGTGGCTGGGGTGTTAAATTATCATGGAACTCCGGTGCCGGTAATCGACCTAAACGAAATGATGCTGGCGAAACCTGCAGCGCGGCGCTTAAGCACGCGCATCATTCTAGTGAAGTATCCGCTCGAGGCTCAGCATCCACATCCGCTCGGTCTGATTGCTGAGCACGCAACGAATATGATTCGGCGATCTATCCAGGATTTTGTTGAGACGGGGGTTGAGTCTGAGAATGCGCCCTATCTCGGCCGAGTGGCCAATGACACTGGGGGCTTAATCCAGTGGATCGAGGTCGAACGATTGCTCACGCCCGAAGTTCGTGATGTGCTGTTTTGTGAACTTGTTCAAAGCTAATGTCGCTCGCACCAATCATTGCATTGCTCCGCCAGACCATCGGTCTCGATGTCGCTTCCGTGGGACTTAGCTTGATCGAACGCGCTGTCAAACAGCGCGTCCGCGCGAACGACCTTCGAGATATTTCGCAATACGCCGAACTTTTGCAACGCTCCCAAACGGAATTGCAGAGCTTAGTTGAAGTAGTCGTGATCCCGGAGACCTTTTTCTTTCGATATCCTGAATCATTCGCCGCTTTACGACAGATCGCTGAGGAACAATTTCTCTTCGGAACCCGAAAGATCCGCGCCCTGAGCGTTGCCTCCTCGACTGGGGAAGAGCCTTATTCGATCGCCATGACCCTGCTCGATGCGGGATTGCCTTCGGAGAAATTCCAAATTGATGCGATAGACATCAGCGCGCATTTGCTCGATATCGGAAGGCTCGGCATGTTCGGCGGCAATTCATTCCGAGGCAGCGATCTCAAGTTTCGCGATCAATATTTCCAGAAAATAGATGTTGGTTTTCGTCTATGCGAACGGGTGCGCCAATGCGTCAAATTTGAGCAAAGAAACGTGCTCGAAGAACGTTTTCGATTGGGTGGTGAGCCCTACGATTTTATCTTCTGCCGCAACCTGCTGATCTATTTTGATCACGAGGCACAACGCCAAACGGTCAAAAGCATAAGCGAGTTTTTGACCGCAGACGGACTATTGTTTGTCGGATCAGCCGAAACGGGAGTACTGACTCAGCACGGTTTTTCTGCCGTGAAATTGCCGATGGCATTTGTTTTTCGCAAGAGCCAGCCGGTTGCTTTCCGTACGCTGCCGAAATTGAAACAACTGAAAGTTCGGTCACCCGCGAAAGCACGCCGGACCGAACCCTTGCGCAAGCCGGATTTGGCAACTCCTAAAAAAGCAGTGCCTGAAACAGCGAAGCAGGAAAATAGATTGGTGCCAGATTTGGGTTTGGCCGAACAACTGGCCAATCAAGGGCAGCTAGAAGAAGCGACAGGGATCTGCGAAGTCTTTTTACGTGAGGAAGGCCCGTCAGCACGCGCCTTTCACTTGCTGGGCTTGATCCGCGATTGTGGCGGAGATCAGTACCAGGCGAATGAGTTTTATCGCAAGGCGCTTTATCTTGAACCGGATCATTATGATTCGCTGATACACCTTGCGCTACTAGCGGATAAAAGCGGCGACAGCGCTACGGCCAGGGCTTTGAAGAACCGTGCTCACCGTGTTCTGGAGCGAACGAAATGAAACCGGATCTGCCGAAACCAGATGGAGGATCCATGAGTTCCGTCAAGCTCAACGATTGTTGGAACAAGATCGGCGTTTGGGGCAACCGGGAATGCGGTGAGTTGAAGCACGCGATCCATTGCCGCAACTGCATCGTCTATTCATCGGCGGCGGCACAACTCCTCGGAGGAGAGCTGCCAAAGGGCTACCTGGAAGGCTGGACCACGCATTTCGCCACGGAGCCAAAAGTCGAGAGCCGACAGATGCAAGCTGCTCTGATATTTCGAATCGGTGCCGAGTGGCTAGCATTGTCACCGACGAATTTACAGGAGATCGCTGAAGGTCGCCCGACTCACTCCGTGCCCCAAGTACGAAGTAACATACTTTTGGGCTTAGCCAATATTCGTGGGGAATTGTTAGTCTGCGTGGCACTCAATCGACTGCTTGGTATGGAAAGAATGGGACCAGAAAAATCGAGCTCAAAACGGGCGATTTATCGTCGCCTGGTTGTGGCTGGTCGCGCAGGTTCCCGGTTTGTTTTCCCCGTCGATGAAGTACATGGCATCCATCGGTTTAGCCCGAATGAGTTGAAAGGGGTTCCTTCCACCGTAGCAAAGTCACAAACAACTTACCTGAAAGGCATGCTGCTTTGGCAGAACAAAAGCGTTGGCTGTCTCGATGATCAATTGCTTTTCGATATGCTCGATCGAAGCCTGACGTGAGCGCGAAAGATCCAGGTGATTTGAGCGAGTTTTCCATGGCGGAGCTTTTCCGGCTCGAAGTGGAAAATCAGAGTGTTGTCTTGACGGAGAATTTGCTGGCGCTAGAGCAAAATCCAACCGATGCATCGCGGTTGGGGGCCATGATGCGCGCAGCGCATTCGCTGAAAGGCGCCGCACGGATGGTAGACCGGGATGCCGCAGTCTCGGTGGCGCATGAGTTGGAGGATGTATTTGTCGCTGCACAGGAAGGATCGCTGGTGCTGCTCCCCGAACATGTTGATGTGCTGCTGCGCGGTGTGGATTTGTTACACCGAATTGCCCAAGCGCCAGACGACGAAATCGAAACAGAGAAATCTAAGCGTGCTGACGAGGTGCAACAGCTTCTACGAGATCTAACAAAAGTGCGAGTTGACGACCCGTCTAAGGCGGTAAAGGGAATTTTAGAATCGCTGCAATCGGAGGATACCAATGTTTCTGATTCTGTGGCGATTATCTCCAAGGCGCAGGCAGTGCTCCCTTCCCCGTCGAAGGATGTCGACGATGCGAAGCGGAAACGTCAGCGATTTTTGCGGGTAACTCCGGAAAATTTAAATCGAGTCCTTGCGCTCACCGGGGAATCGTTGGTGGAATCCCGTCGGTTGGTTCCTTTTTTAGAGTCGTTGCTGCGGCTCAAACGGCAGCACAACGAGTTGGCTCAAATACTCGATCGAGTTCGTGAGTTGCTCAACCTGGAGAAATTTGGCGAACGCGCAGAAGCTCAAGTTGCCCAAGCGCGGGCTCAATTGGTGCGATGTCGTGAGGATTTGTCAGAACGGCTACTTGAGTTGGAGAGTTTCCACCAGCGTTCGGCCAATCTCTCCCATCGCCTTTATGACGAGGCTTTAGCCTGTCGGATGAGACCGTTTGCGGACGGCATTCACGGTTTTCCGCGAATGGTGCGCGATTTGGCGCGCGATCTTGGAAAACAGGTAAGGCTTGAAATACGAGGCCCAGATACCTACGTCGATCGGGATATTCTGGAAAAGCTTGAAGCACCGCTCACCCATCTTTTGCGCAATGCGATAGATCACGGGATTGAGCTGCCCGAGGTACGCCGCACGGCAGGTAAGTCGGTCGAAGGTACCATACGGCTGGAGGCGCAACATAGTGCAGGCAATCTTTTGATTACTGTTTCAGATGATGGCAGTGGAGTCGATCTAGCGGATTTGCGAAACGCCATCGTCCTAAAGAACCTGACGACCGCAGAGGCGGCC
>JBEEIB010000081.1:0-12802 GCA_041167675.1 Verrucomicrobiota bacterium
AGACTCGAGGCTTTCTGAAGGCCCTCATCGATACCGAGAGTGATCACATTCTTGGCTTCACCGCTCTCGGAGTGGAGGCAGGGGAAATCATCGCAACCGTCCAAGTCGCGATGCTCGCAGGACTGCCGTATACCGTATTGCGCGATGCCATCTTCACCCATCCCACCATGCTGGAGGGACTCATCCCGCGGTTCTCGGCCGTACCCCCTAGAAAGTAATCTTCAGACTCACAATAACTTATGATTTCGAAACGCGATTGAAAACTTTTGCTGATGAAGATCACAATCAATGGTTCAAGCTATGAGGCAGAAGCGGAAGCTACCCTAGTATTCTTGTTAAGGCCTAACGAGCTACGGGCGGCGCAAGCAACAAGAGCGGAGCAAGTTGCCGCGTCAGGTTGGGACCGAGACGACCCGCAACGGACCCAGTCTCGGACTCAAGATCTGCCTCGCCGTCCTCGGAGCGATCGTGGTGGTGTTCGTCGTCGTGCACCTCACCGGCCTCCACGGTCACTGACCCTGGAGGCCGGTGGCGCAGCCCGAGTGAACCGAAGGCAAGTCGCGATTGGCAAGTTCTCCCGCGCTGCCTGTATGACCACCTTGCATAGCTGGCTCAATCGGGCCAAGCGCTTTCCAGCCCTGGCATGCCTATGAGCACTAATCCGATCCGTCCCTCGTCGAAGACCGCGAGCGTTTGCTCAAGACTGGCCATGTTGAGACGATCGACTTCATCCACCTAAGGCAAGCTGAGTGAGATCGCCAATGCTCTGGGGTACCGGGCGCAGTTAGGAACTGGTCGAATGGTTTGACAATACCTATACAGGGTATATGTATATAGAGTATGAACGATCAAGTGCGTGAAAAGGTCCTTGGCCGAGTCAAACGTATCACTGGTCAAATTGCCGGTGTTCAGCGGATGATCGAGCAAGACCGTTACTGCGTGGATGTACTCAATCAGATTTCGGCAATTCGATCTGCACTGGACGCACTGGGCGTGGAGTTACTAACCAATCATCTAGAAACGTGTGTCCTTGGACCGGATAAAGGTAGTGCACATCCGAAGGCTAAACCGATGAAGCCCGAGGCGCTCGTTGCTGAGGTTCACAACGTCCTATCGCGGTTCTTGCGTTAATGGAGTTTAATCATGAACACGCCATCAGCCGCGTCTAAAATCAGAGATCCCGTTTGCGGTATGGAAATCGAGATGGGCTCCGCCGCCGCAACGCGCAATTATGAAGGAGAAACCTTCTATTTTTGCTCATCAAGTTGTGCTCAGAAGTTCGATGCGGATCCTGCGAGATATGCCCGCCAAACTTTCGAGGAAAACCACCACAGATCTGATTCCGTCTCCAGCGAGCCGAGAGACTCTCCCGAGCGCGGCATGAGGTTGGAACGTTATCCTGCCGATCGGTCGCCGACCGGTAACACAATTTACACCTGCCCGATGCATCCCCAGATCGAGCAGGACCATCCTGGCGATTGCCCAATCTGCGGAATGCGGCTTGAACCTAAGGCTAGAGCACTCGAGGGGGCCGCAGAGGATCGTGAGGTCAAATCTCTCGCGTCAAAATTCTGGCTGGGCGTAATGCTGACAGTCCCACTGCTTTTCTTGTCGGTTGGGGAGATGCTTCCGGGTATAAGCATAGATCATTTGTTGCCAGTCACGAGCAACAAGTGGATTCAGCTTGTCCTGGCGACAGTAATCGTATTCTGGTGCGGCGGTATCTTCTTTGTGCGTGCGTGGCGCTCGGTTGTCAATCGGAGCCTCAACATGTTTACCTTGATCGGCGTTGGCGTGGGTGCCGCTTATCTTTACAGCGCAATCGCAACCGCGTTTCCGGGGATTTTTCCGGACTCTTTCAAACATCACGAAGAAATTGACCTTTACTTTGAGGCGGCGGCGGTAATCACGGTGCTCGTCCTCCTGGGTCAATGGCTCGAGGCTAGGGCGCGCAGCCAGACAGGTAGGGCAATTCAGTCTCTGCTGGGACTGGCCGCAAAGACGGCCCATCGCCTGACGTCTGCAGACGACGAGGAAGAGGTCCCTGTCGATGCACTGCAGCTGGGAGATCTTGTCCGAGTGCGTCCGGGTGAAAAGATTCCCATCGATGGTGTAATTACGGAGGGATCAAGCTCACTGGACGAATCAATGATTACAGGTGAACCGATGCCGGTTGAAAAAGCCGCGGGTGACAAAGTGATCGGCGCGACGGTGAACCAAACGGGCAGCTTTGTGATGCGAGCCGTAAGAGTCGGTTCGGAAACCGTACTATCGCAAATCGTCCATATGGTCGCGGAAGCGCAACGGAGCAGGGCACCCATTCAAAAGGTCGTCGCTGATCAAGTCTCTGGATACTTTGTTCCAGTCGTAATTGGTGTGGCACTTTTTACAGCGTTGATCTGGGCAGTTTGGGGTCCTCCTCCCGCGCTTGGGTTTGCCGTGGTAAATGCGGTCGCCGTATTGATCATCGCGTGTCCGTGTGCGCTGGGTCTCGCTACCCCTATGTCAATCATGGTTGGAGTCGGTCGCGGGGCGCAGCTTGGCATTTTGGTTAAAAATGCTGAGGCTATCGAAACAGCCGAGAAGGTTACCTATCTCATTGTCGACAAGACCGGCACACTGACTGCTGGTAGGCCCGAAGTCACCGACCTGGTCGCTTCTGCTGGGTTCGAGGAAAACAACATGCTATCGCTCGCGGCAGCGGTCGAGTCCCAAAGCGAGCATCCCCTGGCCAGAGCCGTAGTTTCGGCGGCGAACCAAAGAGGCATTCGCCAGAGAAAAGCCGAAGATTTCATCTCGATCACCGGCGCCGGCCTTAAAGCGAAAGTCGATGGAAGTAATGTGCTGGTTGGGAAGCAAGCATTTTTGCTCGATAACGGCGTTACCATTTCCAGCGAACTAACAGATCGTGCGGACGAACTGAGCAGCAAGGCGCGAAGTCTCGTATGGGTGGCGAGCGACGGCGTTACGGTCGGCGTCATCGGGATAGCCGATCCCATCAAGGAGACTACTCCCAGCGCGATTCAGCGCCTCCATGACATGGGTGTCAAAGTCGTGATGTCGACCGGTGATAACGGGCTTGTTGTTGATAAGTGATCAACGAGGATAGCCAAGAACAGTCAGCTTGGCAGGAAACATTGCGAGCTTTGCGCCGCCTCTGATCACTGCCCCTCTGTGAAGATTGGCGATAAGAGCATGGGGATAAGGGAACCACAATACCGTCACGCTAACCCACCCAGAGTGGTGGAATGAGTTCGCTGCCCGCGTCCGGCGCGGCGAACTAAAGCCGGTCTAACTAAGTCCGCCAGAGAACTGGATTGTGTGCGCCACGCAAAACGCGATCCAGCTCATAAAAACGAATCCCCGCCGGCTTCCTTTCGCGGAGCCACCGCTTTCGGCTGAGCGGACATCACCTTCCGGAGCACTAGCCGAAAGGGACCGAGAAATGTGTAGGTTCCGTAGCCGATTACCGCGGCAATGAAAACCCAAGCAAAAAACCCGAGATACCAGGAATCCGTCGTATAGGAATATGAGGTCGTCTTTTCTGGAAGCGTTATGATTCGGTGACCCTCGCGTCGCTCAGTTGCAGAACACCTGCTATCGTCCAGTCAATTCGAACGTTATTCCAAACCCGTCCGTCTGCGGCTATGACGCTCCGCACAGCCCGCGTGCTGATCACCTCGCGCAACGAAGTAGGCAGCCGCCATTAGCGTAAGCAAGGTAAGAAATTTCATTGTTTCGCTAGGCCATTTATGTTCTCGGTCGCTACAATTAGATCAGCCGTCCAACCTGCTCCATCTCACCTTCTTCGAGTAGTCCTGGATCATTATTTTCTGGTTTGTTTATCCGTGTCGAGAAAGGTCTTATTTTCATCTCATGGGCCGGGAACGGTAGTAAAACCTCCTTCCCGGCTTCGCCGGATAGCCACCGGTCGTGCGTTTCCGGTGGCAGAATAACAGGCATTCGAGTGTGTATTTCCGCGACCAACTCGTTGGGCGTCGGCAAGGAACTCGCGCACGTCTTGCCATGGAATTCTCTTGAACATGTTCGTAGTCGTAAGTTCATCCACATTCTGTCATCTGCGTCCGTCGTAAACATGACAGGACCATGAGGTGAAAGAACTCAAAGCTAGTTGGGATGCTAATTCTCCGGTGCACTTAAGAACAGGAATTGGATTTGCCAAAAGGAAGACAGTTGGGATCTTGCTCCTGAGTTTGAACGGATCACCTCTCTGGTCATCATGTTCGATATTTCCGGCAAATCAGCACTAGTCACCGGTGGTACCAGCGGCATCGGCGCCGCCATTGCAAACCAGCTCTTTGCCGCCGGTTGCCGCGTTCTGGTCGCCGGCCTTCCTGAAGAAGAGCCGACCCCGGATCTGGACGATAGAATTGAGGTCGCGGGGCTGAATGTCTCGGACGCCGAAAGCATTCGGCGATTAACTGCCGGTCTCGAGCGCCTCGACATCCTCATTAACAGCGCCGGTATTATTCGGCGCAGCGCTGAATTCGATTCCGCGACCTTCGAAAGAGTGATCGATGTCAACCTGACAGGCACCATGCGCATGTGCATGGCGTGTCGCCCTCTCTTGGTCGACCGCGGAGGCTCGATTGTTAATATTGCTTCCATGTTCAGCTTCTTTGGTAGTGGAATGTCCCCGGCTTACACGGCGAGCAAAGGCGGTGTCGCTCAATTAACTAAGAGCCTGGCCATTGCGTGGGCCCCCGACAAGATTCGTGTGAACGCCATTGCACCCGGCTGGATAGCTACGCCATTGACGCAAGTGCTGCAGGACGATCCTGCTCGCAACGCCGCCATTCTAGCCCGCACACCCCTCAATCGATGGGGTCAGCCGGCAGACGTAGCCGGTGCCGCGGTCTTCCTGTGTTCTCCGGCTGCAGCATTCATCACTGGCGTCACGCTGCCGGTTGACGGGGGATATTTGATCAGTTGAAAACGAAAGAAGCACGCTATGAATCCTGCAACTGACTCGACTAAAGACGCTAACCCGGATGAAGTACGGATGCCCTATCAACTCCCGTTTCCAATCGAGGCGCAAACTGAGATCGTCCAGCTGCCGGTGATTCCGACCGATGAGCGAGTTTGGGTGCCTCAGATGGAAAACGTGTGGTTCCGGCCGCTTTGCCTCAATGTGTCACAAGGGTATTGGGTGAACCTCTTACGAGTACGAAGGTCCGGCGTGCTAACCCGACATCGGCATCCGGCCCCAGTGCACGGATTAGTCCTGCGCGGCAGCTGGCACTATCTCGAACACAGCTGGATCGCAACGGAAGGCTCCTACGTGTTTGAGCCACCCGGCGAGACCCATACTTTGGTCGTTCCGGATGATGTCCAGGAAATGATCACATTGTTCCATATCACGGGCTGCATGATCTACGTTGATCCTTGGGGCAAACAGACAGGTTACGAAGATGTGTTTACGAAGGTCGCTATGTGCCAGCGACACTACGCTGAAAATGGTCTAGGTGCGGCATTCGTAGAACAGTTTATCCGGTAGCTCGTACTTACTCAAACTCGTCCTCGTACTCGAAATTCAAACGCTAAAGCTCAAAGACGTTCCGCCTTCCCGAAAACGCCATGGATAGACCAACCCTCTCGGGCTTCGCCATCGCTGCCGAGTGACTAGGACGAGTTCGAGTACGAGCAAAATCCTGCGAGGACAAGCACAGCCTTCCCGCCTTAGTCCCGCCCGGGTGATCAGATACAAGAAGTCTACGGATCAGCGGGACAACGGCGGGAAAAATCCTCGCGAAATTGTTCGATGTTGAATGTCAGCGTTGACAGGACCTCGCCCGGCGCAATACATTCGGTATTCTCACCCCCCGGTACGTAGGGAGCAGCCGTGAACATGCCCCTCAAGATCCGCGTCAATGGAACACTGCGAGAAAGCGAGGTTGAACCGCGCTGTTTGCTCGTCCAGTTCCTGCGCGAGTCGTGCGGTCTCACCGGAACGCACGTTGGATGCGAGACCGGCGTCTGCGGCGCCTGCACGGTCCTCGTTGACGGCCAGGCGGTTAAGTCATGCACGATGTTCGCGGTCCAGGTCGACGGCTCCGAGGTCACGACGGTGGAAGGCCTCTCGAGCAACGGAGAGATGCATCCGGTCCAGGAAAGCTTCTGGGAGTGCCACGGTCTCCAATGCGGCTACTGCACGCCAGGCATGATAATGACTGCCATCCAGCTCCTCGAGCGGAACGGCTCGCCTTCGCGTGACGAGATTCGCCATGCGCTCGATGGCAATCTCTGCCGTTGCACCGGCTACTCACATATTGTCGACGCGGTCGAGCATGCGGCCAAGAAAGGACAGACGCAGAAATGAGCACAACGATTGAGGAAGCCCCCAAAGTAGAGGAGGCCCCCAAAGGGGCCAAAGCTTCTCAAAAATACTTCGGTCGCGCGATGAAACGGGTGGAGGACCCGCGCCTGCTCAAGGGTATTGCCACCTATGTCGACGACCTGAAACTCGCGGGTATGCTTCACGCGGAATACGTCCGTAGTCCACACGCAAACGCGAAAATCAATTCGATCAAAACCGACAGCGCGAAGAAACTGCCAGGCGTTGTTGCCATCTTCACCGGCGCAGATGTGAACGACAAATTGGGGACAATCCCTTGTGCCACCCCGCTCCCGGGCGGGAAATCGCCCGATCACAAGGTTTTGGCCGGTGCGCGCGCCTACTTCGTCGGCCATCCGGTTGCGATCGTCGTTGCTGAGACGCGGGCGATCGCGCGGGACGCGCTCGAGCTTATCGACGTTGACTACGACCCACTTCCAGCGGTGATCGATCCGGAGAAGGCGCTCGAAAAGAACTCGCCCTTAACGCACCCCGAGCTCGGGACGAACATTGCCTTCACGTGGAGCCTCTCCGGCGGCGACGTCGAGAGCGCTTTCAAGGAAGCTGACAAGGTCCTCAAAATCCGTCTGATCCACCCGCGGCTGACGCCGATGGCGATTGAGCCCCGCGGCTGTGTGGCGTCATGGCATGCCGGCGAGTCCTCGCTTACGCTCTGGACCTCGACCCAGATCCCGCACCTGGTCCGCACGCTTCTCCCGGGCCTTATCGGCATTCCGGAGAACAAACTCCGCGTCGTGGCCCCCGAGGTCGGAGGTGGATTCGGTTCAAAGCTCAATCTGTACGCCGAAGAGGTCGTTATCAGTCACCTCGCGATACGCCTCAATCGGCCTATCAAGTGGATCGAGGGCCGGCGCGAAAACGCGGCAGCCACGATTCACGGGCGTGACCAGATCGGGGACCACGAGATTGCGATCAAGAAGGATGGCACGGTGCTCGCAATTCGATGTAAGGCGATAGTCGACGTCGGTTCGTATTGCCAGCTTCTCACGCCCGCGATCCCAACGCTGACGGGCATAATGCTCTGCGGCTGCTACAAGCTCAAGGCCGTGCAGATGGAAGTTACAGGTGTCCACACAAACAAGATGTCGACTGACGCGTACCGCGGTGCTGGGCGGCCTGAGGCAGCATACATCATCGAACGCATCATGGACCTGGTGGCAAGCGAGCTCGGTCTCGATCCGGTACACGTGCGCCTGAAAAACATGCCTGAACCAACCGAGTTCCCGTTCCAAACCGCGACGGGACTCCAGTACGACAGCGGGAATTATCAGGCCGCGTTCAATAAGGCTCGGGAGCTCGCGGATTGGCCAAATCTCCTCAAGGAGCGAGATGCGGCTCGGAAGGCGGGCCGGCTTTTTGGGATCGGTCTTTCCACCTACGTTGAGATTTGTGCGCTCGGTCCTTCCAAGACCATGGCCGCAGGTGGATGGGAATGGGGTTGCGTCCGGATCGAGATCTCCGGAAAGGTGACAGTGATCACGGGCACGACTCCGCACGGGCAAGGGCAGGAGACCAGCTTCGCCCAGATCGCTGCCGATCGGCTCGGTATCCCGATTGAGGACATTGTCGTTCTCCACGGCGACACAGCGACCGCTCACTTCGGTCGCGACACGTACGGCAGCCGCGCAACGGCGCTGGGCGGTTCGGCGATCGTGATGTCGATCGACAAGATTATCGAGAAAACGAAAACGCTGGCCGCGGCGCTCCTGAAGTCGACGCCGGAGAAGATCGAGTTCGCGGATGGGAAATTCTTCGTTAGCGGAGAGGCGGAGAACGAGCTTGGCTGGGGCCAGCTCGCCAGCGAAGCCTACGTCGCGAAAAATCTGCCGCCCGGATTCGAGCCGGGGCTCGAGGCATCGAGCTTCTTCGAGCCGCCCAACTGCACGTTCCCGTTTGGGACGCACATCGTTGCAGTCGATGTGGACCGCGACACCGGTCAGGTGAAGATCTTGAAATATATTGCAGTCGACGACTGCGGTAAGCAGGTGAATCCGCTTCTGGTTGAAGGCCAGGTGCAGGGTGGCATCGCTCAATCCATCGGCGCTGCCCTCATGGAGAGAACCGTTTACGACGAGAATGGCCAGCTTCTTACCGGAGAGTTCATGGACTACGCGATCCCGCGGGCGACGGATATCCCCGATTACGTCCTCGGGAGCACAGAAACCCCCTCGCCTTCGAACCCGCTCGGTGTGAAGGGTGTCGGCGAGGCGGGGACGATCGGCTCCACGCCCGCTATCGCGAACGCCGTCATCGACGCGCTCTCACCGCTCGGAATCCGCCACCTCGATCTGCCTTTCACGCCGGAGCGGGTCTGGCGCGCGATCCAGCAAAAGGGAGGCGGATCATGATCGCCGCCGCGTTCGACTATGTCCGGCCGGCAACACTTGACGAGGCGCTCGAGCATCTCGCCAAGCACGGCGAGGACGCAAAAGTGCTTGCGGGGGGCCACAGTTTAATCCCGGCGATGAAGCTCAGGCTCTCGCAGCCGAGGGTTGTGGTTGATATCGGCCGGATCCGCGACCTTCACTCGATGCGCGAGCGAGACGGGCAGATCGCGATCGGCGCGCTCACCACCCACTACGAAATCGAGTCGTCCGATTTTCTCAAGCGTTCTTGCCCGCTTCTTCCCGAGGTGGCAGGGAAGATCGGCGACGTACAGGTGCGCAATAAAGGGACTATCGGCGGGAGCTGCGTCCATGCGGATCCCGCGGGCGACTGGCCGGCGGCGATGCTAGCCCTCGACGCCGAGTTCGAGATTGGGAGCCCACGGGGAAACCGGACCGTGGTCGCCAAAGATTTCTTCGTCGATATGCTGACTTCAGCGGTCCAGCCAGACGAGATCCTCAAATTCATCCTCGTGCCGATGACAGCGCAGACCATCGCATACGTCAAATTCGCTCAGAAGGCCAGCGGGTTTGCGATCGCCGGAGTCGCCGCGTTCGTGGACAAGGCACGGAAAGAGGTTGCGCTTGGAGTGACGGGCGTTGCAGCAAAGGCGTATCGCGCGGCCGGCGTAGAAGCGGCGCTTCGCGGATTGGAGCTTTCGGCCGCAACGATCGCGACGGCAGCCCAGAAGGCGGCTGATGGTATCGATCCGCTCTCGGACATTCATGCTTCCGCGGAGTTCCGGGCACACCTCGGGCGCGTCCAAGCAAAGCGAGCCCTGGAGCTCGCTGCGAGCCGCGGATGAAGGTCGCCGCGACACGCGAATTCAACGTTCCGCAGGAGAAAGTCTTCGCGGCGCTCATCGATCCCGCGATCCTGCAGAAGTGCATCGAGGGATGCGAGAAGTTGGAAGAAACTGGCGAAGATAGCTACGACGCGTGGCTCAAGATGGGCGTCGCCGGACTCAAGGGCAGCTATGCCGGGAAGATCCGGATTCAGGAGAAGAAACCGCCGGAGTCGTTCACGCTTCAAGCTGAGGGGAAAGGCGGTCCGGGTTGGGTCAAAGGGACGGCGAGGATCCAGATCTCGTCCAAGGGCGGGAGGAGCGAGCTTCGATGCGAGTCAGAGGGTCAGGTCGGCGGGTTGATCGCGGCTGTGGGGTCGCGACTCGTGGAGGCGGCGGCGAAGAAGATGCTTGATGAGTTCTTCCGCAAGCTGGAGCAACTGCTCGGCGACTAGCCCCCGAGAACCTTCGATTTGGTGACTACGCTGGAGTAAGGTAATCGGAGGTGTCGCTGCATTTGTGTGGTCACAACTTTTACAAAAGGCCCATCGGAAGATGTTGGCCGGTGATAATTGTGCAGGTCCGCAGCCACTCCTGGGTATCCGGGTTCTGCCAACCTTCCCAGAGACCTGCGAAAACGAACGGTGAATCGTCTTTCATCTCGATCGAATACGGAATTTTCCCTCCAATCACTTTCTTCCACTCATAGAAACCGTCTACGGGGATCAGGCACCGCCGTTTTTTGAAGGCGCTACGAAACGATTGAGCGGTGTCAACCGTCTCAGCCCGCGCATTGATTCATTGATTGTTTTGAAGCCGATTTTTTCGCCCTTAGCCCAATACGGGACTAAGCCCCAGCGCAATCGATCGAGACTGCGTTGCTTGGTTTCTGGGTTGAACCGAATCGCGAGGACTTCCTGACTCGGCGCGATGTTATAGCTTATCGGCAAGTCGGGCTGAGACGGGATCGGAATCCTATAGATCCGTGCCAGCTCTTCTTCTCTGGTCGTTCTGCGGTACCGGCCGCACATGGCTCAACATTGTAACAAAACCTCCGCCCGGTCGAGGTCCTTGAGGAGCGCCTGGTGCGCCGGTCCGAAATCTGCCGTTGATCCAAAAGCAGCTCTATCGACCTGCCTCGCGGCATCCGCGAGTTGCGCCAGAGCCGTTCTTTGATCTCGAAGACAGTCGCTCAAAGCCTGTTTTAGGATTGCTCCCTCGGCCTCGAAAGTTTTTCGCGACGGAACCTCTATCGTGACGTTCCCGAGGTTTGCTAACACTCCCCTAAGGTCCTGCAGGACATCCCAGGCTCGTCGCCGAGCTTGTCGTGAGGCCTCCAGTTCATCCAATAAGTCCTGAATGGCTCTCGGCGTGATCGACATTTACCTACTAGTGTTCATAAGAACACTTCGCTTGCAAATCACTTTTTCTTAAAAAAATCGGTCATGCACGCGTCGGCTGAAACAGCCCCTGACATTTCAAAGATGTCTCCTTTACTTTAAAGAACCACCTATCCCCTTTGATCATCAGATTTCCGATATGGAAACCCCCAGGCCGGTAACCGCCGGGCCTACGGAGTTTCCACGGCCCGGGCCAGGCAAGCTTGTCTCTCCCTTCCTTCCTGTACGGGAACCACGGTTCCGCGTAACGCCCTCCTTTTTTCGTCTTTTTCACGTCTGCAGCCCGCACCGCCGAAAGGCGCCACGCCGAGAAGCGACGCGCTTCGCTTCGTCTACCTTCCACAATACCTCTTTTGATGCTCGCCCGCGAGCGGGCTCGTTCCGCCTGCGGCGGACCTCGTCCTAGTCCCACGGCGCGGCTTCAGCGCAAGAGTACCGTCTGCGGCTTAAACGACTTCCTCCCATCCGCCAGGGCGGACGGTTCCCTCCATTTAAATCCTCAACCGCGTTCCGCGCTCTTGCTCCTCCGCCTCTTTGCGCCGTGCTCAAACGTCAACTGCGTTTCCGTTTGGAAAGAAAAATTGCGCTTCAGCTCATTTTTCTCTCCAAAACGGAATCCAAACGATTCCGGGAGAGAACAGGAGAACAAAGGCCAATGGCCCAGCCGAAACGGTGCCGGCCATTTAACTAAACAACTAACTACTAATCACATATTACTATGAATGTTAACCGCATCATCATCAGCGGTAACCTGGTCGTTAACCCAACCTTGAGAGAAACGAACTCAGGGACTCCGGTTGCGTCCGCCACTATTGCAAACAATGAATTCTTCAACGACGGCGATGGCGAACGCCAGCAGGTCACTACTTTCGTAGACGTGACCGTGTGGGGTAAGTCCGGCGAGAGCTTCGCTTCTCTGGCTAAGAAGGGTCAGGAGGTTATCATCGAAGGCCAGTTGCGCCGTAACGATTGGGAATCCAACGATGGCCAGAAGCATTCCAAGCACTTCATAAAAACCGACGCAGCGCTTACCAGCTTCACTGCGGTCTGTTTCGATTGGTCTGCTCGAACGGCCTGGTCGTCGCCGATGCCACGTTCCAGCGGATATCGATCAAACATTCCGGGTTCAATCCCGATTCGGTCATCGAGGCTTCGTTTAAAGTCCTTGGTTCTGTACCCGACATCATGAACAAGGTACAACTCTTCCAAGATCGAATCTTGACGGACGCCGAACGCCTTGCGCTGGCCACTGGCGCGGCAACTTACCGCTGGGAAGATCCAAGTAAGGCCCCGGTCAAGGCCTCGATGCTCCTCAATGCCCGACGCTACGGAGACGATGCTAAGGATCTTTGGACCACGTTGAATACGGTTCAAGAAAACATCATTCGTGGCGGCCAACGCGACTACTCACGCCCCCGCCAGCATGGTAGGCGTATGCCCAAGAGCCGAGCGATCAAAGGCATTGATGAGGATTTGAAACTCAACAAAGCCCTCTGGCAGATGGCCGAGGTACTTCACACCTGCGGAAGACAATAAACCTTATCAAACCAAACCGGGGTGTTACGAGCACCCCGGAACCAATTCGAAAAAATCCACTTAACTCGATCAAAAGCCGAATGCTCAAACGTGACGAGCCGACAAATTTGGGACAGCGATAGCGGCAGACAATCGCTTACTCCGGATCCCCGTCTCGGTTCTTAGGCCAGCTCTTTTAAGGGACGGACGCTCACCGCCGATAACTCGCTTCGGATCGAATTGGCGAACTGATAGAATTCACCAGGGAGTCCGCCAAGCTCGCCGCTGGGGAGGGCCCAAGAAAACATCCGCGGAATTCGAAGACCAGGAATGTTAATCTGT
>JBEEIB010000082.1:0-16717 GCA_041167675.1 Verrucomicrobiota bacterium
TATTCCCTTCACCGTAAGGCGCACTGCGGTATTCTGCCGTTATGGCGTCCGAAGAGAGCGGAAAACCGCGTTCACGCGCGTGGATTGTGGTGCTGTGCGTTGTTCTGGTGGTGTTCATTATTCCCGCGGCGCTGATTTACGAGCGAATTCAGGACGTAGATGACATAACGCGCGACTGGGTAGTGCGGGCGCTTTCGGAAAGATTCGCGAGCCGAGTAGAACTGGAATCCATTCACGTAACGGCTTTTCCGGAGATGAGCGCGACCGGCGAGAAGCTGGCCATCTATTATCACAACCGCACCGATGTTCCGCCGCTGATTCAGATCCAGCAATTCACATTTCGTCTGGGATTTATGGGAATTTTGCGGGTTCCCCGGCATATCCGGGGCGTGCACCTGGATAATATGGTGATCAGCGTTCCACCGCGCGGGCAGCCGCCGGGAGAGCCGGCGCCTCCGCCACCTACAAAAATACAAAAGCCGCTTCCAAGGATTACGATTGACCAGGTGGTGTGCGATAACACCACACTACTCATCCTTCCGAAACAAAGCGGCAAGCAGCCGCTTGATTTTGATATTCACGATTTGGTTTTGGGTTCGGTAGGCGCGGGAAAACCGTTTTCATTTTAGGTGGTTTCTTGGTCCCACTGGCCGGAGCGAATTTTGTTTTTGTCGTCAATGGAGCTTGTTTTCTCTTGGTTGTATTGGCAATCCGGCAATGGAAACAACCAACCGTGCCGACAAAGCGTCCGTCAGAGACCTTTTTCAAATCTTTCGGAACGGTTATCCGTTACGTTCGTTACGTGCCGGGACTTCAGATCGTCTTGGCTCGAAATTTCCTGTTTGCTCTTTTTATTTCGGTCATTCCGGCATTGATGCCGGTCGTAGGCTTGCAAGTGTTGCACCTGGGTTCGTTCCAGCTTGGGCTTTTGTTCACCAGTATGGGCGCTGGCTCGGTGATCGGAGCGGTGTTCGTCATTTCTTGGCTCAGGGCTCGCTTCTCACCTGATTCCGTCACCCTCTGGGCCAATTTGCTGATCGTTTTGGCTTACATGTTGATGGCATTTGTTCGCCAGGCAGAGGTGTTCTTCGTTGTCGCGGCGCTGGCCGGTGTGGGATGGACACTGTCTGCTTCGGAACTCTGGGTGGCAGCGCAACGCGCAATGCCCAGTTGGGCGCGGGGCCGCATGAACGCCACAGTTATCATGATCTCACAAGGAGCTATGGTGTTTGGGGGAGTGATCTGGAGTTCCGCTGCCGCAGTAGCCGGACCTATTCACGCCTTGCTTGGAGCATCGGTGCTGTTCCTGGTGAGTCTGCTTCTGGCCGGTCGGCTTTCGATTAACGTGAGAACAAACCTCGAGGAGAAGGCTTCAGGCTTGCTATCCGGAAGCGTCGGATCTGGAGAGGGGACGCCAATAACGCTCGCAAGAGAATTGTTCGCAGCCTGAATGATTCGGGGAAAGATTATGAAGAACGAACATCATGAAAATGGAGTACTAAGAGGTCCCCTGATTCTGACTCAACCTGCTTCCAACTTCGTCGCGGTCATGAGTTTCGATTGGTTCAACGGCACCAACCAAACAGCTGTTTCCGCGCAAACGCGCGGTAGCAACTATCTGGCAACTCGGCCGAGAACTCCGAGAGACTTCGGCGAGCTCAGTCGAGCCGCTTTCGCGGGCGGGGTGTTGAACGAAGCTTGGCGCTGGATGACCTAGCGTAAGTCAACCGAAGCCTTGCCCTCTAACGCGCCGGTGAGGCCGCTTGCTTTGCTCCCGCAAGCCAATCGCCGCACACACTAGAATCCTCTGACTACTCCGGTCTGATGTTCTGGTTGACGTGGAAAAAGTTATTCGGATCGTACTTCCTCTTAACTTCCGTCAGTCGATCGTAGTTGTCGCGGTAGGTCGCTTTGATCCGGTCGACTCCTTCTTCCATCATGAAATTTACGTAGGCGCCTCCCAGTGTGTAGGGATGCACGGCTTCCCAGTATTCCTTGGCCCACGCCGTAATCGCTTCTGCTTGGGCCGGGTCGGGACTGATACCCGCGATGACCATAGACCACGTCGCGTCCCGGAACGCCCAGGCCGTCTCGCTTTGCCCGACGCGGTGGACTGCGCCGTCGATCGGATAGTGGTGCATCAACGAGAGTTCGCTCGGCGCTTTGGCGGCACACTGCAGATGCACATCGATAGCGTCATCGGAAAGCTCTTTAACGAAGTCACCTTTCCAGTACCACTGCAAGCCGGTCGGCAGCAATGGGTCAAACAGGCCCTGTAGAGCCGGGAAAGGCATGGGCCCCATCCAGTCAAGGATTGGCTTAGGAAGCTCTTGGCGAATCGGCTTGACCACCTCTTCCGCTTGGTCCA
Source organism: Verrucomicrobiota bacterium (assembly GCA_041167675.1). GTDB lineage: Bacteria > Verrucomicrobiota > Verrucomicrobiia > Chthoniobacterales > JAFAMB01 > DASTDH01. The sequence continues at coordinate 2,369 of JBEEIB010000082.1, forward strand.
GCGGTCCGCTGTAGCACGAGATCAAGGCGCAGATTTTCTTTCCCCAAAGCTCCTTCGGGAATGGGTCCGTCGAGGGTACGGTCTTCAGCCCCAGAAACGGGCAAAGCTCCAAAGGCGCTTGCGGTAGAAACTCCCGGTACCACTGCATCACCCGGCGCGCGTCTTTTACCTCCCAAAAAATCGGCCCGGCATAAACGATGCTCACCGGATGAGCTTGGAAAACGAAACTCGTCACGACGCCGAAATTACCTCCCCCGCCACGTGAGGCCCAGAAGAGGTCTTCGTGGTGAGACTCATCGACGGTGACAAAGCTCCCGTCAGCCAGCACGACATCGGCCGCGATCAGATTGTCAATGGTCAGGCCGTATTTCCGAGTCAGATAGCCCGTTCCGCCACCTAATGTGAGACCTGCGATTCCAGTCGTGGAGACAATGCCGACTGGCACCGCCAATCCAAACGCATGAGTGGCGTGATCGACGTCGCCCTGGGTGCAACCGGGTCCGACCCGCACAGTACGGTTCGTCGGATCAACTCGAACTCCTTTCATTGGCGAAAGGTCAATCACGAGTCCTTGATCACAAACGGCCAACCCGGCACCGTTGTGGCCTCCGCCGCGAATTGCGACCGTGAGACCATCCTGGCGCGCAAAATTCACTGCTGCCGTCACGTCCGCCACGTCCACGCAGCGGACGATAGCGTCCGGACGACGATCGATCATTCCATTGTACACTTTGCGAGCGACTTCATATTCGCTGCTGGCAGGGGTAATCAAGCTCCCCCGGAAGTCTGCAGACAGCTTGCTGAGAGGTTCTTCTAACATACGGTTCTCCAATTGGTTTGCTGAGGTGAGAAACGAACCGATCAAAGATCAGCTTTCGACCACCATTTGCTCGTAGCTCGCCTCGTTTGTTGCGCCTTACCGGGTTGGTACTTCAAGGCACTCACTGGTATTTTCCTAAATGTAAAAGTTCGAAACCCGTCCGGTCTGCATATCCGTGCGAATCATCGCACAGGCCGTAAGACGAGAGTCTGAAATCAAACTGACCTTCAGATTAAATGTGGTCGGCAAGACCCCTAACCGCGGAGAAGTATGCCTCTCCTTGCGGGAATGGAGAGAAGTCGAATTAACCTATCCTAGAAAAGAAGCCTATTGTGGCAAAAATTGTCGAATGGATCAATGCATTTTGCTCGATGGTCTAGAAACAGTGGCGTTCACAACGTCGGCATGGCCAATGCCAATGCTGTTTCGCGAAAAGCTGTGCGAAATGGCGGCGCCGTATCGATCAGCTTGGCATTTTGGACCGATGTGTGAGCGTGCGGACCAGCTCTTCCCCCAACTCCTGTTCATTCCCTTTAACGCCCAGTGCTCGGAGCAATTTCACAGCAGCATAGCGGCTAAAGTCGCGTTGCGAAACAAGATTCCAATGCACCTGTGAAACTCGGCGACACGCTTTAACTGCGAGGGGCCTACGGAGTTCGTCGCTCTTTCAGCAGGTTCTGTAGCGCATCCTCCAAATAAGGGAAACGGAAACGGAAACCAGTTTCCAATGCTCGCTTCGGCAGCGCTCGCTGACTCTCGAGCAACAGTGATGCTTGGTCTTGTAACACCGTTCTTAAGATGAAGCTCGGCACCAGCAAAAATGTTGATCGCCGTAGAGTGCTTCCGAGAATGCGGGTAAAATCCCGGTTTCGAACCGGGAATGGCGAAAGCCCATTGACCGGCCCTGTCAGTGATTCTTCTCGTGCCGCATGCAGAAACAGGTTTGCCACGTCCTCGACGTGGATCCAGGGCATCCATTGATTCCCCGATCCAAGCCGGCCTCCCAATCCCAGCCAGAAAGCCGGCAACATGAGTGGAAGCGCGCCCTTTCGGCCAAGTACCATCGCCATTCGGATGGTCACGACACGGACGCCAAAACTTGTCGCGCGCATTGCCTCCGCTTCCCAGGCGACTGCGACGCTACAGAGAAAACCAGAGCTGCCGACCGGTGACTCTTCGACCAATTCCTCTTCACCTCGATCGGCATAGATGTTCACTCCTGAAGCGCAGATCAGCGTGCGTGGCGGATTCGGAGCATTCTGCAAAGCTTCCACCACCCACCGGGTCCCCTGAACTCTACTCTGTAAGATCCGATCTCGCCGAGCCTTGGTCCATGGACCCGAAATTGATTCTCCGGCCAAATGGAGAATCGCGTCCAGATTGCTGACTGTCATTCCAGGGCCAAATGCCTCCGTACGAATGGCTTCCGATACAGGCTTGTCCGGAGTCCGAGAATAAGCGACAACCTGTTCTCCCTGCGACACGGCTTGGCGAATGATTTCTTGCCCGAGAAAACCGGACGCTCCTGTAAGCCCAATTACCATGGGTTGATTTAGAACCACGAATGGATCCTTGTTGCGCTTCGCCTCCGCTTCGCTGTGGCGCGACCAAAAGTACGGCAGACGCGCGGAGAGCGTCTGTGGGCTACGGCAGACAGGCCGGTGAAACATACCCCTGAGCCGGCCTAATTCGCGTCCATTAGTGTCTGTTCGCTGTTCATCTCCGACGCTGTGACTATTCGTTATATTCAAAGAGTGAGTCGCAAACGAATCTCGCGTTTCGCAGAGCGGCGGTCGCAGGAATTGTTTTCGATCGCAGCGAAACTCGTCGGTTGTCAGTTGGGAAACGTGCGATGTAGCCAATGTAGAGGGAAACGGTTGCCGGGACAGTCAGTTGGTCTCGGGTTTATCTCCTTGTGGCCGAGAACAATGGAATAGCGTCCGTCCACTTTTCCGACTCTTTGCCGTAGGTACCGAATCAGTTCATCGAGCGCTTCAAACTGAGCATGGGTCGGGAGGTCGCGATTGAAATCGCCGACTAGGCAAATACCAATTCCGATATAATTCAGATAATCGCTGTGGACGTGACCGCCGGCCATTTGCTTGACCCATCGGTTGCCAATTTCGACCTGACCATTCCCGGTCGACGTACCGTTGCCGATGACAAAATGGTAGGCCAACCCGTTTGGCATTTTGCGCACGTGGCGATGATAATAGTCAAAGATCCGAGCGTTTCCTTGCCTTGTTCCGCTATTGTGAACGACGATATATTTCCACCGGTTGCGGGCCACTCGCGCATCGTCGATTGCCTTGCGGACGGAAGGGGTCAGGTAATGCCACCGGCCGCGGTATTCACCGACCGGTGCTACCTCGGTCTCGTCGCCGGATTTTTGAACTACGATTTCGTCGTCGTCTCGCTTGCCGAAGAAAAACCAGCCATGTCGTTTTTTTGGTTTTGGTGTGGGAGCTGAAACTATGGTTGGCGTCTCTTCCTCGGCTGGAGGTTTCGTCACATCCGGCTCTGGAGTTGAGGTCGGACTTGGTGTGGACGGACTAGGCGTTTCTGCAACTTCAACCGGAGCGGTCGGGCGTGGCCGTGGAGTGTGGGAGGGAGTGGCCGGAGCTTTTGACTGCTCTTCCGGCTCCGCCGGGCGAAACCGTTTGTGCGGAGGAGTGGCTGGCACCGGCGTCTCCTTGGGGGTTGGCGTCGGGCTCGGAACGATTTCCATTTGCTGGCGACTCTTCAGAAAGAGTTCTCGTAGCCGTTTCTCCTGCTCCGAGTCTTCGGCCGGAGCGAATGAAGTAGCGAGGATATAAAGGAGCAGTAGCGGTACCCACCGGCCCAAGTAATGGGATTGGATCTTCCGCAAATTTGGACAATACAAACTTAGCTCCTCTTAACGTACAAATCTTTTGGCATTTCGCCTCGACCAGCTCTGCTCTAAAATCACTGGAAGGAAAGCATTCGTTCCGCTAACCTCACCCGCTCATTAGCCTATGTAAGCAAATTCTGCCCACGAAGTACAAATGGCTTAACAACTTTTTTGTTTTTGATGAAAAAAATTCTGATCTTCACCGCAGGATTTGGCGAAGGACATAATACCGCGGCCCGAAACATCCGAGATGCTTTGGAACTAGTGGGCTCGGACGAGGTGAGTGTTCAAGTTGTAGACTTGTTCGACCGCTGTTACGGCAAACTCAACGAATTCCTGCGCAAAGCCTATATCGCTGCAATCAATCGTACTCCCCGGGTCTGGGGCAAAATTTATAGCGTTATCGACGGCACTCAGTTCGTGGAATCGAACATGGTGATGCTGGCCAAAATGAAACGCTCGATGGTCGATCTGCTGAGCCAAATAGAACCCGACGCAATCGTATCGACGTATCCGCTTTATAATTACGTGATTGAAGAAGTTTATCCGGAAGGCGAGCCCCGTCCGTTTTCGCAAATTACAGTGGTAACTGATTCCATCACTGTGAATTCAGTCTGGTATCGGTCTGCGAGTGACTACTTCATCGTGGCAAATGAAGATACTGCTGCCGTGTTGCGTGCCGGCGGTGTAACCGATGACCGGATTCGAATTTTTGGTTTTCCCGTCACGCACCGGTTCGCCGAAATGACCGATCGCCGATATGACAGCAACGATACCGGGCCCCACCGAATTTTATACATGATCAACTCCGGGAAAAAAGAGGCTCCGGCTCTGGTTCGCCGGTTATCTCGGCGCTCGGATATTCGACTTACGGTCACGGTTGGTCGGGACGTCAGTCTCCGTCGAGAAATTGAAGCGGAGGTGAAATCGCCGGCGCATCCGGTGGAAATCCTTGGTTGGACTACCAAGATGCCGGAGCTCTTGACTAGTCACCATGTCATTATTACCAAGGCGGGCGGCGCCACTGTTCAGGAGGCAATCGCCGCTCGAACTCCGGTAATCATTAGCCAGGTTGTTCCCGGGCAAGAGGAGGGAAATGCCCGGTTAATTGTAGAGAACGATTGCGGCCGCCTGGCACCAGATCCTGATTCGATTGTCGAAACGCTGGACGACGCATTTGCCAATGACGACGCCGAGCTGAATCGTTGGGTCGACAACATCTCTCGACTTAGCAAGCCGGACGCTTCTTTACAGATCGCTCGATTCATTCTCGATCTGGCCGTATCGAAAGTCGTTCCACCTCGTCGATCGATCGTTCCAAAGGAGCCCGTCGCGGTCAATCTTGCCGTAAAGTCGCCGTCCATTCTACTTTGCGACTTCCATTCGCACTCCGTTTTCTCGGATGGAAAACTGACTATCCCTGAGTTGGTGGACTTCTATGGGCAACGCGGATTCGATGTCCTTTGCATAACGGATCACATTTCCGACCACAGCAAGGTCATTGGCCGAATGACAAATCTTACCGGGATGGTGCTCACGTTGGATCAGGTCGAGGACTATTTTGAGACGATCGAAAAGGAGAAGAAGCGAGCGCTGGAGAAGTATCGATTGATTCTTTTGGCGGGACTGGAGTTCAACAAGGATGGTCTCACCAAGAGAAGCTCCGCGCATCTGTTGGCGGTCGATCTCAAAAAACCAATAAGTCCAAGCCTACCAATTACTCAGACTATTGCCGAAATTCATGCCCAAGGTGCACTGGCAATCGCGTCGCACCCGCATGAATTTAAGACCCATTGGGGCAAGAACACGCTCTATTTTTGGGAACATATCGACCAATACGCGCCGTTGCTGGATGCTTGGGAAGTGGCGAACCGAGATGATATCTTCAATCCAATCGGTTTGAAGCGATTGCCGTTCGTCGCCAATAGCGATTTCCACAAACCAAAACATATCTTTTCCTGGAAGACGGTGCTTTTCTGCGAAAAGGAACCGGAAGCTATCAAGCAATGTGTTCGAGTAAATCGGAACGTAGCGATTACATTGTATCGCGATCATCGCCTAGGAATTGGGTTCACCGACCTCGAGCCAGACAGCGAATTGAGCAGAGAGGATCAAATCGTTCAGTTCCCGTACTATCGACAGAATTCGGCTTAGATTTGGGCGCTAATGACCGCAAAGTAGCGTGATGCTCCAGCCTCAGGATCTAACGCGCTGAATCCTGAAAAACGATAAATCTATTGCTTTGACGACACGATTTCCTGGTTCCTGGGCCAAGAGGATCAGGTTCGATCTCCAAATCTACTGGAGGTGACTCAGCGACCCGGATCGCGACAATTCGACCGCCCGGATTTAGAGAGCGTGAAACGAATGGCGTGCGCGATGGTCGGGCAGGGTTGGAATCTTGCCGCTCACATCCGGCAAGGCTGGCAGCGACCAAAAAGAACAGTACCAACCCGTATCTTATACTGATAAAAGATTCTGATTCCTTCCCTGCAGCTCTTTATGGAATTTATAGCGGATACAGTTATTATCGGTTTTATCCGAAAAATAATTAACGGGAAAGATCTGTCTGATTCAAAATCGTAAATCCTTCCCCGGCCAAAACCGACCAGCCGCAGTCTGCATCGTCCAAATGTAATGCAAGCGCTGATTTGCCATGTGGCCGGAGTAGCAGCGGATAGCAAACCTGAATATTGACCTCCGCCATAAGGAGGGATTGCAGCATTTTTCGGAGATCTACTGCCACCTCACGCATCTCAACCACCAAAATATCGGAAATGCTGTAAGCGATTTCGTTGAGATCAAAGATGTTCTCCACCGCGTCCGGATCGCTTACCACGAGCCGGACCAATGCCGAATCAGTCGAGTCCTGAGAATTTAACGCCAAGACATGTACGTCGCTCTCATTGAGCATTCGAACGATTTCAAGCAGGGCTCCAACTCTATTCAAGAGAAAGACTGAAAACTGCTTTACTGAAGGTCCGGACGTTTTTTCTCTGATCTGAGGTTCTTCCGTGGCCATTAAATACGCCAAAATTCTATTTGTACGAGTAGATCAAGCAAAAGCCGGTTGGTTGCGAATCAGTTGACGAGACTCTCACGTAATACAGCCCACTCGCGTCTGGGCTAACTCCCGAAGCGGCCTTGTTTTCCGAGCCATATGGTTCGGAGGAGACGGGGTGACCCGCATTATCGTAGATCGTGATTTTCAGGCCGGTAGCCGATTTTGAACCGGCGACCGAAAACCAGTAGGCATTACCGCTGTAAAGGTTCACTTCAATCGTTGCCGGGTGATCCTTGGAGGTCTTAGCGTACCAGACGCCATCCCGAATCTTGAATCCATCATTCTGGAAGGCGCCCGCGAGATCCAAAACATCGCTTCGCATTGCTACCTCGGCGTCAGCACTCTCCGCTGCAACCAGCGGGGCAGAAGCCAGCCATAAAAACCCGAGAGAAGAAAGTAAAAATTTCATTTTCCGGTCGATATTTCTTTGGTCAGGGTAGCGGCCGTTTGGTTGAGAGTTTTGACTTCTTCCGGCGTTGGTACGTGGTCCGGCGAAAAAGAGACGAGTTTCGCCATCGTCTGTAGTTCTCCGTTCACTTGGATGACTAATTTGTCCTGGCGGATTCGCTGAGGAAGTTGGTCGAGCTTGGCGCGCAGATAACCGACCAGATTGGGTTGGCGTAACAACTTGGCAACTTCCGGGCTATACGTTTGTACCAGCAAGCCAGTAACGACCTGGGTGCCGCGGATCCAGCCGCCGATGCTGACCAGCGTGATTAAATCGGTATCCCGATTTTCCTCGAGTGCCTTTTTCACTTCGTTTTGCGTAGCCTCAAGCTCTTCATTCAGCTGGTCCCAAGCTCCGCTTTCTGCGAATTGGCTGATGCTTTTGCCGCGCGCGATTACACTGTCCGATACACTCAGTTTTTTCGCTAGCGTCAACACATCTCGGCCAATGTTTTTAACCTGTTGCCCGTCTTGGGCTTCAACCGCGATGTAGCCGTCGGCGATCAGGGTGCCTAAATTCAGCGCCATCTGTGCTCGGCTGGTAGCATCAATTGGGGTAGGGGGTCGAAATTGGGAAGCCCAGTTGGGCTTGCCTCCTTTGTCGATTGCCTTAAAAAATTCTCCCGGCGTAGGCACGGTGATAGCGTCGATCGTCACCGCCTGTTTCATCTCCTCTGAGGTAAGCGGCTGAACCGTGGAAGGGGTCTTTCCGGAGTCTTGTTGGGTCCAGCCGGAATTGATAGGGAACAGTGCGATTGCGCTCAACGTGAGCCATTTCCGCAAAATGCGCATATTCGATGAACTTTATCAACTGAGGTCCGGCTGTCCAGCATTGGATGAGCTGTAGACCGCGGCGCGATCATTTAAAGAGCGGTTGTGCACCCAATTATTTCTTGTGTTAGGGCCGGATAGGCCATTGCAAATTTTGCTTTACGCGAACTCTTCCTCCCTCGATTGTGCCCCTCTCTTCATGAAGCTGCAGGTGATTGTAATGCCTAAGAAAACAGTGCTCGATCCGCAGGGCGTGGCGGTTCGAAACGCGATTCGGGAGCTTGGATTGGATGGGATTGCTTCGGTAAGGGTCGGCAAGATAGTAGAAATTGAAGCAGACGCTTTGCCCGATCGCAGCAAGCTCGAGCAAATTTGTCAGGATTTGCTTTCTAATCCAGTCGTAGAAGATTATCAGATCTGCTTACCTGGTTCGGGTGAAATGACGCACACATGAAGATCGGCGTGGTCCAATTTCCGGGATCTAATTGCGACCAGGATTGTCTTCGAGCCTTAACGGATGGATTGGAGTTGGAGGCGGATTATCTCTGGCACAAGGAGACCTCGGTCGTCGCTTATGACGGAATCATTTTGCCCGGAGGATTTTCCTATGGCGATTATCTGCGCTGCGGTGCGATCGCTCGTTTTTCGCCGATCATGCGGGCGGTGGTGGCAGCCGCTCAAGAAGGGATGCCGATACTCGGAATCTGCAATGGGTTTCAGATTCTGTGCGAGGTCGGTCTTTTGCCCGGCGCCCTGATTCGAAACCAATCTTTGCTCTTTGTTTGCCAGCCGGTTTGGATCCGAGTGGAAACGAGCGAAGCGCCATGTACCAGACTGCTGAAGCGCGGGCAAAAGTTGCGCTTACCAGTTGCCCATGGTGAAGGGTCATATATTGCCGACGAAGAGACCCTGAACGACCTCGAGAGCAAGGATCAAATAATATTTCGCTACGTTGATTCCAGCGGCGATCCGACACCGGCGGCAAATCCAAATGGCAGTCTTCGCAACATCGCAGGAATCTGTAACCGACAACGCAATGTTGTCGGGATGATGCCGCATCCAGATCGTGCTTGGGACGCCCGTCTAGGCAGCGAGGATGGTTTGCTACTGCTTCGGTCAATGTTCAGATCCGTCTTAGCTGCCACTGCATGACTGGTGCGATTTCACCCGAATTGATTCATTCTCACGGTCTTACCGAGGAGGAGTATTTGCAGATCAAGTCCATTTTAGGACGGGAACCGAATATTACCGAACTCGGCGTCTTTTCTGTGATGTGGAGTGAGCATTGTTCGTACAAAAACACCAAGCTCGAGCTGAGGAAGTTTCCTACGACCGGTCCGAGTATTCTGGTACGTGCTGGCGAAGAAAACGCCGGGGTTATTGATATTGGCGATGGCTGGGCGATTGCGTTCAAAATGGAGAGTCACAACCATCCGAGCGCGGTCGAGCCATTCCAGGGAGCGGCAACCGGTGTGGGTGGAATTATCCGCGACATTTTTACCATGGGCGCGCGCCCAGTTTTTCTTCTAAACTCTCTTCGTTTTGGGCCGATCGAAGGGGTATCTGCAATCGCCCGTCAGAACCGGCGCTTGTTTCGGGGTGTCGTAGCTGGTATCGCTCATTACGGCAACTGCATTGGCGTACCGACGATCGGTGGTGAAGTCGCATTTGACGAATCCTACAACGGAAATCCGCTGGTTAATGTATTTTGTCTGGGAGTTCTACGGCACGATCAGATCGCTCGCGGAGCAGCCGCTGGAGTGGGTAATCCCGTTTTCTATGTTGGATCCGAAACCGGCCGGGACGGTTTGGCTGGTGCTTCGTTCGCCTCGCGCGATCTTACCGACGAGTCGAAGAAAGATCGGCCCGCCGTGCAGGTAGGAGATCCGTTCAAAGGTAAGTTACTACTGGAGGCATGCCTGGAGTTATTAGCCAGCGGCGCCGTCGCGGGGATCCAGGATATGGGTGCGGCCGGTTTGACCTGTTCAACTTGCGAAACGGCCAGCCGCGGTAGCACTGGAGTCGAAATTGATCTGGCTCGCATTCCCAAGCGCGAACCCGGAATGACTCCCTATGAAGTCCTTCTGAGCGAATCGCAAGAACGCATGTTGATCATCGTGCGGCGCGGCCAAGAAAATCGAGTAAAAGAAATCTTCGAAAAATGGGATTTGCCCTATGCCGAGGCCGGCACGGTGACAGCTGACGGTATGATGAGGGTATTGGATCACGGGAACGTCGAAGTAGAAATTCCGGCAAAGGAATTAGCTGAAGAAGCGCCCATTTACGAACGTGAGGCGGTTGCACCTCCGCCTCCGGTTTTGTTGCGCTTGGACGAGATTGCCGAGGCTGATCCCCGCGAAAGTTTACTCCGCCTGTTAAGCCATCCAACTGTTTCATCCAAAAACTGGATATACCGTCAGTACGACCACACGGTAAGGGCTGGTACGGTGGTGCCACCCGGATCTGATGCCGCTGTTTTCTTCGTCCGTGAGGCAGGAAAATTCCTGGCCGCAACTTGCGATTGCAACAGCGCCTATTGCAAACTGGATCCGCGTGAAGGGGCCAAGATCGCGGTTGCCGAAGCCGCACGCAATTTGATCTGTTCGGGAGCAATCCCCCTCGCCGTCACCGACAATTTGAATTTCGGAAATCCTTATCGACCGGAAAATTTTTGGCAACTGCGGGAATCGGTAGAGGGATTAGCAGAGGCGTGCCGCCGTTTCAACACGCCGGTGGTTGGTGGGAACGTGAGTCTTTACAATGAAAGTCCGGCCGGGACGGTCGATCCTACTCCGACGGTTGGCATGGTCGGCTTGATCGAGAACGAGCAGTGGATTACCCGGCAAGGATTTCAACAGAAGAATGACCTAATCTGGTTGGTAGGCGGACTCGGCGACGAAATGGGAGGATCGCTGTATCTGCGATCAATCCACGGATTGAAGATCGGGAGCCCACCTCGTTTGGACTACGATCAAGCACTGGCAGTGCATCAGTTTTTGGCTGAGGCAATTCGATTCGGTTGGGTCCAAAGTGCGCATGACTGCTCCGACGGCGGTTTGGCGGTTGCGCTGGCCGAATCATGCGTTTCTGGGGAAGTGAAGAGAGGTGCAGAGATCTCTGTGGGTGCCCGCGGTAGGCGAACCGATGAGCTGCTTTTCAACGAGTCGCAATCGCGGATTCTAATTTCCAGCAGACCAGGGTCAGCGGCTGAGCTGCGGCTCTTGGCCGACCGGCACAAAGTCGATCTGATTGAGCTTGGGCAAGTAGGTGGCCAGATACTGCAAATTACGGTTGGGCAGCGAGTTATCCGGTGGGACGTGGATGAGCTGTTCGATTCATGGTACTTTTCAATTGAGCGCGCTGTCGCTTGATCCAAACTTGTGAAGATTTCTCATAAACCTACGCACGAATGTGGCGTCTTCGCCGTGTACGGTCACCCGGACGCGGCTCTTCTTACTTATTACGGCTTGTTTGCGCTGCAGCATCGCGGGCAAGAAAGCGCTGGGATTGTTGCTGCCACCGGCTCAAATCAACCTTTTCTGATCCATCGAGGGATGGGACTAGTGTCCCAGGTTTTTGGAGAGAAGGAATTGGTAAATCTGAAAGGAAACCGCGCCATCGGTCACGTTCGATACTCCACGACCGGATCCAGCAATCTGAAAAATGCACAACCGCTCGTAGTCGACTGCGCCCGAGGCCAAATGGCGATCGCTCACAACGGCAACCTGGTAAACGCTGCTATTCTCCGAGAAGAGCTGGAATCTCGTGGATCAATTTTCCAGACCACCGTCGATAGCGAAATCATTTTGCATTTGCTAGCCAGCCCTATTGACCAAAAAAATGTCCTGACGGCCTTGCGTCAGATCCACGGCGCATTCTCGTTTGTACTCCTTGGCGAAGAGGAAATTATCGGTGTTCGGGATCCCTTCGGCTTTCGACCTCTGGTTCTTGGCAAGTTAGAAGACGCATTCGTGCTTGCTTCTGAGACTTGCGCTTTCGACTTGATTCATGCGGAGTTCATTCGCGAGATCGAACCTGGTGAGGTGATCATCATTAACGATGATGGCATTCACTCAGAGTGGCCGTTCAAGGAGGAGCGGAAAGCGTTTTGCATGTTCGAGTTTGTCTACTTTGCTCGACCCGACAGCCTGATTAGTGATCGCAACGTCAGCAAAGTACGAGTGGAGATGGGTCGCGAACTGGCCCGACTTCACCCGGTTGAGGCGGATATAGTCGTTCCTGTCCCGGATTCAGGCAACTACGCCGCTCTCGGGTTTAGTCACGAGTTGGGAATCCCTTACGAGCACGCTTTCGTTCGCAATCATTATATCGGACGCACTTTCCTGCAGCCAACGCAGCTGATTCGAGATTTCAACGTCCGGGTAAAGCTCAATTTGATCAAAGAATTGGTGCAGGGAAAACGGGTAGTCGTGGTGGACGATTCCGTTGTTCGCGGGACAACGGCTCGCGCTCGAGTGGTGAATCTCCGAGAAGCCGGAGCCAAAGAAGTCCATCTTCGCATCAGCTGTCCACCGCATAAATTTCCCTGTTATTATGGGATCGATTTTCCGGACCCGAAGAATCTTCTGGCTAACCAGCTAACGTTATCCGAGATCCGAGACTATCTAGAGGTCGATTCAATTGGATATCTCGATGTCGATGGAATGGTTCGGGCGACCGGATTGCCGGCCAACCAGTTTTGTTTGGCTTGTTTCAATAGCGATTACCCGGTGCCATTCGATCCCAATCTTGATAAGTTTATTATGGAACGCCGCCAAAATCGATCCCGCCTCTTTGCGGAATCTGCCAGCCAACCGCAGCTCTTTGCGCGTTCGAAATGACTCGCCTGAAAAAGAAGGCGTATGCGGCGGCTGGGGTAGACATCGCACTGGGAAATCTGGTGAAGCGAGGTCTGCAGGAAAAGGTCAAGACCACCTTCGGACCTGAAGTCCTGGGTCGGATCGGTGCGTTCGGCGGCTTCTTTCGTCTGGATTTGCAAGGGATAAAGGACCCGGTCCTGGTGTCGAGTATTGATGGGGTAGGCACCAAGCTAAAAATCGCAATTTCGCTGGGAAAGCACGACTCCATTGCTCAAGATCTAGTTAATCATTGCATTAACGATATTGCGGTGACCGGAGCGAAACCGTTGTTCTTTTTGGATTACATTGGTGCTGAGCGGCTCGAACCGCCTGTTTTTAATAAATTGATATCGGGTTTTACTAAAGCATGCCAAGCTGGCCGGTGTGCCCTCATCGGAGGCGAAACCGCGCAAATGCCCGATATGTATCATCGGGGCGAATATGATTTGGCCGGTTGCATCGTTGGCATCGTCGATCGCGAGAAGATCATCGATGGCAGTCGTATTGTTCCGTCCGATGTTTTGATCGGTCTGCCGTCAAATGGATTGCATACCAATGGCTACTCCTTGGCTCGCAAGGTCTTGTTGTCCGAGATGCGACTAGATCTGGGACAAAAAGTCGAAGGCCTGTCAAAAACTTTGGGTGAGGAATTGCTTCGCATTCACCGAAATTATCAACCAATGCTAGCCGAGATTCCTGCCGGGCGGATCAAAGGAGCTGCCCACATTACCGGAGGAGGATTAATTGATAACTTACCCCGCATCCTGCCTGCCACTTGCGACGCATTAATTGACACTTCGACCTGGAAAGCTCCTCCCATTTTTCGCCTGATTCAAAGGGGTGGAGGAATCGCGTTCGAGGAAATGCTGGAGGTGTTCAATATGGGTATCGGATTGGTGTTAGTGGTTGCGAAGCGCAATGCCGCAGAGGTAATCGAACGCACAGCTGGGAAGACCATTGGCCAGATCACGCCTGGCTCGAGGAAGGTGTTAGTTACCTAATAATTTATTGAGCTATGGCGGCGCAATCCTTTTTCCGGCGTCGATTTTGGGGTTTCGGTATCGGTGCCGGTCTCCTTGGGCTCCTAATCCTTACTGTTCGTTACGCTCTCCGGCCGCCTCGCAAGAGCCAATTGCCGGACAACATCTTTCCGGCAATTTTCGCTACCCGAATCCTCTATACGGCCAAAGGGGAACTGGTCTACCACGAGTCGGGACAGGGCAATCCTCTCATCTTTTTGCATGGCGTCTACCCTGGAGCCTCGTCGTATGAGTGGTCGCGCATTTATCCCCATTTTGCAGATCGTTTCCAAGTCCTCGCTCCAGATCTCGTCGGCTTTGGTGAATCGGCTCGCCCGAACCGCCCGCTCACCGCTGCCGATCATGCGACCGTGCTGGCGGAATTCTTGAAAGCAAAAACCGGCGAAGGACGTGTCACAATCGTTGCTAGCGGGCTCGGCGCCGCTTTTGCTGTGTTGTTGTCGGTGCAACACCCGGAATTGGTGCAACGCCTCGTT
>JBEEIB010000083.1:0-8619 GCA_041167675.1 Verrucomicrobiota bacterium
CATGGCGGTCCACACGCAGCTTACGGCTACATTTTCGAACATGAGTTCCAATGGATGGCGGCGAAAGGTTACATCGTGCTATTTCCAAACCCGCGCGGAAGTACAACCTATGGACAGGATTTCGGTAATGTCATTCAATACCATTATCCGGGCGACGATTTCCAGGACCTGATGCGCGGGGTCGATGAAGTGATCGGCCGAGGCTACGTCGACGACAAGAAACTCGGCGTTACCGGCGGGAGCGGAGGTGGCCTTTTAACTGACTGGGTGGTAGGCCATACTCAACGGTTTGCCGCCGCAGTGTCGCAGCGCGACATCGCGAGCTGGGAAGCCTGGTGGTATACGGCGGATTTTACTTTATTCCAACCGAACTGGTTCCATGCGCCACCATTCGATGATCCCGACGACTTCAAGGCACGTTCTCCGATTACCTATATCAAGAATGTGAAGACGCCGCTGATGTTGATTCTGGGAGAAACCGACTCACGAACTCCTCCCAGCGCAGGTGGCGAAGAAATGTTTCGAGCGCTTAAGTTTCTCAAGGTTCCGACGGTGATGGTAAAGTTCCCGAACGAAACGCATGAGTTGTCGCGCTCGGGTCGGCCGTGGCATCGAGTGGAGCGACTGCAGCATATAGTGGGTTGGTTTGATCACTGGCTCATGGGAGTTCCCAAACCTGACTATGAGGTGGCGCCTGAGGGCGAGGTATCGATGAAACGGCCGTCGTCGGCCAAGGGAGAGACCGGTCAGGAGCCAAAGCGGAACTGAAGCTGCCAGGAGGTTTTTTTGAATCGCCAGCTAAAGGCGTTTCCCTCGAGTGCAACTGTCGATCAACTTTTGCAAGCGTTTCTGCCGCGTTTCCTCTTTTTTCGCACTGATTACCCACCAATCAGTCTGCTGTCGATACCATGCCGGCTGTGATTGAAAGAAGGTCCAGGCTGCTTTGTTTTTCTTCAGAACGCTTCGGTAAGGTTCCTCCATTTGCTCCCGTTGCTGTTCATACGAGTAGATGCCGGATTTGTTCTCGCGGCGCGCTTCGAACGCTTTCAGCCCAGCCGCCTGCATTCGTCCTTCGCCAGTAAGTACTCTCACGCGCTTAATATTAATGGTACTCCAGACACTCCGCTTCCGGCGTGGAGTAAACCGTATCGTATAGCTAAGGTTATCTACACGTTTGCGGATCCCATCAATCCAGCCAAAACAAAGAGCTTCGTCGACTGACTCTGGCCAGGTGATACTCGCTCTGCCCGAATCTCTTTTGTAGAAACCTACCCATAGCTCCAGTCTGGTTTGATGGTGAACTTTCAGCCAATCACGAAAGGAGGTTTGATCAGTGAAAAAGAGAGGCTCCGGATTCGTCAATTTCACCTCAACGATTTCTGGCAATAGCTCAGACCATAGCTAACAACTCTCGCCAGTTTCTCCCACGACCGATTGGCAGTCAGTGTTAATAGACCCCAGGGATGCGGACTCCTTCCATAACGAGCGCTCAGATGGTATATCAAAAACATGGAAATCAAAGGCGAGCGCGTCGATAAGCCTGAGCCACGCTGGCAGGCAGTTCTTGCTCTAATTGCGGTGGGCGGCATTTACATGGCGCTGCCACAGGCACTCGTCATCGGTCCGACCTGGTTATTGCCAGCCCTTATTTTCTTGCTCCTCATCCCGACAGTGTTTGCGCATCGGACGGGTCACGGCTCGCTCAATCGTGCCCTGGGCTTCATTATCAGTAGCATCATTACCGTTGCATTGATCGGATCGGTCGTGCTGTTGGTGATCAGTTTGCCGAGCAAGAAGGAGCCACCCATCCGCTTGTTGCGGTCCGGCGCAGAACTTTGGCTGACAAATGTCCTGGTTTTCGGGCTCTGGTACTGGCGGCTGGATGGCGGTGGACCCACTGCGCGGGCGGCGCGGCGTGCCTTCGGCAGTCGCAGCTTTGTCTTTCCGCAAATGCAGATTGAGAAGCAGGAGCGTGAGCGTTTCGCGTGCGAAGGATGGCGCCCTGGTTTTATCGATTATCTTTTCATCGCGTTCACGACCAGCTCTACCTTTGGTCCGACAGATGCGCCTATTTTGGCTCGTTGGGCGAAATTGGTGGCAATGACGCAGATTGCCATCTCGCTTAGTATCGTGGTAGTGCTGATCTCGCGCGCCGTGGGAGTGCTCTAGTCGCGACCCAGCACGCGAAGTTTGTCAATTAGTGTTCAATTACCTGCCGATAAGAATCAATACACCCGCAATCAAGGCAAGAATGCCGAGGAGCACAACAGGGATATTAAGCATAAACGCGGTCGCGATACCATAAACGATGAGAAAGATTGCGAGCATTAGCATCCCTAAGTTCTTATTGATAATCATGGCGGCGATCTTTCATTCCCGGCTCCAGTTGTCACGCCAAAAAACGGGACAACTTTACGAGCTAATTCTGCGCGTTAGCTTTTCCCGCTCCATCCAAGCCCGGTGATGCGCAAAGCCAATCTGATTGTCTTTCTTACCGACCAGCAGAGGGCGGATACGATGGCCTGCTATGGAAATAAAATCGTACGCGCGCCGAATTTGAACAAGCTGGCTTCTGAATCCGCCATTTTCGAGCGGGCCTATGTAACGCAGCCACTTTGCACGCCTTCTCGAGCCTCATTGTTCACTGGGATGTGGCCGCATAGTTGCGGCTGCACTAGAAATAGCGTGGCGCTCGATCATCGCCATCACACTGTTGCTGAGCTCTTTAGGGACGAAGACTATCATCCAGCCTATATGGGTAAATGGCAACTCGGCGATGAGGCGCAGCGGCAGCGCGGATTTCGTGATTGGATTTCGACTGAGGGAGTCAGCGATTATAGTCGTTTTCTACTGTCGTTAGGCTACGCCCCCGACAAATCAAACGAAACTTTTTCTGAGCGCGCCGTTAGCGAATTACCATTGGCGGTGTCAAAACCGAAATTTCTCGAGCGGCATGCTTGTGATTTCATCCAGAAGCATGGCCGGGATCCGTTCGTCCTCTTCGTCTCCTTTGTCGAACCTCATTCGCCCTACAACGGACCGTTGAACGACGAACATTTGCTGGAGGAAGTCGAGCTCGATGCCACTGCCCAATTGCCGGGGAGCGACCGGATTCCGCTTCGCTATCGGTTAATGCGCGAATGGCAACAAGCCGAGGCGGTGCTTGATCGCACCAGGTTACCCAGGCTTTTCTTCTTTGGAATCACCCCGGAAGAGTATCGTGGAATGAGGCAGCGCTACTTTGGGCTGATCACAATGCTCGATCAAAGCATCGGAGCAATTCTTTCCTGCGTGGAGCGCTGCGGCTTGAGCGATAACACGATCATCATCCATACAAGCGATCATGGCGATAGTCTGGGCGCACATCATCTTTTCGGAAAAGAAATCATGTTTGAAGAGGCGGCGCGTGTGCCCTACCTCGTCCGAGTGCCGGGCCAGCGGCGGAGTAGCAAGATCGCGCAGCCGATAAGCCATATCGATTTCCTCCCCACTGTGATGGAGTTGCTCGGTCAGCCAATCCCAGCACAATGCGCTGGTCAAAGCAGGGTTCCCCTGTTACGCGGCGAAGCGATGACACCGCAGAGTATTTTCATCGAGTGGTCTCCTAATAGGACCAAGGTAGTGAAGGGGACATCATTGGCCCCGCGACGGGCCATCAAGCGAGCATGCGACGAATCTACCCGCACGATAGTCACGCCGGATGGGTGGAAGCTCTGTTTGCGGGACAAAGACATGAACGAGCTATACGACTTAAACACCGATCCCATTGAGGCGGAGAACGTCTATGACGGCAGAAGCCACGCACCTGTAATTAGTCGCGCCAAGGATGAGATCCACCAATGGCAGGAGGCAGTTGGCGACACGCTTAGACTGTGACTCAGAACTGTCGCCAGTAAAACCGTTGCCATCATGCCCCAATTGCCAAAGGTGATCACCACCTCAGTCATCCGCTCCGCCCGGCAGGGGGAAAGTCACGGAGGTGTCTATGTTGTCGATCTCGATTCTGGAGAGGTCGAGCAGGTTATCGACTGGAATGACAGCAAAATTAATTGGGAAGGGCGGGGCGGAGATCGTGGACTACGCGGCATCGCCTTCCATAAAAGTAAAATCTATCTGGCCGCGAGTGACGAGATATTCGTCTACAGCCGCGGTTTTCGACTATTGCAGTCCCATACAAACAAATATCTAAGACGTTGCCACGAAATCGATATCGTCGACGACACGCTTTATCTTACCTCGACCGAGCTAAACAGTATTTTGCACTTTGATCTTTTAACGGATCGCTTTACCTGCGGCCACACGATTGTCCGGCAGCCGCAGGGGAGAAGAAATCTGTTTACCCGCATCCGGACGGCGGCGCGCTCCGAAGCGAAGTTTAGCGCCACCGCCTTTGATCCTAACGGTGAAAAGGGACCAACAATCGGACCTGACAGCGCTGACTTACATATTAATAATGTGAGCCGGAACGGTGGCTCGATAATGATTTCAGGGACGAGGATTGAAGCTCTTCTCGCGCTGGATGGCGAAACGCTGCGCGAGTATGCCGTGTTGCCACGCGGCACGCACAACGCCGCCGTATTCAAAGATGGATTGATTTACAACGATACCGCATCCGACCGCCTCGTTGTCGCCGACACGAACAATCGCATCCGAAGGAGCTTTGCCGTGCCACAATTCAACGCAGCCGAGTTGTCCCATACCGACATACCCGACGATCATGCCCGCCAGGGTTTCGCCCGCGGACTATGTATCTACAACAACAGTGTAGTAATCGGTGGTTCTTCCCCCTCGACCATATCAGCCTACAACCTGGAGACGGGCGAGACAATCAAGCAGGTTAATATTTCAAGGGATGTCCGTAATTGCATCCATGGTCTGGAACTTTGGCCGACCTGAAGAATAAACGCAGAGGCCAGCTGTCATCATGAAAACAGGCGCTTCTTCCATTTACTCCATGGATTTCGCAACTCCGGCAGTTCTCCCATTGTCACCCGCTGACCGTTGGAACGGCGAAACCATTCCGGCAGATCAATATCCGTGCGGCCTATGCTCTCGAGACAATTTTTAGTGATAGAACCTCGCTGGGTGCTTTCACCGAAGACGGCAAAATTCTCCCTGGTTACGAACAAGTGGAACTCGTCCGGCTTGGCAATTTCGTTCTTCAATTCGTCCATCGCTTTGGCCGAGGAAAGTTGGTGGGGCATCTGAGTGAAAAAATATCGCAGCACCTTCACTTTAAGAAATTGATGGATCCAGATTTGGTACCAACTCTTTCGCTCCAGGAGAATGTCGCCGAAAGACGTTCCTCGCTCGCCCGGATAGAGCGTGAGCTCCGGCTGATCCAGGGTAACGCGGGTGCGACAGAATAAAAGGCCGCTGACATCGCGACGATCGCGCAGATAGGCCATCAACTGCCGAATTTTTGCTACAACCAGCTGAATCGGATACTTATCGTCGGAACACCAATAGATCCATTCTTCGTCATCTAAATCCGCGAGTAACTTCAGAACGGCGGCTGGAATCTCTGCTGGGGTGTCGCCCGGCGCCCTGATGTATTCTCTACGATCTGAGTTGGAACCGGCCCGATTTTGGTAAGGAATTCTAAAGCAAAATGGATGATCGGGCCAAAGGCGGTCATATTGCAGCATCATGTGCTCTGTGATCGCCCGGTTCCGATCAAAAGTAAGAACAATCGCCTTCATCTCGGATTGCTATTATCGTTTCTTAGCAAACGTGGGAATCCGAACCTGACAAATAAACGCGAATGATCTCGCACCGGCACAAGTGCATTTTCGTTCAGGTACCCAAAACCGGTTCCACCAGTATTCGAGCGATTCTCGGCAAACCGATCAGGCCGCATCTTAACCTGTGGGAGATCAAGACGCTGATGGAAAGCTATTGGCCCGTTCGCGGCGGAAGAAAAAACCGGATTCTGGAATGCCTCTATCCAATGTTGTCTCCGGAGCGGCGAAAAGAGATGGGTCAGCGACAATTCGACAACTATTTCAAGTTTGGATTTGTCCGCAACCCATGGGACCGGGTCGTCTCGCTTTACGAACGCAAGGAAGCGCTGGAATTAAGGGAGCAAATGAGCTTCGAACAGTTTGTGGATTGGATTCAGTACAGCAGCAGCACTTGCATTCACTCATCTCCTCACCGTTACCAGCTTGATTGGTTTGTCGATCCCAATGGAAAAATCCTGGCCGATTTCATTGGCAGATTCGAACGCTTGGAGGAGGACTGGGCTTTCGTCGCCGCGAAAATCGGGGTCAGCGCGACGTTGCCTCACTCCAGAGCGAACCCGCGATCTCGCCACTACACCGAGTATTACACAGAAAGAACACGGCAGTTGATCGGGGAGAAGTTCAAGATCGATGTCGAAGCTTTCGGCTACCAGTTTGACCGATAGAAGGTCAAAAGATTTAGGCTAAACTCAGCACCACAGCGTCATGCCACAGAAAATGGAGCGCGATTACATTCTTGGAACCCACGATGAGGAAGTGGAGCGGCTCGGATTGCAACATCGAGTGTGGCGCCCGGTGGTCTCAAAATTGTGGCAGAAGGCTGGAATCACGGTTGGAAAACGGGTGCTCGATCTCGGCGCGGGGCCTGGTTATGCCGCGATCGATCTGGCGGAGATTGTTGGGTCAGCGGGCGAAATCGTTGCTCTTGAGCGCTCGAGCAAGTTTGTCGGCGTGATGAAAGACGCCTGCCGTTCACGCCAGCTTAATCAGATTCAAATCCACGAGCTCGATTTGATGACAGACGATCTGCCGAAAGCTGCCTATGATTTTAGCTGGTGCCGCTGGGTCCTTTCGTTTGTCTCGGACCCGGCGCTTCTGATCAAGAAACTCGCCGCGGTCATGCCGCTTGGCAGCGTGGCCATTTTTCACGAGTACGCCCACTACCTGACGTGGCGCTTTTCGCCGCGCCGGCCAAAACTCGAGCGTTTTGCCGAGCAGGTAAGCGACAGCTGGCGAGCAGTTGGGGGTGATCCTGATGTGGGTTTGAGTTTGCCGCCGTTGCTGTCCGCACACGGATTTATTGTTCGCTCGGCCATCCCGCGAATCTATTGCGTGGGTCCGGCTGATTACATGTGGCAGTGGCCGGCCGCCTTCGTTGAGAGCGGGTCTGCCCGGCTGCAGCATTTAGGACGTGTCGATGACGAGTTCGTCCAGGAAGTGCGCTCCGAATTTGCCGACGCCGAAGCGAAGTCTGATTCACTCATGCTGACGCCCCTGGTGGTCGAGATCGTGGCCGAGCGCACCGGCTGACTCTGGGCTTTGTTTCACAGGCAGGATGCCTGTGCCACGTCAGCGCCGCCGGAGCATGGCCGAGAACGCTGGCAAGAACGCAGGGCACGGTCGATGACATTCGCGCTTGCGAAGTACAAGCGCCGGAGTCTTTAGTATTAGGAGGATTAAATGATTCGAGCAAACGAGTTGGTCGGTAGGGCGGTGGTCGACATGGATGCTGCGGAGCGGCTTGGCCACATAAAGGAAATCATCGTCGATCGCGAGGGGCACCATGTTGCCGGTTTCGTGGTCGCTCGTGGCGAGTCGATTTTTGGTGGCGGAACTCGCCGCACTATTCCGGCGTCAGCGCTGCATGTCATCGGACCCGACGCAATCACGATCCGCGGATCGGCCATTAAACAAAATACCGCTGATCTTAAGTCGTTACCGCGGGTTTCCGACATCATTGGGCGGAAGATGGTGACGCAGAGCGGCCGATTGCTGGGCTCGATCGGCGATGTCCTGATCGAACGTGAAGACGGAGAAATCATCGGCTTTGCCCTTTCCGAGGGTGCGAAGAGCAAACTGGAAAGTATTTTCGGACGCGAAAAGGCGCAGGTGACTTGTTACGTCCGGGCGGACGCCGATTTGCAGGTAGGAAACGATCTTATCGTTGTTCCGGATGATGCGCTGGTTCAACCGGAATCGAAGCCGGAATCGGCGCAAACCCAGACGTCTTCACAGGCAGCGGCCGCGGCAGCGCCCACGCAGGCGGCATCGGGTGGTTGGGGGACGATGCACAATCAATCCGATAGACGCAGCGCCTGGACAAGACGTGGCGCATCAGAATTGCCTGCGACCAGCACGCCGCGCTCAGTCGGGACGCCCCGACCGCAAGACCCGAACCGGCCAACAGTTGTTCCGCAAGATCAAGAACAGGTGTGAAGGTTTTAAAAATATGAGATTATCTTTGACCCCGATTCTGGCGATCATCGCGCTGGTGTTGGCGCTGCTGGCTATCCTGAATGTCGTCGCGTCAGGAGCTGCGCTCGCCCTCGCGGTGATTTGCCTGGCCCTGGCGCTTCTGATCCCAGGTTTGAGCGGGTTGCGCGGCGGCCGGCTCTAATTGTAACGAAAATGCCGTTTCCGCCGCAGCGGCCGATTCGCTAAGCTAACGCGCGCCTCTTCCTCGCATCGAGAGGGAACAAACTTATCGATTTACAAATCTCTCCTGGACCGTGGCGCCGCAAGACGACGAAATAATACGCTTTTTGCGTTGCAATGCCGGGCAGGCTCTGCTACAAGCTCGGCCTCATATGCGTACCTCCTGGTCAGTTGTTTCCTCACTCTTCAAATCAATCGCCATTCTCGTTGTCCTGCTGCT
>JBEEIB010000084.1:0-13132 GCA_041167675.1 Verrucomicrobiota bacterium
GCACACAAGCTAATGCGCTACATCCGCAACTACAACAAGACTGCGACCCCGATCCGTTGGATCTACAAGAACGTCGGTCATAGAATCGCACCTGCTGCTATATGAGTCTCAGACTTGGTGCACTAGCTTCCTGAGGAAGCGAATTTCTTTTTTTTGGATCCTTCTTTTTCGCTTTCATCTGGGACGTAGGCCGAGAGCGATAATAAAATGGGAGATAGTAAGAGTAGACTGATGTTGCCTCCTTCGTTTCCTCACAACCCAAAACTACGGCGGAAGAGCAAGCCCGGGAAGCAAGATACTCTCTGGGTCTTGAGCCGAAAGGACCGGGCAACTACTTGGCGTCTCTGCGTCTTGGCGTGAGATTTCTTTCTTTCATGAGCTCAAGAAGCTTAGTCACCGTGCGCCAACTTCTTACCGTGCCGATCGTCCCCAGCTTTGAATCAAAATAGGAGCTCGTAAGTTTGGTCCGCGCGAAACCAGCGGGAAATAGTAGATAAATCTCTTTTCCTCGAACCATGAACCGGTTTGGTGGCGATCGATCTGGATCAAGGCTTTTTGCTGCGCCCGGCTTTGGCAGATCCGTCAGGAACATAACGTGAAGTATATCCTCCGCTGCTCCTTCCTTGAAAAATGGATTCTCGCGAACAACCTCGCGCATCTCCCCAGTCGTTCGCAGCACTACCGGAACCTTATGACCGAAACGCCTCTGAATTTCCTTCGCGATCAGCTCTGGAAGCCGGTTTGAGACTTCCGGGGTCGCTTCGAAGATCACATTTCCGCTCTGAATATAGGTCCGTACGTCCTTGCATGCGGCTTTGGTGAAAACCTCGACCAAGTCTGGCATCAGGATCTTATTTTTGGGGCCAAGGTTGATACCTCGAAGTAGCGCTAGGTAGGTTGTGGACATCCGGAAGAATTGGAGTGAGGGAGTATTGGGGCTAAGTGGCAGACTGGTCCCAGAGGGGCCCAATGAAAGTAGCCCGCCTGGACAGCTCCTCCTTGCGCATATCTCTTTCCTTTAAGTTGACGCGCATTGGCAGCCGCCGGACGGAATCGGGTTTCGCCCTACCAATCCTATTCTTTACCCTCCGGTGGCCGGCAGACTGCCGGATGTTCTTTCCGGTGCGGCCGGCGGCGGAATCTTGGCTGAACTATTTTTCGCGGAGGCCATGCGTTCGCCGACGCTTTCGATAAGGTAAAAGAACATCGGTATAAAGAAGAGAGCGATTGAGCTGGCAATAATCATTCCGCCGATGATGCCCGTAGCGACGGAGTGCCGCGAATTCGCCCCGGCGCCCCCGGCGATGAACATCGGCACCATGCCGAAAATAAAAGCGAGCGAGGTCATGATGATCGGCCGAAGGCGCAGCCGTGCGGCATCGATGGCTGCCTCCCGAATGGATAAGCCTTCACGATGCCGAAGGACGGCAAATTCAACAATGAGGATCGCGTTTTTGGCGGCAAGCCCGACCAGCGTCACCAAACCAATTTGAAAATAGACATCGTTTTCCAGGCCGCGCAGCCAGACGCCCAGAATCGCCCCGAAAATAGCGAACGGCACCGCGGTGATGACGGCCATCGGCAGGCCCCAGGATTCGTATTGGGCGGCGAGAATGAGGAAGACAAACACCACGCCAAAGACGAAGACGAGGATTGAAGATGATCCTGATTTCTTCTCTTCGAGCGACTGGCCTGACCATTGATAGGTATAACCATCTGGTAGGACCTCGCGAGCCACGTTTTCCATTGCTGCGATCGCTTGACCAGAACTGAAGCCCTTGCCGGCGTTGCCGTTGACGCGAACGGAGAGGAAGTTGTTGAAGCGCTGGATAAGATCTGGCCCAACACTGTAGCGAGTCGTCACGACTGCGGAAAGCGGCACCATGTGGTTCGAGCGGCTGCGGACGTAGATATTCTCGATGTCACCGGGGTCGGCGCGGTATCGAGCTTCCGCTTGGAGCACAACCTGCCAAACCCTACTGTATTTGTTGTATTGGCTGGCAAAGAATGAACCGAAAAGCGTTTGCACTGCGTCGTAGACATCCTGCACCGGAACGCCGAGGGTTTCGGCCTTCGCCCGGTCCACCTGCAGACGGAGTTGACGGGAAGCAGCGTCTAATGTGGCGCTGAGATCCGTCAGTTCGGGTCGCTGGCCGGCCTTAGCCAAGAATGCGCGGACGACTTCCTGGAGTTGCGTCGCATCGCCCTGTCCACGACTTTGAACCCAAAACTCGAATCCACCTTGCGCGCCAAGGCCAGGAATCGACGGTGGGTTGACCGGGATAACTATCGCCTCTTTGATCGCAGCCAGCTTTGGCCGCACCCGATCGATCAAAGCAAAGGCGCTGTTCTCAGCACCCTTCCTTTGGTCAAAATCCTTCAATGATACAAATAGAGTCCCAGCCCTAGTCTTAAATTGGCCATCAAGTAGACTGTAGCCCGCCAGCACCGAAGAGTCTTTTACCGCGGGCTCCTTGCTGAAAATTTCCGACACACTATCCGAAACCTTCTCGGCGCGATCGAGGCTCGCGCCGTCAGGCAGAATTGCGGCAACCAATACGTAGCCTTGATCTTCCGGCGGCACGAAACTGCCAGGCACTGTGTTGAAAAGCCGCCATGTGCAGAACAGCATCACCGCGAGCAGAACGAGCGCGAGGAGCCACCGGCGAATCGCGTGGCTTACGCCAGCTCCATAGAGATTGGTTACTCGATCGAAGCCGCGGTTAAACCATCCAAAAAAACCTCGACGCGGACCACCATGATGCGGCTTGAGCCAAAGAGAACAGAGCGCTGGTGTAAGAGTCAATGCGACAAATCCGGATATCGCGACCGAGACGGCGATAGTGACAGCGAACTGCTTGTAGAGCTGCCCGGTTGTGCCGCTAATTGCGGCCGTTGGCAGAAAGACTGCCGCCAGCACCAGCACGACGGCAATCACTGGTCCGGAGACTTCTTCCATCGCGCGAAAAGCTGCGTCGCGGGCAGAGAGTTGACGCGCAGCCATATTGTGCTCAACGGCCTCGACAACCACGATAGCATCGTCCACCACGATCCCAATTGCGACGACCAGGCCGAAGAGCGTAAGGAGATTGATCGAGAAACCCAACGCCATCATCCCGATGAACGTCCCTAATAACGAAACAACGACCGCGAGCGTAGGGATAATCGTTGCCCGGAAGTTCTGTAAAAAAAGAAATACGACCGCTAGAACCAGGAGAACGGCCTCGAATAAAGTGTGCTCCACCTCCTTGATCGATGCCTTGACGAACTTCGTCGTATCGAGCGAGATCGTGTAGTCCAATCCCTGAGGAAACTTACCTTTTAATTCGCCTAGCGTCTGCCGCACGTTCTTGGCTACAGCTAGCGCGTTCGAGCCGGGTTGCTGATAGATAGCAATCAAGGTGGCCGGCTTGCCGTTCAGTTTGGACCGCAGCAGATAGTCCTTGAGACCGACTTCCGCACGACCGACGTCTTTGAGCCGCACGATGGCCACGCCCTTCGGGTCTGCACGCAAGATAATATCTTCAAATTCCTGCGGGGTACTAAAGCGACCTTCAGTCACCACTGGAAAGGTCATGGCTACCGGACCACTGGTTGGCGAGCGACCGACACTGCCGGCACCAAACTGCTGGTTTTGCGCCGAAACTGCCTGAGCGATGTCGCTCGGCGTGATGCCGAGGCTGGCCATCCGATCGGGCTTCAGCCAAATTCGCATCGCCAGATCAGGGGTGCCGAGGATGGATGCCTGATTCGCGCCGGGAATGCGCTTGATTGCGTCAAGCACATAGAGGTTGGCGTAATTGCCAACGTATTCCGCATCGTAGCGCCCATCCGGCGAATAGATGCCGATGATCATCAGAAAAGTGCTCGACCTTTTTTCCGTCTGCACACCACCCCGCTGCACGGTGTCAGGCAGGGTCGGCAGAGCGAGACTTACACGGTTTTGTACCTGAACCTGCGCGGTGTCGGGATTAGTACCGACCTGAAAAGAAACCGAGAGCGAATACTGGCCCGCCGATGAGCAGGAAGATTCCATGTATAACATGTTATCTACCCCGTTCACCTGCGTCTCGATGGGCGCTGCTACCGCCTGTGCGATAGTGTCAGCGTCGGCGCCAGGATACGAAGTGGAAACCGTGACCACAGGCGGTGAGATCTCTGGATACTGCGCAATCGGCAAGCTCATCATCGCGCCGAGGCCGGCGATAACTATGACAAGGGAAAGGACAATAGCGAAGATCGGCCGCTGGATACAAAATCGAGAAATCATAGCGGCCTTCTATTTTGTTCCTAACTGAACAGCAGGTTCGACAACTTTGAGTGTCGCACCTGGCTGGATCTTGATGCCTCCGTCGACCACCACCATCTCGCCACCTCGTAACCCTTCGTTGACAAACCACTCGTCACCATGCCAGTCACCGAGCTCAAGCGGGCGCAGCTCCGCTTTCCCATCCGGCCCCACGACCCACACAAAGCTCCCCTGCGCCCCTTGAAGCACCGCACGCTTGGGTACGAGGATAGCTTTGGGGCGCACTGAACCAAGGAGGCGGGCGCGCACAAACTGACCGGGGCGCAGATCGCCCTCTGGGTTTGGCACTTCAGCTCTCACAAGAAAGGTCCCGGTCTCACGACTGAAAGCCAAATCCGAAAATGTGACTTCGCCTTTCTGCGGATGGACTCTGCCATCAGCCAACAACACCTCCACGTCGAAGGAATTATCTGGTGGAACCACGAGCCGGCCAGCTTTGACCTCTTCCCGGATTCGCAACACCTGATTCTCAGATATGCTAAAGTTAATTCGCATCGGATCGAGTGCCGCAACGTAAGTCAGCATACTGTCTGCCCCGGCGCCGATGTAGCTGCCGTCGTGCTTAGTCGCAAACGATGACAACCCAGTGATCGGTGCGCGGATTGTCGTGTAACCAAGATTGAGCTCTGCTTCTGCGACCTTGGCTTTGGCAGCTTCAACCGCCGCTGCTGCCGCCCGTTCCGAGTTGGTCGCGTCATCGAGGTTCTGGCGACTAACCACATTCCTTTCCGACAGGCCCTGCACCCGCTCGAGCGTTTGCTGCGCATTGGCCAGACGTGCGTCCTCTTGACCAAGGTTCGCCTTGGCCGCGTCGAGGCGCGCCTCGAATGGTTTGCGCTCCATCTCGAACATCACTTGCCCTTCCTGGACGATCGCGCCTTCTTTATAGACCCGCTTTTCCAAAATGCCCTCGACGCGGGCTCGAATATCGACCTGTCGCGAGCTCTCCGTCTGGGCGATCCATTCGAATGTGATCGGCACATCACGCGGCTCAACCTTAACTGCAGTCACCTCGATCGTCTGGATAGGCGCGACGCTGGTCTTCTCCTTTTTGCAGCCCACCACGAGAAGCGTGCAAATCAGGACAGTACCTAGGGCGATTGAGCCAATCGACCGAATAGAGATTACATTCATTTTCCAAGTCATGTCAGAGGCCTCTTTTCCAAGCGAATCCTGGCCAGAAGAAGCGGTTTCCTACGACAGATTCCTAATGGTTATGGCCAAATGTGGGGGGTATCGGATTTGATCTCGGCACATTCTTGACTGGACCAACATCCAGCTCGACACGGTTAGAAGGGTCGGATTGTGTCAGAACAAGGGCGCAACGCAAGAATCATTGCGCCGATTTCACAAATAGTTCCGTCGCGGCGGACTCCGCCGAGTGCCCAAAGCAACCCCAAGCTCTCTCGATTCCCGGTTTCTCTGGTCTGCCTAACAGGGTTTGATCAAGCTCTCGACGCGGCCGGAGCTTCGCCCGGTTGTTCGCGTTACTCAGGATCGGTCAAACAATAGCCGCCAGGTTAGTCGCCGCTAACGAATATGCCGATAGATCGGCCGCAGCCCGCTTGCTCCAGGCTCACAGATCCCGGCTTTCGCCGGATCTGTTTCGCCCTACCGTGCAAAAGTGAGTTTGACCGAAATCACCTGGAACGGTGTGAACGAAAGGGTGATTCCCTGCTCGTCTTCGACTCTGAGTTCGTTGGCTTGTTCTTCCAAAATATTGACGATTGCAGCTTTTTTCAGCGGGAGAGCAGTTTCCAAAGTCGTTTGGCCTCGGTTTCCGTAAGGTTCATATAGCCGTAAGATTACATCGTCGGAATCTTCGGCCTTTTTTAGGCACGCGAATTTGAGAGGATTTACCTTAAACCGAAAGAGCGAAGGCTGGACTGCCGTTCCCTGTGCCGCGGTAACCCTTAGCGGCCAGTGCATATCCTCAGCCGCCTGCACAGTCCCGTTTCGCCAGTCGCCAGCATGTGGATAGATCGCATAACCGAATTCGTGGTCACCTTCGTCCGCATACGGATCCGGATAGATTGGAGAACGCAACAAACTGATTCCTAAGATGTTCCCCTGTGCGCTATGACCATACTTCCCGTTGTTCAGTAAGCTGACCCCATAACTTGGTTCGCTCAGGTCAACCCAACGATGGGCTGGTATTTCAAAACGAGCTTGATCCCACGGAGTGTTACGATGATTCGGCCGAGCGACCGCGCCAAAAGCTGTCTCCGCCCAAATTTCATGAGTCCGGATCTCAAGGGGAAAAAAAGCTCGCAAAAATCGTCTCCTTCCTCGCCAGCGAACTCTGGTATGAATCTCGAGCACTCGCGACTCCGTGGTAAGCCGATAGTCCTGAACAATCTCGATATTGTCGTGGCGACGAACGACTCTCAGCGCGGCCCGCAGCGGACCGTGTTCGATTATTTCCGGCTGGTCTTCGGCGACAAGTTCTAGACCCTCATCCGCATAAGAGAAATCGATGTCCCAGGCATCAAACTGCCGGGGGATATCCGTAAACAACCAAAGCTGATTTCCTCGATCAGCCAAGACTTCCCTTCGATGAATTTTATCGTGGATCGAAGCAAGAGTTCCATCGTCATGTACCCGGATGCGCAGGTTCTCGTTTTCGATTTCCCGACTATCAACGCGAACCGGCGAAGCGACGGACACCGGCTCCCCGCGAATCGAACGGAAAGAGAGGGCGCTCAGAGCTGGAACGATGACAGCGGCGGCGGCGACCAGCCCGCGGTTGCCTT
This sequence comes from Verrucomicrobiota bacterium, assembly GCA_041167675.1. GTDB lineage: Bacteria > Verrucomicrobiota > Verrucomicrobiia > Chthoniobacterales > JAFAMB01 > DASTDH01. The sequence goes on from JBEEIB010000084.1 coordinate 7,063, forward strand.
CCAGGCGTTGGGTAGGCAGTTCGAGTCCGTTTACATGGATAACTACCCCGCTGTCTATACCCCCTATTTCCGCAACCAACGGTCGATCATGTAGCTGGAGATTCCATACCAGACCTTCGTCGGCGCGCAAGGAGGTGCGGCCTCCCGCTTTTGGCTGCTCTCCCGGAACTTTTTCGATCGGCGCCAATGCGTCTTCGCGGAGCCGCTCAGCCTCGTCCAAGGCTGAAGTTAACTGGCGGCGCGCGGTTTCATAAACCGAATGAATGCTCGATCCTGGCAGAATATCATGAAACTCATTGAGCAAGAGTATCTGCCAAAGACGACGCAATTCTTCGAGCGGATAACGCCGCTGATGCCAAACGTGCGCCAGAGTTACCGATGTTTCGGTTTCGACCAGCGCGTGTTCCAATCGCCGATGTAGGGATTTGACCTGCCCTTGCGTCGTCAAGGTGGCGCGATGGTATTCGAGGTATTGCTCCCCTATCCAAACCGGTAACGACGGCGTCGAAATATTTTCATAAAATTCGGTGACCGGTCCAATCTTGAGACGCGGTAAACCCGGAAAATCGCTTAGCCGCGCAAAGCGCTCCAACATCTCTTCGCTCGGGCCACCACCGCCATCGCCGTGGCCGAACGCAAGTAAACTGAAGTCGTGTATCTGTTTGCCCCTGAAATTTCGCCAGGTCTCGCCCATCTCCTGGGCCGTAACCCGAGCATTGTAGCCGGAGTCCGGGTTGGTGAAGCTGTGGGCAAGAACGCGACTGCCGTCGATACCTTCCCACCAATAGAGATCGTAAGGGAAAGGGTTTCGCTCGTTCCAGGTTAGTTTGTGAGTAAAAAAATAAGGAATTCCGGCAGAGACGAGCAGTTGCGGAAGACTTCCGGTGAATCCGAACGAATCTGGTAACCAAGCTACTTTGGCGCGCCGGCCAAATCGGCTTTCGAAGTATCGTTGGCCAAACAGTAGCTGACGAACCCAGGACTCGCCGGTGGGCAGATTGCCATCGGGTTCAACCCACATCCCACCCACCAGTTCCCAACGACCGGCTCGCACATGGGCCTGAATTCTTTCAAACAGAGCTGGATCCTCCTGCTCGATCCAGGAATAGAGTTGCGCACTCGATTGATTAAAATAGAGCTCCGGGTATCGATCCATCAGCCCGATTATGGTGTGAAATGTTCGGCGGGCCTTCCTCCGCGTCTCGTCCAGCGGCCAGAGCCAGGCAAGATCGATGTGGGCGTGACCCGTCAGCCACACACCTCCTTCGGCTGGAAGACGCGTTCGAATTTGGCTGAGCTCTTTGCTAAATTGCTCTCTTACTTCACGCAACTGCCGAAGTTGTTCATTCGTCAGCGTGCTGGCCGGCGACCGAAACTTCCACCTTTCCCAAAGCGAAGCCAGGCTCTCCTCATTGCCATAGAAATTCTCGGCAGAGCGGTTTTGCGAGGTCGTAGCAATACGGGCCAAGTATTCTTCAGTCTCGCTTCGTGGTAGCGAAATCCGAATAAAAGCCCGATGGACTGCTTGCAGAACCGACTCCGTTATTGCCGACCGGCCGGCGAAATAGTGATAATGGGCGGCATCTAACGCAGCAGCGAAGTCGTAGTAGAGTAATCGCACGTCGCATTCCGGGATCAGTACAGCTGCCAATTCGATCCGGGGTTCGGCAGTTGGTGTACCGAATAAGCCATGAGAAACCGCTTCAGCCCCGAAATGGAGGGTTTCTCCACCGATAGCAGAACTCAGTACCGGATGTTCATCGTGGAACGAGTTTAGACCGCCGACCGGTGAACCATTGACGAAGAGAAGCGCTTCACCGCCTAAGCGAAAACGGCAATCGACAGGGTGTCCTGTCCAGCGTTCCGGGATCGAGACATTGAAACGGAACTCGACCGGTGCAGCCTGGATCGGCCACGGGTCGCCCGTTCGAATCGAACGCCACCGAGCATCGGGATCGACCCGAAATTCACCATCAGCGATCGGGATCCAATCTCGATCGCGCCAGGCGCCGAGTTCTAGCAGTCGGTTTGAGAGCCGCCTTAACGACTGTTGGAGGGAATCGCGACGAATCTCCACCGGATCAATTCTTGACCGACCAATTCAGTTTTGTAGTTGTAAGCGTTGTCTATCAAGACGTGATACTCAATCCACGTGCTGGATCCTTTTTCAATCCGAAACTCATTCCCCCCGATGAAAATGAATTATAAAGCGTTAATAGCGATCTGTTCTTGCCTCTGGATCTCGACAGGAGCTTACGGACAAACTCAACTTAAACTCTGGCTTCCCTCCTCGCTTGATGCCCACGAAAAGGGTGCTTATCAAAAAGCGGCCGAAGCATTCGCCGAGAAAAACCCGAGCATCAAGGTTAAGGTTGAGGTTGTTCCTGGATCCGAAACCGACGTGGCCAAGCTCATGACTGCAGTCCGGAGCGGCGCCGGTCCGGATCTTGCCGTGATTGACCGGTTCACCGTTGCACAGCGAGCAGCCGCCGGTTTGTTGACTGATTTAACCCCTTTGATCAAGAAGGAAGGAAAAGATCTCAGCCAGGAATACTCCGATGGACCATGGCAGGAAGTAACTTATCAGAACAAGGTTTACGCTGTTCCGACCAACACCGATGCGCGCGTGCTCTTTTACAACAAACAAATTCTCAAGGAAGCCGGCATCGACCTGGCTGAATTCGATCCAGCACGAGGACCGATTGCACCCGATCGCTTTAAGGAGATCGCGCTCAAGCTTAACCAAACCGATTCGTCGGGCGCCTATACGCGGATCGGGTTTGTCCCGTGGCTCGAACAGGGCTGGGGTTATACCTGGGGATACGCCTTTGGTGGGAGCTTCTTTGATTTCGCTGGTTGCAAGGTGACGGCAACCGACCCTGGAGTCGTCAAAGGTTACCAATTTTTGTATGATTGGGCGAAAGCATTGGATCCGCAAAAAGCCCGAACCTTCGTGGACACTTATTGGCAATGGCCCAGCACGGGAACGCTGCCGCCGGCGCAGTTGCCCTTCTTCACCGGGAAAGTCGCATTTCTAGTCACTGGGAATTGGGTCTTTGCTGCGATGAAAGACGCTGCTCCCAATCTCGAGTACGGCGTGACCTACATTCCGGCACCGAACGGTTTGAAGACATCCTGGTCGGGCGGATGGTCGGTAGCGATCCTTCAAGGAACCAAAAACGCAGATGCCGCTTACCAGCTATTGCGTTCAATAACGGGGGAAGAAGGTCAAACGCTCCTAGTAAAAGAAGCAGCGTCGCTGCCTACCTTGAAAAGTCTGCAGCAGCGCAAAGATCTGTATGCGCCGGAGTATGAATTTTTTCTGAGCTTGCTTCCGGTCTCGAAGTCTCGGCCGCCGCTGCCGGTCGGTGCGTTGTACTGGGACAAGTTGAAAGAAGCCGAGGAATCCGTCATCACGAACAGCCAAACGCCCGACGCGGCTCTAAAAGCCGTTGTGGATGAGGTCCAGCCGCAGATGGATCGGTTTTGCAAGTAGCGAGAAAAGCAACGGTAGGGCGAAAAGCCTGATTCGGTCTCAGCCGAATCGGCTTGAGCCGTTTGTGGTTCTGACGCCGGCATTTTTTCCGCAAGGCTTGTCCTACACTGAGAAGCACTGCAAAAAGATGAAACGCAGATCGATATCGAACGCGTGGCCCAAACCCGGCGCGAGCCTCCAAACCAGACAAGGCGAGGTTTGCGGCGCGCTCAGGTTTTCGCCCTACCATAATGGGCAAAACAACGCAAATGACGTTCCTCGCCGAAAGCAACACTTACAACAACAGTCGCAGAGCACAATGTAGCCACAATGAAAAAAAGCCGTCGACGGATCATCTCGAGGGATTTCCGGAACTTACTTTTGGGACTTCTGTTTATTAGTCCCTGGATCATCGGTTTTTTTCTGTTTCTGCTCTATCCGGTATTATCCAACTTCCATCTCGGGATGACTCAATATTCCGGCTTTGGCGAACCGGAATGGATCGGGTTTCGGAACTATCAGGAGCTGCTTAAAGACCCCCTTTTTTGGACTTCCCTGTATAACACCTTTTACTACGTATTGCTGGCCGTTCCGTTGGGCGTTGCCGTAGCGATCGCGCTGGCCATGGCGATGAACCAAAAGGTCCGCGAGGTTACCCTGTACCGGGCACTATTGTACATCCCGAGCATTGCACCAATCTTCGCGCTGTCGATGATGTTAATCTGGTTGTTGAATCCGCGATTTGGGTTGTTCAACTATCTCCTCGGTTTGCCGCATATTCCGGCGATTAACTGGCTCGGTGACACCCGCTGGTCAAAACTTGCAATCGTCCTGGTCGCGCAGTTTGGCGCCGGCAACTTTGGGTTGGTTTTCCTAACCGCTCTCCGCGCGATTCCTGCACGTTTGTATGATGCCGCTTCCCTGGACGGCGCGGGTCACTGGCAGAAGTTTTGGTACATCACCTTACCATTACTGACCCCGACAATCCTTTACGATATCATCATCGGGATCGGTCTCGGCCTGCAGGTTTTTGTGCCGGCCTACATCATGACCGGTGGCGGCCCGTTGAACTCCACAATGTTCACCGCACTGTACATCTACAAGAATGCATTCGAGTACAGCCAAGTCGGTTTGGCCGCCGCAGTTTCAGGAATCCTCTTCATCATCAATGTGGTCCTCGCCGTGACGACTTTCTGGTCCTCGAAATACTGGGTTAACTACCACCTGGAATGAGCAATATCGAAGGCCCTATTCAAACCAAGCGATCGGCTGCACTCCAGCCGCTCGTATCGAGAATCTTTCTTATTGGGATGAGCCTCTTCTATATCTCACCGATGTATTGGATGTTCGTCACCGCTCTCAAGTCCGATCGCGAACTGGCCACTTTCCCGCCAACGCTTTGGCCTCACGAAATCAACTGGCAAAATTTCGATCAAGCAACCCGCACATTTCCTTTTCTCTCCTACCTGGAAAACACCATCTTCTATGCGGCGCTGACCATCCTAGGAAGTGTGCTGTCAAACTTTGTTATTGCGTATGGATTCTCGCGGATTAAGTGGCCCGGTCGTGATCTGCTCTTTTATCCGGTGATTGCATCCGTCTTCATATTCATCCAATTCCCGGTAAATCCTATCACGATGGTTCCGATGTTCTCGTTTTTCGCCCGGCTTGGGTTAGTAAATTCCTTTCTACCGCTCATCTTGCCTACATTTTTTGGAAATCCCTTCTTCATCTTTCTTTTGCGTCAATTCATGTTGCAAATTCCCGCTGATCTATCGGAGGCGGCGAGAATTGACGGAGCTAACGAGTTCCAAATCATGTATCGCATCATCTTACCGTTGGCCCGCCCTGCGTTAGTCGTGGTTGGGTTACTTGCTGGCGTCAACGCCTGGAACGATTTCCTTGGTCCGCTCATCTATCTGCAAAACGACAAATTGTACACGCTGTCGCTGGGTCTCACCTTTTTCAAAACGATGCATGGAATTCAATTCAATCTACTGATGGCAGCTTCCTGTCTCGTCGTGTTGCCGGTGATCGTAGTGTTTCTCTTCTTTCAGCGATTCTTCATGGAAGGAATCAGTCTGGGAGGCAAATAGGGGCGAGGCGCATGACAGATGGCAGACAGATAGCTAAGGCCCGTCCCGCGGGGACTAAATGAAAGTAGCCCAGTACGAAGTGCCGGGAGACGTGTCTTCCGTAGCGGCGACTATCCCGCTGCACTACTGGCGCAACCAGGCCGGGAAAATTCGCTCGGAGCTTTCAGCATAGCTCAACCACAAATCGGAGTCGCCATTTTCCATTACGGTTTTTCTTTGGTGGCGGCGGCGAGACAGAACGTTATACGTTCAATGCTGTCAGCGCGATGCCTAATCCCGGACCGGCTCGAAAGGATTTCCCGAAACTAGCTGTCGGTGCGGATGGCGACTGCGGTTTTTGGTCGGGTGAATCAATTTCTTCGTTGACGGCCTCGAGTCTGCGGCACAACAGGGTGTAACGGGACAGTCGCCGCTACCGCAGGTGCGCCAACCCAGTCCGCCGCGGCGGATACTGGGCTTCTATGAAGCCCAGTTTGTCAAGGCCCAGCGCCAAAAAAAG